>CAZIXI010000074.1:0-12876 GCA_964543115.1 uncultured bacterium
TAATGCGGCTGGCGCGCGGATATAATTCTCTGGTCTGATCATCCACTAAAAGAATAACGCCTCTTTCCGCGGGAACGGCTTGAAAGATCAGTTCGAGAACCCTGGTAAGTAACCTGTCAATGTTGCGGATCATATAGATAGAAAAACTTAAATGATAGAGTGTTGTCAGGTCTTTTATTGTTTTTTCCTGGGTAAGCTTCGTTAACAGTTTTGGATCCAATTTCTGCATCTGTCTTGAGGGGAGGCGACTAAGCACCATCGTTTGTTTGCTGTCCGCCGTTTCCAGAGAGACATCCAGGTCCGGTTTTTCCGCTTTAAAGTGGAATCTCAGTCTGGTTTCTCCCAGTTGGATTATGTCATCGGTATGCAGGATGGTTTCTGTGATGAGAAAGTTATTGATATAGGTGCCGTTTTTGCTCTTCAGGTCAGCTATTTTATAATCATTTTTGTCACGCCAGATACGGCAATGATTACGGGAAATGCGGGGATCGGGAAGATGCAATGAACTGGAAGGATCACGGCCCAGGGTGTTTTCTTCTTCCAGAAGGAAACTATTGCCCCGCTGGGCGCCGCTTTCAATGATTAAAATGGGTTTTTTAGGCATAAATATTCCTTGTAACTTTATTAGCATAGCAAAATAAGTGCCTGGTTGTCAATTAAATCTGGTCACTGGAAGGTAGATGTGCTATGCTATTGCCGTTTGACCAAACCATTAACGATTAGAGCAATAGTATTAATAATGAAAAAGGGTTTACTGGCCTTATTTGTTTTTATTATATTGACGCTGCTTTTAACCTATCCAATTGTCCTTCATCTGGGGACGATGGTGATTAATGGCGGCGACCCGCTGTTTTCTACCTGGACACTGATCTGGAATGTCAAGACCCTGATCAGCCAACCCTGGAAGTTGTTTCAGGCCAATATTTTCTATCCATATCAATTTACTCTTGCCTATTCAGAACATATGCTGGGTAACAGTATTTTAGCCTTGCCGATATATTTGATCACCAAAGGCCCGCTTATTTGCTACAATCTTATTTGTTTGCTTACCTTTGTCTTAGCCGGTTTTGCCGCCTGGGCCCTGGTTAATTATCTTACCGGTGACTGGTTAGCCGGTGTAGTTGCCGGGATTATTTTTGCCTTCTGTCCATTCCGTTTTAGTCACCTGACCCACGTGCATGTGCTTACCAGTCAGTGGATTCCGTTTGCTTTGTTGTATCTGCACAAATACCTGGATAATAATCAAAAGAAGAAATATCTCTATCTTTTTGCCCTGTTCTTCTTTTGGCAATTTATCTCTTCAGGGCATAATGGGCTGTTTCTGGCGGTAACGGTGTTTATTTTTCTTATTTATTTTGCTCTTATTAAAAAAATGTCAATTACCGCTTGGCTGCAGCTTGGAGGAGTTTTAGTAATTGTCGGGCTGTTAATTCTGCCTCTGTATTATCCTTACATTTATCTGGCCAAAGAGTTTGGTTTTGTTCGTTCACTGGAAGAGGTGCAGGACTATTCCCCGCAGCTGCAGGCCTGGTTGGCGGCACCGGCCGGTAACTGGCTCTATGGTAGTTGGCTTAATAAACTCGCGCATCCGGAAGCGATTATGTTTCCCGGATTGCTGGCGGTACTTTTGGCCTGTGCTAATTTATGGGGAACGGTTCCCAAAATCAAGACGGCTGTCAAAGCCGCTAGAGTGGGCATTAAGGTTAACAGGGCTCTTAATGTGCTGATTGGGCTGCTGGTAGTTTTAATTTTATGGGTTTTAATCAAAGGAGGTTTTGATACAGGAGTGGCTGTTCTGGGCGTTAAATTAAAAGCCACAAGCCTGGAGCGTCCGTTCTATGTATTATTAGCTTTATTAGCGGTAAAAATATTTATTCAGCGAAAAAGGATCTGGCAGTATATCTCTAAGAACCGGGGGATAGGGCAGTTGTATTTGGTTGTGGCGATATTGAGTTTTTTATTCTGTTGCGGCCCGCAGATCAGAATAATGGATAAGGATCTTATCGCCGGCCCTTATTCTTTATTATACCGGTTGGTTCCGGGTTTTCAGGGTTTGCGCACGCCCGGCCGGTGGCATGTAATTTTTATTCTGGCTCTGGCGGTGCTGGCCGGTTTGGGGTTTGCCCGTTTAAGAAAAAGATTTTCCCGCTATCGTTATAAATATCTATGGGTAAGCATCGTCCCCTTGCTGCTGGTGCTCGAATACGCAAGTATTCCAATTCATTTGTGCTGTTATCGGCCGAGTGAAGTTCCGCCGGTTTATCAATGGCTCGGCGAACAGGATGAGCAGGCGGTGATTATTGAGCTGCCCATGCCGCAGCGTGTGCCGCAATTTTTTCAGGAGGCCAGTCACCTCTATTGGTCTCTTTGGCACGGCAAGAAAATGGTTAATGGCTACAGCGGTTATAGTCCGCCGGCCTATTGGCCGATAGCGGAAAAAATGGCTGATTTTCCGACAGATGATACAGTGCAGATGCTTAAGTCTTTGGGGGTAAAATATGTGGTTATTCATTCCCCGGAGCTGGCGGTGAAGCTGGATCATTTAGAAGACGATTTTAAATTAAGTTTTAAGGATGCTGACGATTGTGTTTATGAGGTCATTGGTGATCCGCGGGAGTATGAGGTTAATAGGACCGGCCGGGAGATTCCTCAGGGAGATTTAATCCTGGAAATGAATTATAATCCGGAAGAAACTTCGCTGGCAATTGACGGAGATTTAACTACCCGCTGGCATTCCGCTCAGGCGCAGGTTCCCGGAATGCAGGTCCAGATTGATTTGGGAAAGGTTTATTCTATTAACCGGGTATCTCTCGCTCTGGCTGAAAACCGGATGGATTTTCCTCGCGGGATCGCCTTGGAGGTCTCCACCGACGGCCGTTCCTGGCGCCATGTCCCGTTGAGGTTTATTTATGCCAATTATGTGCTGGATTTGTTAGCAGATCCGCGTGAAAATTGGTTTTCACTTTATTTTTACCCGCGCGATGCCCGCTATTTACGCGTTATTCAGACGGGAGAGCATAAGGTATTTTATTGGAGTATAAATGAGGTTCGTGTGTTTCAGTCGAGCAGCTGAAGGAGGTAGTTAGTGAAGAATTTCTTACTTATTTTGTTTTCGGTGTCTTTGGCGGTGTCCGGGCAAATTTTCCTTAAAAAGGGGATGATGGATGTTGGTGAAATTCATCTTAGTTTAAGTACCCCGGTATTTTTAATAAAAAAAATATTCTCTGATTTTAAACTTTTTCTCGGCTTTGCCCTCTTCGGCATAAGTTCCTTTGTCTGGCTGGTGGTCTTGAGTAAGGTAGCCCTGAGCCTTGCCTATCCGATGGTGAGCATGGGTTATGTGTTAACCGTGCTTCTTTCCTGGCAGTTGCTGGGGGAGACGGTATCCCCGTTAAGATGGATAGCCTTAGGGGTTATCTGTTCAGGAGTGGTTCTTTTGGCGCGTAGTTAAAAAATGAAAAAGAAACAAGCTCATGTCATTATTTCCGGCTTTGTTCAGGGTGTGTGTTTTCGTTATGAAACACGGCGGCAGGCCCAGATACTGAGAATTGACGGCTGGGTAAAGAACCGGCCGGACGGCAAGGTCGAGGCGTTGTTTGAGGGTGAAAAAGATGCCGTGGACAGTATGGTTCAGTGGTGCCGGCAGGGACCGGCAGGGGCAGTTGTTAATCAGGTGGATGTAGAAGAGGATAAATTCACTGGTAAATTTAGTTGTTTTGATATTAGATTTTACTAGTTTTACAAGTTTCACTAATAAATAATTATCATCGCGCTCAATACCCACAGAAGAATACTTACCATTAACGGTCTATCGGTCAGCAATAATTTGGTTGGACTTCCTCCCTTTTCCTTTTGATGAACCAGGTAGAGATAGCGGAATATTCCGTAGAGCACAAACGGTGCTGTCAGGATAAGTTTATTAGTGCCGAATTTCTGGATGGTTTCTGGGCTTAAGGTATAGAGGATATAGGCAATCAGAGTAGCGGCGGTAACCACTGAAATCATCTGATCAAGGAAATAGGGGCTGTATTCAGTCAGCACCGGTCGGTGCTGATGGCCTTGTTCGCCAAGCAGTACCAGTTCGTGCCGGCGTTTACTGAAACCCAGAAAAAGGCTGACCAGGCCCGTGCAGACCAGCAGCCAGGGAGAGACGGCTACCTGGATGGCGGCGCCGCCGGCCAGTACGCGAAAAATAAAACCCGAGGCAATGCCAAAAATATCCAGAATAACCTTGTGTTTCAGGAAAAAAGAATAAATCAGCTCCAAAATACAATAGCTCACTAAGATAAGACCGAATGTCTGGTTGAGTAAGAAACTGCAGGTTAAGGAAAAGGCCCCGATAATGATAGCGCTGCAGAGGGCGGCTCTTTTGGTTAGTTTGCCTGCGGCCAAAGGTCTTTTCTTTTTTACTGGATGTTTTCTATCTTCTTCGCAGTCTACCAGATCGTTAATCAGGTACCCGCAGCTGGAAATCAAACTAAACAGCAGAAAGGCTATTGACGTTTTCAAGAGAGCTAAAGGCACAAATGTTTGCCGGGCAAAGATTAAGGCTGCAAAGATGAAGGAGTTTTTTATCCAGTGGGGAATGCGCATAGAGATAAGCAGGGATTTAAGCACAAGGCCTCCTTTTTTCTGTTATGGTTAAGAGAATTATTATAGAATATAGAGTCTTTGACTGCAATATCTAATATGAATAAGATTAAACAAATTACGCTGCTGACTAAGATTTTGTCAAATTACCGCCGTAAGCGGACCAGGCTAACTTCTATGCCGATAAGGTTGTGGGTAGAACCAACGGATATTTGTAACCTTAAGTGTACTATGTGTCTGAATAAGGATGTGCCGGCAGAGAAGAAGGGGCGGATGGATTTTGGTTTGTTTAAAAAGATTATCGATGAGGCCGGGGATTTTGTTTATGATATCTATCTTCATCATCGGGGAGAGCCACTCTTGCAGCCCCGGCTGATCGAGATGATCAAATATGCTAAGGCCGCGGGACTAAAAGTAAAAATGCATAGTAACGCCACCCTGTTAAATCCTCTTCAGGCGGAGGCCCTGGTTGATTCCGGGCTTGATCTGATATCTTTTTCTGTTGATGGCTTTACTGCCGAGCCCTATGAAAGGATCAGGGTCAACGCGGATTTTGCCAGGACGATCGGTAATATCAAGGATTTTCTCCGTATCCGTCAAAAGAAGAAAAGTTCTAAGCCGTATACAGTTGTTGAAGAAATAGAATTTCCGGAATTTAAGGCGCTCTATGATATTAATGACCGCAATCGTTTTGCCGGTGAGTTTAAGCAATTGGGGTTAGACGAAATAATATTTAAAGAGCTCTATAACTGGGGAGGGGCATTGCCCGTACCCGGAGAGGGAGCTTTTCCCCGGACTTATTCCCGGTGCACCTTTCTCTGGTACGCGATGGTTATCCTCTGGGACGGTACCGTAACTCCGTGCCCCCAGGATTATTACGGCCGTCTGCCAATGGGCAATCTGCGGGAGAAGAGTCTGCGGGATGTCTGGAATGACCGGCCGTATGTGGAGCTGAGAGACAGGATAATGAATGATGTGGAGAATCTTGATCCCTGCGTCAAATGTGACCGCCTTTTTCGCAAACAGGTTGCCGGTCTGCCGTTTCAGTATATGTTTTCTTTTCTTAACGATAACCTTATCGGGTACGGCAGGTTACGGAAACTGTTGGGTTCGTATGAGAGAAATGAATAATAAGCAAGATAACTGGCACTTAAAATTGTTTAGTAAGTCCATCCTTAAACAGAACAAGCTCAGGGCCATTAATTCTTTTCTAGAGGTTGATCCTGCCGGAAGTTATCTGGATATTGGCGGTGATAACGGTGTGATCAGTTATCTGTTACGGCAGCGGGGAGGTAACTGGCAGAGTGCCGATCTGGAAGAAGAGGCGGTGAGTGCAATAAAGGATCTCGTGGGGGGGGATGTATATAAGATAGATGGAAAATCAACACCATTCCCGGATAATACTTTTAACGGAGTTGTAATCATAGATTTTCTGGAGCATATTGATGCCGATAAGGAATTTATCATAGAACTTTACCGGATTATAAAAGGTAAGGGATCATTAATTATCAATGTGCCTTATTTAAAGAGTTTTTCCCTCCTTTGCTGGTTTCGTAAACTTGTGGGAATGGGGCCGGCCAGCCATGGCCATGTTCGGGCTGGGTATACCGGGCGACAGTTGCAATCCTTGCTGGAGGGTAAATTTGAAATAGTAAAGTGCAGAACATACTCTCGGTTTTTTACGGAATTGATGGATACACTTATCGGTCTGGTGACTAAGGCTGGCGGTGGAAAAACTACTAAGAAGGGGCTGTTAGTTACTCAGGAAGACCTAAGGAAGAAGGCCAAAGCCTTTAAATTCTATTCACTAATCTATCCTCTCGTCTGGCTGATTTCCCGCCTGGATTTCCTCCTCTTTTTCACCAAGGGCTACAGCCTAATAATCCAAACAAGAAAAATCTCCGCGTAGTATCCATGAAGGAGGTCCAACCTCCTTCATGAGGGATTAGAGGCTTGAAGAAAGGGTGCGGTCTTCGTCGGGGATGGCGGTTCTCTGCCGTTCAGCTATTGATCCCAGTTCAATCAGTAACCTGCCTAGGAGATAGCCCCGGAGATTGGCGCTTTGTTCCAGGCCTTCCAGGATGCCCAAGGTGCGCAGCAACTTGGCGAATTCCACCCGGAGTGAGCCGGTAAAGGCGCGATTGTTTTTGTGCAGTAGTTCCAGGAGATTGATCCACATATCTACTATCCGCCTGGAGGCGGTTAGTTTATCAATAAAGGCAACGATGTTTTTGCGCGGGATTCTTCTTGGATCAGCATTACTAGCAGTAAGCCTTTCCAGTTGCCGTTGTATCTTCTGAATATCTCTTATGAGAATGGCTTTGATTAAATCAATAAAGGTATCCAGGTGTTCTTCGGGTATCTGCCCACCTACGGCAAAATCAATAAAGCTGACCTGTTCATCAGGGGTGACGAGAATATTAGAGGGCCAGGGATCGGCGTGGAACGTGCCGTGGTGAATTAATTGGCGGATCATGGCGGTGATTACTGTTTGAGTAGCTTTTTTGCGGATAGCGGTATCTTCTACTTCATTCAGCCTGGTGCTGGAACTGACCAGTTCGGTAACGGCAACGCGCTGGCTGGTCCATTCCGGGAGCACTTTTGGTAATTGAATATCTTCCAGGGTTTCCCGCAGGCGGGTATATTCACGCAGCTCCGAACGTAAATCACTTTCACCGGCCAGCATAGCCTGGTTCACATCCATGGTTTCGGCGATCAAGCCGCCGTATTTATGGCCGTAACCTGTCTGCCGGAAACGGTCTAATACCTTATTAACCAGATGCTGTTGATAGTTAATTTCCAAGGTGAATTTTGGCCGCTGAACGGAAACGGCGACTTTAGTGCCGTCCAAGAGCTCTGCTTCCCAGACGCCTTTGGAGGAGCCATAACCCAGTTCCTGGCCCAGGCCATTTTTGAGTACCTCGGCCATGGGCCGGCCCCATTCTTCTTCTAAAATTTTTACCGCTGCCAGTTTGGAAAAGGGCCGCGGGCGCCGTTGGGCGTCGCGAAAGGCCTGCCGGGCGGCTGGCGATTCCAGTCGGACGGAGAACCACTGGGCGGTTTTATCACCGATAAAGCCGATGGTTTGCAGTAACAGAGCTAAGCGTTCATAGTTGTTCAGGCCGGTAAAGGAGATATCCAGCATCCTGGCCAGTACGCGGGCGCTGGTCAAGGGATCGGCTTCTTCCAGATAGATGGTTATCAATTGGCCTTCCGGGGAGTTTTTTTCTACTGTTTCCAGTAGCTGCCAGATTTCTTCGGCAATAAATTGTTGCTTTACCCTATGGTCAGAAAGAATTCCATCCGGCCGGCCGAGGATTTCGGTGAAGAAGCGTTTACGGTCCTCCGGATGCAGGCGGTTAAATTCCCGGTTAAATCGGTCCGCGTTACCCAGGCTGTTTTCCGGTTCATTGAGCAGTTTATGGCGCAGAGATTTATCCATTCTGGTATAGGAGGTGGTTTCCGCCCGGCCCTCGGTAGTGAAGTAAGAGGGGCGGGGGCCGATGTCTTTTATCCAGAGGAGAAACTCCAGTTTCTTCTCTGGTTCTAACTGGGAGATCAGTTCCAAGTTTTTGATAAAGAGGAAACCTTCCGCTTCCTTTACCGCCTCGCCGCCAAAGCGGCTCTTCAGGGTTTCGTAGCGCAGCAGTTGTTCTTTAGAGAGTGAAACGCGAGCGAGCAGGTAATCAAGCAGTTCGTCACGATATTTGGACCGGGTATCATGATGGCGCAGGATATAGTTTATGGCCCGCTGGCAGGACTCTGCCGGAGGGCAGTCTATACCCATTCCTTTATGGCGGTCCCCCGATGAAATCGGGGGGCAGTCCCCCAATAGAATCGGGTGGGAGTGGGCCAGAATGCGCCGGATCCCTTCTTTTAATAGGGATTGCCTGTAATCAATACCGTCTTTGGAAAACTCCTGACAGAGCAGGGCGAGTTTTTCCGCGGATAAGTTCTCCCAGTGACTGTTAACCAGGGCCATTAGTAACTCATCCCTGGTTTCATTTTCTTCCATATTATATAAAAGAAGATCCAGGTCCCGGTCAAAACTGCTGGGGCCGAACTGCTGTTGGTGCACCTTCTTTTTCTTGCGATAAGCAGCGGCCTGTAAATCAGGGTAGCGGTAGAATCGTTTTGCGCGTTGTTTGCCGGCTTCACCCTGAGGAGACCAGTTCCTTTCTTCCTTGCTAATATTAGGAAAGCTGACCAGACGGGTTAAGGTGGTTTGGAAGCGGGGACCGGAGAAGGAGTCCAGCAGTTCTTTTGTGAAACCCAAGCTGTTGCCGATATCAATAATATCCTTATACAAATTATCGAACCATTCGTAGTTAAAGGTGTCTTCCGGGTGTTCCTCAATTTGTCGGAAAAGGTTATCGAACAACCGCTGAGTAATTTTATTAACTTTTTCTGTTAGCTCATCGTCAACCAGATTGTGGGCCTCTCCTTCTTTAATCACTTTACTGATGCCGGCAATAATCGGCAGGGAGGTCAGGGGATCATAATCAAGTTTTTCCGTGATAACCCAGTGGCCGAGGTTAATGAAAGTTTGAGTATCATAACGAAGGCTCTGCTTAAATTTGCCTGGTTCGACATAGGTTTGGTTATATTGGCGGGCCAGGGCAGCAAGGTAGGCAGCGGCAATATCTTCCTTGGCGGTTAGATTAGCGAGTTGATTAATTAAGCCCTGCTTTACTGTTTCTTCATAATAACCAATAGAAAAATAATATTTTTGTTTAAAGGATTGGTGGAATTTCTTTTGCAGCTTGTCTGTCAGCAGGCCGGCTGCCTGAAGTTCTGAGTATAGTGTTCTGGCTTCTTCTTCCAGCACTGTTTCGGAAATGGTGCTTTTTAGCGATGAATAATGAGGATAGGTGATGAATTCGAGAAGCTGAAAGAGTGTTTTTGCTTTGCGCAGAGGATTCTTTTTTCTCCGGACGGATTTCCGGTAAATATAAAGGGCAATACCAACCGGGTCCAATGAATAGCTGAGTACCTGGGCCACTGCCTCCCGTTTTTCTTTATGAATGAGGCTGATGTTGTGACGGTCAATGAGTTCCCTTAGCGCATCGTCATAATATTGTTGAAATTTGTCCCGGATGGAGCTTTCAGAATGATATCCACGTGGCTTTTGATACTTGGAGAATGTTTCTTTATCTGTAGGTAATCCTGCCAATTGCCTTAAAAAGAGGAGATCTTGTTCCAGCGATTTTCCAAAAGAGTTTCTTTCCCGGGCCAGCTCTAAGCCAAAACGGAATGCCGGCAGCAGCGCCTGGGCGTGGTGAATTATAAGATCACTTGTTGATGAAGGTAAATCATTTTTTCCGCTGGATCTTATTCCCTGGATTAGGCGCAGCCATTGTTGGAGATTGATTGGATAAAGTGTTTGTTGAGATAGATGATAGAGTACTTGGGCCGTGCGGGTACTTTGGGTGAGGTCAAGCGGGCGGTGAATCATTCCTAGTTCCTGATAAGCTTTTCGTAAACCGGCAAAACTCTGATAGCCAGGATCTTTGGCCACAACTTGATCAATGAGATCCAGCGGGATAAGGTCGAGGATCATTTCATCTTTTTTCAGCCAGAGCGGCCGGAATTCCTGGTAAAAATCCTGCAGTTCTTTCAGCGCGCCTACTGGATGATATTTTTTGGGGTATTTAACTTTACTGGTTTCCCGCAGATATTCCCGGATATAGTGCAGCCAGCCGGCGATGGCCTGTTCCCGGGCTTCTTTGGGCGCGGATTCCCAGCGGCTCCTAGTTGCATCGAAAGCATGGTTTACACTCTTAGTCTTATCTTTCTCTTCCCGGACAAAACGCAAGAAACAGTCTTCTTTTTGCTGTTCCGGCAGCAGCGCCAATTGATAGGGCAGCGCCTCCCCCTGCATGTTCATCACGCGGGAGAGGTGATTGTGGTGGCCGGTTTTCAGTAAGCCGGAAGTTGCCCCGCTGGATAATTCTCTGACGGTATGCATGTCTCTATTTAGTGTTAAGGCCTCATCCGGGGTGTAGCCCAGTTGGGTGGCAACAGCGATGGCCCGACGGTCGGCATCGTCGTCTTCCTGAGGAGCAAAGGTAAAGGTGCCCAGTTTTTTCTGGAAGATGAATTTTTTAATGAAGTTTAAGTCTGTCTTTTTTTCAAAATCTTTATTGGATTTTATCCGCTGTAGGGTATGGGTCCAGAGCTGTTCCCGGTGGGCGATTTCGTGGGCGAGGGCGAGAATTAAACTGGATTTGCGGCGGATGGCGCGCAGGGCGCCTTCAGAGATAAAGATGAAGTTGCCATAGGTATAGAGCACCCATTCATCTGTCTGCAGCAGATGAAATTTCATTTTACGGGCCAGGGGCATCAGGGTTTTGACTTCTTCCAGGGCCTCCCGCACATCCTGGAAGGCGGACTTGTTGCGAGACATTTCCTTGTCTTTTCCTTCTTTATCTTTCAATTGCCTGAGTACCAAACGGTCCCAGAAAACATCAAGGTGGGCAATGGCCTGCTCGACGGTGGTGATTGTCCGGCGATAGCGGTGAGTGTAGTCTTCTTTCCGGGTTGCGACAAAGTCAAATGTCAGTTGTTGTGGCGGCTGTTGTTCCTTCTTTGCTGTTGCCGGATTAGTGAGTGAATTTAGTATTTCTTCGTAGGAGAGCAGGGTAGAGATTTTTTCCAAAATGAGTTCCTCCAGGGCTGTTCCCACATCTTCGTCTTTAATCCATTCTAATAACTGGGGCAGGGCCTGCCGGCCCAGGCGGTCGGCGTAGATCTGCAGGGCTTTTTTTCTTTCTCTCAGGGAGATGGTGTCATCATGCCGCTTGTCTTTAACCGTTCTTGTCCTGCGGCCGACAACGATTTGTTTTAAGAACTTAACCGCCCGGGCGCGGGGGTCACTGCCAATAAGGGCTATTAATGTTTCTTTATTATCCTTTATTTCAGCGGTTCCCGCCCAATATGCTTTTGTCATCCGGTCAATAAACTCAGAGGGGACCTGCTTGAATGTATCTTTGTATTTGCGAAATAGCAACAGGGTGACCTGGCCGGCTACCCAGGAAAAATCGCCTATTTGGGCCCGCAGTTCCCGGGAACCGGAGGCGATAATGTAATCTTTGACAAAATCCGGCATTTTAAAGGAATTATCATCTTTTCTGCTGGCGGTAAAGATTTCTAGTTCCCGTTGCCAGGCCGGGGAGAAGTCTTTTTCTTCTCTAACATCATCTTGGAAATATCCAGTGAGTACAAGGCTGAAAGACCGGCTGTGGTGACCTGAATATCTTTTTTTGCTGAAATAGCTGATGAAATTATCCCGCCGGACAAAGGAAGACGGCTCCCTGAAGGCCAGGATAAAGTAGGATACAGGTTTATACAGATAAGGATATTTATGTTTTTTTAACAGGGCGGCGAATATTTTTGCTGTTAGCTCCAGGTGCTTTTCATCCGCTGAGCCGGCGAGGAAGAGAAAGAGGTTGGCCAGTTGGTTTTCATTATTTTTGCTGCGCTGGTAGGCGGCTTCTAAAGACCGAAAAGAGAGCCGGTGGCTTTCCGCCTGCAGTAGGGCCAGTTCATCAGGTTTGAGTTTCAGTACCAGTGCAGGCAGTTCCAGGATATCTTTTAGGGAGATACCAGCGACGCTGGGATAATCTTTTTCCTGATAAGTTATCTGCAGTTTGGAAGTTTGGGTTTTGATGATGGACCACAACACGCTGTTGTCTCTACTGGTTAGATCATTTTTTAATTCCTGCCGGTTAGCAAATATTGCTGCCAGGTCAGTAAATATATCCTCACTTTCTCGATAGATATTACCTGGTATTGTTACTCTGTGATAACCGCGGATACCCGCGGGATTTTTCAGGGAGAGGGACCAGAGGAGGTGAAGCTGTTGGGGATAAGAAAGATCAGCAAAGAAATAACGGTCATTCTGCCGGGCCTGTTTTTCCGCTGATTCCTGGTCCATTTTTTCCCTGTTTAGGGCCAGGTCCAGTTGATGGCGCAGGGCGTATTGTAAAAGTATAGGCTTTAAGAAAAACAGGGGTGAAATTGACAGCTGATAGTTTCCATCAGTTAGCGGCTGGGGCAGGTAATGGCGATGTTGAAATAATTCTTGCAGGGCTGAGCGCAGCCGTCTGCTGACAAATTTCTTTCCTTTTTCCTTTGTCTGATTGCGAACTTGCCGGAGTTGCCCATTGGCAATGCTTACTTCCAGCTGAATTTCACCTGCTGGCAAGAGAGGTTCGATTACTGACAATAACTGTCCGGGATACTCTGTTTTTAATCCTTCCATATCCGCTGGTGCCAGCTTAACCT
>CAZIXI010000075.1:0-12869 GCA_964543115.1 uncultured bacterium
TCTGTTCGGGTGTAGATCTCATACCACACCCAAACATTAAAAAAAAAATAACCACGTCACCGATCTCCACGTATGGTGTTATAATCTCCATGTGAGTGCCCACCAGATTACAGCCGTAGTCAATGGTGATAAAGTGTTCACCTTCCTCAATGTCTCCGGAAAGTGCGACATTGGTTACTACTCCAGCCGCCCAGCTTTTTACCGGTGTTCCCGGCACTAATTCAATCCAGGCATGGTCCAGACCCTCAATATGGCCGCCGCCATGAATGCCGTAGCCGCCGATGCCGCCGTCTGCGTCAAAAAGGAAATTATCGATATCTGTTGGCAGGCTTAAGCGGAGTGTGGATGCGCCGGTAGGGAGTGTGTAGGTAATGTTGTCATAATCCGGATCCGGACCTGCCGCTAGGTATTGTTGTACTCCAATACTGTTATGTCCTCCTCCGCTCCAATACATGGCCCGTTCAGCAATTATGCCGATATCACTTTCCACCTTGGTGGAAACTTCCTTGTCAGGCATATAGCTGTTTACATTGTAACTGCGTCGGCTGTTAGCGGGTACGGAATCTGTTACTTGTTGTGTATTACCCTCTTGATCCATAAAGGTTATCGTGCAGGTTGCCGCGCCGGTGCTGTTAGGGTTTTGTACCAGTACCCATTCGTCATAGCCGTTGGTACAGCCTTCCGCCAGATACCAGGTGGTGCCGGTTTCCGTAGCGCCCAAGGAGCAATGGCCGCCCGAATCCCAGTACATTGCCCGCTCGGCAATAATCCCCACGTTGTTAGTGCTTTCAACTTTTGTGGAAACGTCTTTATCCGGCATATATTCATTGACGTAATAACTGCGCCGGGTGTTGGTGGGGATAGAGTCAGTCGCCTGCTGGGTGGTTCCGTCCTGGTCCATAAAAGTTATCGTTACCGCAGCACTTCGATTACTGTCAGGATTTTGTACTAATACCCAGACATTGAAACCGCTGGTGCAGCCTTCGGCCAGGTACCAGGTGAGTGAAGTTGTACTTGCTCCCAGAGAACAATGTCCGCCTCCTTCCCAGTATATTGCCCGTTCTGTAATAATGCCGATATTGTTTGTGCTTTCCACTTTAGTGGAAACATCTTTATCCGGCATATATTCATTAACATGATAACTGCGGCGGCTGTTGGCGGGTATATTGTCGCGAACTTCCTGAGTGTTGCCGTCCGGATCCATGAAGGTTAAGGTACAGGAAGCGGTGCTGCTAGTGTCAGGATTTTGTATAAGTACCCAGGTGTCGAATCCGTTAGTGCACCCCTCTGCCAGGTACCAGGTATTAGCAGTGGCCGTAGCTCCCCTTGAGCAGTGTCCGTCAGCGTTCCAATACATCGCCCGTTCCGCGATTACCCCTACACTGTTAGTGCTTTCAATCTTGGTGGATACGGATTGATCAGGCATATAATCATTCACATGATATGAGCGGCGGGTGTTTGCTGGGATGGTATCGGTTATCTGTTGAGTACTGCCATCCGGATCCATAAAGGTTATTGTGCACTCGGCTGAGCTGGTATTGGGATTCTGGATTAACTCCCATTCATCAAATCCGTTTGTGCACCCTTCCGCCAGGTACCAGGTGGTTTCCCCGCTGGTAGTTGTGGCCAGGGCACTTGAAGAGAAGACTACGCCCAAGAATATCAAAAATATCCAGATATGTTTCACAAAGATATACCCCCATAAGATATACCCCCATATTTAATAATACCTGCAATTTTCATGCTAACTATTACATGAATATACATATCTGGGGTCTAATATGTTATGAATTATTACAATAGCTTAAAAGTGTACAATTGTATGATTTCTAAACATTAAAAAAATACGCTAGTCTATTGACAAATGGTAAATTACAATGCATATTGTATTATATGAGAAATACTTCGTTAAGGGCATGGTATTGGTGTGTTATTCTCTGCTGTATTTGTCAGTTGGCATTACC
Source organism: uncultured bacterium (assembly GCA_964543115.1). GTDB lineage: Bacteria > Auribacterota > CAZIXI01 > CAZIXI01 > CAZIXI01 > CAZIXI01. Next base: position 1,965 of record CAZIXI010000075.1, read on the forward strand.
GCTAGCAGCACAGTCTGTAAAATTCCACTCTAGCAGTTCCGAGCGAAGCTTGGAAGGTTTTTGTCTGGCCCCGCCCAGTGATTTTGGCAAATCTCTGCCATCGGAAAAACAGTCAATCTTCCGTCTAATTGACTCCGTTCTGCATGAGCTCTGCTTGGGTAAAGGTGAGGATCGTTTAACTGCTGCTCAAGCTGCGGTAAATTTAGTTAAGGCCGGATTGCTAAATGCGGAAGAAATCAAATCACGGGTTCCGCGAATCTTTGAAAAACAAGAGAAACACAGTCCCGCAGACAAGGTGCAAACCGTTAAGATTGCCAAATTATTTATCGAAGAAGAAATTTTGACCACAAAAGAGATAAGGGGAAAGATAGAGTTATCACCGCTACTTTCTTGTTTACGTGTTCCGCATAGAATTTATTATACATATGATTTGTTAATGTTTGTTCTTGCGTACGGGTTGGCAACACCGAAACAGTTATCAGCTGCGGGCATCAAAGAAGAATGTGAGATGTTGCTGAAAGGTGTTAAGAAAGCAAAAATCACCTTGGGCATTATCGGTAGTGTTTATGGTGCGCTTGTCGTCTATGGCTATTTAACAGAGAGAGAGGAAATCAACAGGGCATCTTCCCATCTGCTGGACGGATTGGCCAATCCCAGTGATCTGCTTGCTGCGTATTGTCAACGTTTGTGGAAAATGTTAGCAGAGAATTATCCGCATCTGCGTAATCATGCGACAATAGAATTTGTTAGGGAAAATGTAAAATCTGCGTTTACTGATAAAGCAATCAAACAGCCGGCACAATTAAGAAGATTTGTTGATTTATCGCTTTTGCCGGGTGAAGAGGGAAAGAAATTAATTCAGCAATCTGATTGGTTTAAGAATCTTAGCGATCCGGGAGTTCCTCTTACCATGGAGGCGTTGAAAACAGCGCTTATTTTGGTTAAGGATCATTTATTGCCGGCAGAATCGGTAAGGATGCAGTTGCGGGAAAAATCAGTATTAAACATGTTTCTGCCCTATCTGTCAGATACGGCAAATTGCAGCAAGGAGGAAAGAAAGGAGGCAAGTGACTTGTTAATCGGTCTGCAAGGCGAAAATTTATTAAAAACTGAAGAAGGCGAGGAAGGAGATTTAAAATTTCTTCTTTTTGCTGCCTTAGAAGATAAGTATGAGCATGCCTTTGTCTTGCGGGTTATTCTTCGGGAAAGTTTGATTGATCAGAGTGAATTGGTGGAAGGTGATTTTTTGACTAGCCTTGCTGCTGGATTTGCAGGAGAAGGTGGTAGTGATGAGGAAAGCAGGCTGCGAGTAGCTCAAAATAGTTTTAAGGTTATTAAGCAACTTTTTGATGAAAAAAAGATTGATCCATCAGTGCAGGATGAGTTTTGTGAGCGGCTTTTTCAGCTTGCGCTTGTGGGTTTATCAATGCGCGGTGAGCTTGCCTGGATGCGTGGTTCTCTGGGGGGGGAATGCGGGACCTTGATTGGTTGCTTGATAGATTGTGAATATTTAAGTAAGGAAAGAGTTCTGCAGAGTGGAGTTATACAATTATTACTGTCGCAGGAAGATCTGGCAGCTTCGACAGAGGTGTTGCGTCAATATTGTGAAAAAGGATATTTCCAGCCGGATGATTTTATTGATCCAGCTGCCCAGCGGACTTTCCGTGCACTTTATCAAGAAGAATTAGACTATGAATTTGCACATTTCTGGTCTGCTCTTTCTTTGCGCCTGGCGGATAATCCCCGGGCCTTGCAGCAGGCCCATGCTTATTTGATTCTGCCCTTCCATGACCTTTGGCGGGATTATGCCAATTATAGTGCACAATTGGGAAACAAATATTTTGATCGTTTGGCGCAGCTGATTGTTTCTGTGGGGCAAGAAGGAAAAGAGGCCTGGAGTGTATTGAATGTAATACAGGAACTGTCCCAGGAATTACTAAATTTAAAGCGTGAGAATTTATTGTGTATTGCGCGCGGTGAAAAACCGGAACAGGTGGAGGAATTGCTGGGATTCAATGAGGAGTACCTGCAGCGGATTTGGCGTGTCCTCTCTGTGGCGGATGAGATAACCGGTGAATTACCAGGGTTGCGGGATTTGCTGGCCCAGCTTTTGTTTGGTCAATTGGCAGAGGGGAAATGGTATTACAAGGACCTTGATGATTTGCCCACAATCAGTTTGTTTATGGCTTTTCTGACAGTGGAGAATGGAGAATTAGTGATTAAGGAAAAGTATTTAGCAAAGTTACGGCCAATTTGTCCGGAAATAATCAATCGTAAGACAGTAAAAACTTTTTTTACTTGGTACATGTCCATTCCCGAGACATTGCTTAGTGTTCTCACTGCTGAAGAAGCAGCTGACCTGATTATCGCTAATCTTGATCAGTTGTTTGATAAGGCGGAAAACACAGAACCGGTAATGGAGCGGATCCTGGTTGAGTATCAACCTTATGATAGTAATTTACGCGCTAAGAAGTATCTCCGGGATAATGACAAGCGAGTAGCAGCGCTTATCACTAATTCCCGCTTGCGGGCTTACCTTCGCCGGTACCGTTTTGTGATCAAAACAAACCATTTACTTGGGCCGGCTACTAACAGCTTCATTCACTGGGGGTATGCGGCGGAAACAGGCGGGGGCGGCAATGGTAGGGACCGTACCCGCAGTCTGCAGGTATTTTTACCAAACAAAGTGGCGGTAAAAACAAAGTGTTTTGGCCGCGAGCGTACAGGGGATACACAATTACCGTTTTCTGTCGCTGCCTATGAGCCCGGCATGCTTCCTTCACATGCGATTGCTTTTGGAATGCCGGAATCAATGGCTGTTCAAGAGATGCAGAATATGCTTCTCTTGCAGCAAATCTGGCAACAGGTGTCTCCGCAAACCGATTTTATGCCAGTAGCAAACTTTGGCAGTCTAAGTGTATTTCCCGCTATTCCTCTCATGGGAGTTGGCAGTTTAGAAGATCACAGCAGAGGTTATCTAAGACGGGAAAGTACAGATATGCATTCCTTTTTAATTTATCAAGAAAATGTGGAGCAAGCAGAAAATATGGCCTGGTGGTTTTTGCAGACGAAGGAAGGGGCGGAATATATCTATCAACAGTTTCTTGCTGCGTTTACGTCTATAAATGATAGTCCGGAATTGGAACAATTATTGGCAGAACAGGGTGTGATAAGGCGGACAATTACCGTTGCTGAACTGATAAATTTGTTTGACAAGTGGCAATTATCTAGTTGGCGGGAAGGGAAAGTGTTTAAGTTGATTGATTTTATTTTAGCTAATTATGATGATGATCATCCATTCTGGCAAGAGACGAAGATAAAAGGATGGCGTAATGCCATCGTCAATTATCATTTAACATTCGTGAATGAAGATCGCCTGAAAATGATAATCAGGTTTATACATGAGGATGGGAAACTGCCTGAATTTTTGCATCATCTGGGTTTGGATTCATTAGTTAAAGAGATAAAAGAGGACAGGATTGAGCTGGAGTTTTCCGGTAAGTTGGAATTCCTTATTCATGGACTTAAGCTGGTTTATGGGTCAGAAAAGACAATGGAAATACAGAAACTGGTGATTTTAGGGTTGTCTGGACAGAGAAAAGATGCTTTTCGGCAAGAGATAATCAAAAAATTTGTTGCCCGTGATCCCCTGGCACAGCTGGTAACGGTAGGCGACGGCAGGCGCTTGTCGGAATTGTTTCATCAACTGCTATATACAGATGAATATCTGCAGCGGCGTGGGCGGCCGGCTAATCAGCAATTAGTGTTCATTACCCGGTGCAATGCCGCTGTAATGTTGGGGCTACCTGTGCCGATAATTGTTGAGAATAGCGAAAACAGCCAGGTATTTCTTTCTCGCTGTTATCGCATGGATCCAAAGGCGTTTGAAGATGCGTTGCTGCATCTAGCCCAAGGATTAGCGCAGGCTGGTGTGTTTGCTGCCTTTTACGGAGTAATGGGTGATGCGCCTGCGGCGCGCAATGTGTGTATAGGCAGTGACGAAGAAGAGAAGATCACCGTAAGGTTTACTGATTATGGTGACTTTGTTTTACCAGACAGGGGGGCAGCGGAAATTACCGCTGAAGAATATTATGAAGGTTCATTGATGGACCGGTTCTGGTTGAACGAGAGCCTGGAGGTTCTGGAACGATTGTGCCCGGATATGCGCTTATCATCAAGACTGCGAGCAAAGTATTATCTGAGCTGGAACGAGTACTATCGGCAGGGCCTGGCGGTGGCCAGGCAATATTGTCAGAAATCATATCGAGATAGCTGCCGGAAGTTAAGGCGTTACCCGCCGGTTTTTTATGAAATATTCAGAGTGGATATTTTCGTGGAACTAATGCCGGAAGCTGTAGCGGAAAAAGACGGTCCCAACCCGACGGCATTACAAAAATATATCGAAGGTACTATTTTGATGACCTGCGTAAAGGAGCGCCTAAATGTTTCCAGGCGGGAAATGGAATTTCTTGCCGTGAGGCTGGAGAGCATTATTGTTGAGCGGGAGGCAGGAGATAAATCCTGGGGGGATTTCCCACTGGAACAATTATCAGCTGACGAAAGCGCGAAAAAACTTATTCCGTTACTTGAGTACATATATAATACTGCGCGGTTTAAACTCTACGATGATGAGAAAGAATGGCTTGTGGCCTGGCTAGTAAATGGAGATAAGCTGGCAAAAGATGTTATTCAGTTGTATATACGCAACCGGCTGGCCGGAGAATTGCTCAGGAATGGTATTGATCCCGATGATGGCCGCCGCGCGAAGAAGCTTAGCCCTATTACCGATAAGTTTCTAGAGGTCATAACTGAAAACAGGGGAGTCTATGATTTATCACTGCTTCAGGCCAAAGGCGTGGACCTTTCCGGTGATTGGCAGCCACTCATCGAACAGCTTAATATTTTATCTAAAGAATTTAAAACAACCCTGCAGGCGATCTACACCCACCTCCTGAAACCAACCAGGATAGAAAGAGACCTTGTCGCAGAAAGCGTATAACTCCCTTGATATATCAAACAACTCATAATTAGCCTGATTAGCCATTAAACGGCTTGGTCGGTTTCTAGCGCGGGTTGTAACTGCGGAAGTTTGCCGGTTAGTTCAGTAAAATTATGTTCTTGGGTCAGGGTATCGATGACGCGCAGGAGGATGGTGTAATTCTGCATGATTCGCCGGTAAAACTCATTTTTAAAATCTGCCGGGGTGGCAAAGCCCAGATTCTCTATTATCTGGTGAAAATATGTTTTTGCCGTGTCCAGGTTACCGCCGGCACTCATTCCCGCTTCTTCTTTATAGCGCAGCAGAAATTCCAGGTTACTGGCCAGTGTTTCACTCTCTTCTTCAGTGATGAATTCCGCATCAGCTAATTCCGTAAAAACTTCATTTATGTTTCCGGTTGGGAGCCTTCTCTTGCTACAAGAATATAGGGTCCAGATGAATAATATGTCCATTATCCCGCCCGGCCCTTCAATAACGTCAAAGCTTCTTTCCTCTTCCAGAAGCTGGACGTCTTCAGTGAACACTTCCGAACGCTGCAGCAGTTGCGCTTTGAGATGCGCCTTGCGCAGTGAACGCTGTAGGCCCTTGCGGAAATCCCGGTAAAGTTTTTCATCTCCGGCCAGGAATTGGTTGAACCAGAAGCCGTGTTTTTTCCCGGCGCGCAATTCGGCCCTTAGTGTATTAACGGTTTGCACTCCGCAGTTATCTATATCCAGTCCGATTTTGTTCAGGATGCCGCAGATCCGGGCCAGGATTTTTCTTTGTACTTTGTTTTCTTCCGCTGACGTTTTATTGCCGGCTGCAATCATCAGCGGGACAGTGCCCTTGAAGATCGCGGAGCCGGCACCCTGAATGCCTCCGGCAATAAGCGCGTAAGTGCCGGGATCGTTACCCTTTTTCTCTTCATCTTCAACAACAAAGGCGAATACCGTACGGATAAAATGTGCGCGCATTTCGTTATGTTCCTGCCTTAAGGCGCCGGTCTTATCCAGCATGTCCACGAAGCGCATGCCTATTCTGAAAAGTTGGGCCTGCAGGTAATCTTTCATTTTGCCGAACCAGACGCCGAACAGTTCCCGTTTCTTGTATTTTGCCGAGCGCTCCGCGCTGCGGCGGACATTGGCCAGGTCCGGGCCGTATTCCGCCGGGTCTTTGGGCGTGAAATAGGTGCCCATATCCATGGGGATTCGGCCTCTCCTTTCATATAATTCAATCAGGAACTGGCGCCGCAGGGATTTGACAATATCTCTTGAGTACTGCTTCTTTTTCTTGCCCACCAGATCAACGGTTTCTCCGTGGGTGTCACTCACCCCTAGTTCAAATCGCCTGAACAGATCCTTCAATTCGAAGATCCTCGACAGTGAGCCTTCGGCCAGAGCGATTCCGCGCGACCAGATCAGGCGGGAGACATCCACCGGCGCGCGTTCCAGCACGTCACCGAATTTGCTGGAGCTGGCGATGAAGATATCGATATCCGCCCGGCCTTCCAACTGCAGTTCCTTTTTTGCCTGTTCCACTGACGCTAACAGCAATTTCCTGGTCTGCTGATCCAGCGTGGGCAGGCTTTTGATTGTTCGCCGGAGGAAGTGTAATTCGTTGATGTCAACCTCCGCCCGGGTGTTCCAGCGCGCGGTGATTTTCGTAGCCGTATCCCAGAGGGAAGCGGCATCGCGGATCTTTATGCCGTATTGTCGTTCTAGTTTATGCATATCTTCTTCCTCTACTTGCGTAAAATACCGCCCGGGAATCATGGGGAGGTAAACCTGGCGTACGTAAACATTGCCTAGCTCAATCGCCTTCCTGGCGATGGGTTCAATTACGTCATCGGATAAACGGGAAAAGGTTATATGGCCGCTGATATGCTGGTGGTCAACTTCTGCCCGGACATTCTTGGCGCCGGTAATGGAATTGAGGATTTTTTCCTCACCCATAAGTGCGCGGAAAGTTGTTCCTTCAATACCTTCCAGGTGTTTGCGCCCTTCGATCAGGATGGAAACATCTTTTTGATCCACAACCGCGTCCAGCAGCTGGAATCCTTTCATTCGCCGCCATCTGGTTCTGGTGGGATCACCGCGAAATTGTCCGGAAGAGATAAATACCGCTCCTCCCTGCCGGCGCAGCAGCCAGGTAAGAATTTCCATGTCCCTGACGGATTTTAGTACTTTGTCTCCACTAACGTCTAGTTCCGCCGGCGGCTGGTCCAGGGCCGCCTGAATGGTGTTCAGGTCATCAGCGGAAAAACCCAGCCAGCCCTCACTCTTTGCGCGTTCTTGCAGCCATTCGCGGTCTTCGTCAGTGAGTGTGCCGCTTTGGATCCACTGCCGAATGAATTCTATGGCATCCGAATTTTTCCACTTACATTCATTTTTAAAACGGATAATCATCTCTTCTAAGATACGATTTAGAGGCGGTGTGTTTTCAAATTCCCGCCAGGATTTCAAGAAGTCGTTAACGTTGCTAACAAAGAATACGCGGTTGCCATTCATATATATGTGAGGTAGTTTAATCTGATATAAGGCTAATTCCGCCAGATGCTGTACCTGCTCATTATCGGTGGCCATTGCCGCTTCAAATATCGCGGTAATCTTCTTTTCCGGTGTGCGTTTGAAAAAACCGGCCAGGTATTCTTTCAGGCCCAGCGGGTTGTCTTGCTCGATATATCTGGCAATTATTATTCTGTCTGCAGGGGTATTTTCAAGAACTGCTTGTAGAAAATAAGCTCCAATCATTTCGTTTGGAGTGCCAAATGAAGCGACGAGGACATCAAGCGCATCCGGTACCTGGTAACTTCGTTTAAGTTGTTTTATTCCTTCAATGCCGCCAAACAGCAGTACCGGTACATCGTCGCTGAGTTTTTTCGTAGCCAGTGCCGCTTCCTCTCCCATTCTGATCATGGTAGTGTTTAGATAGACTATATTTTTCTGCCCGCGGTTCAGTTTGCGTACGAACGGATGCACCTTGTTTTTCCGGCCTTTCCGGGGCAGGGGCTCGGATCCGGCTGAGGAAATAAAATTAGTGCCGTCTAGGATTATCTTGTCCAGTGAGGCAAATTCTGCCAGCATCTCTTCGGTTATCGTATCGGGAAAATCATCGCCCAATTCACTGATATAGCCTGCGGAATGTACTGTTCTTTCCCCCTCTTTTAGCTTCAGGATATATACACTGGCGCCCACGGTGGGATCCAGGTGGTAGGAAGGATAGTTTTTAATCTCTAAAGTCATTCTGCCGGGAACCATCGGGATCCCTGTGGTTTTGCCGTAGGGGATGATGTGCAGATCCACATTTTCCAACTGGCGGCGCTGGAGTTTATTTTTCAGGTCCAGTGTGCGTTCCGTATCCTGATCAACAATAAACGTAATATTGCGGAACCGCGGCGACAGGGCATGGATTAATGGTGTCACACCTCCCTCGGGAAACCAGCCCAAGTCAAAAAATACCACCGTATCCTCGCTGAGCCGGAACCAGTAGTTGGACAGGGAATGGGTGATCGGTCCGCCGGTACGGTAATCCGCCAGTTGCTCAATGCTTGTTTCAAACAGGTTTTTCATTTGCCGGCGCGCGTAATCAACAAATCCCATCACATGGTCGCCGTGCGGATGGGAGCCGATAATAATCACGTTGTCCACGCCGTCAAACCTGCCGTCCGCGTCCACGTCCGGGATGTCGGTGTACCAGTTGATTTCTTCTACTGCTTCTACTGGTTCCGCCGGCTCTGCCGGCGTTGCGGCAGCCAGCCGCTGGCGGTATTCGGCGCATCTGGCGGTTATGTACTCATTAACACTTTGTTCCAGAAAAGCGCTGTAGCCGAATTTCCTGACAAAAACCTTTAGTACGCGGTTGACGATATCGTCACGCGAGAGCATATAGGCGGCATTATAGTACCAGACAACCGCTTCATCCAAATCGCCCCGCGCTAATGCCTCATCTCCTCTCTTTAACAGTTCTGTTGGTTCCACTTCATAGATTTTTTCATATTCCATTGGCGCGGTATACCAAAAGCCGGTAAGTGTACGGAATTTCGGATCGGCAAGAACGGCGTTAAGGTTGCCAACCGTATCATCAATATAGAGGGTAGGGGTATTTCCCCAGAATTCCGGGTGCCGCTGGCAGTAAAATTCCAGACCCTGCTTTTTCAGTTCTGGTGTTCCGCCCGGAGAGGTGATGATCGTCATTCCGGCCGCATCAATTCCTACACTGCCCAGCAGGCGCCGTGTGCGTTCCTCATCTTCGGCGCCGCGCGCGGTAAAGAAGATAATCTCCACGCCGCTTTCCTGCAGCCGGCGCAGCACATCGGGGACAATGGTTTCAATTGGATGGTAGAGGCCGCTGTCCATGAATTGGTCCTCCAGCAGCTGCCACAGCTTGATGGTTTCTTCCAATCCCTTCTGCTTCATCATTTCACCGAACCAGGGTGTGCTGGTTACGAAGCCGAGCGAATCAAGTACCGTGCGGTCAATATCACAAAGCACCCGCTTGATGCCCTGGTCATGGATATGCTGTTCAATTTCCTGCCAGCCGCCGATCTGCACACGGTCTCTAAGGTCATCCCTGAGCTGTTCAATCTCATCTTCTTGCGGCCTTTCCGTCCGCCCATCGCTCATTACCCTCACCAGCGGCATCAACTCACTTTCTGAAAGCGGCACATCCATACCAGCATCGGTTAGGCGTTTAACCCGGCTGTTCAATTCCTCGCTGAAATCAACCAGCCATTCCCCGGTAATAATCCTGTGTATCTCGTCGCGCATCGTTGTTCGTTCACCATCCGGGATAATTACTTCCAGTTCCCGGTTGATCTGGTCAACCAGTCGCTGGGCCTTTTCACGGTAGCTGATTTTTTCTTCCATGATATGGGCGATCAGGCGCTGAATCCGTGGTTGGCGGATAATTCGCAGGAATCGTCTGGTAATCTTGAGCCTGGTGGTGAAATCCGGCAGCTGGGCCTGGCGGTCAAGGGGCAGGGGGATCCCGGCCAGGGTTTCACCCAGGAACATTATTTCATCGGTCTGCTGCCAGTTCAGTGTCAGTATTCTGTTTAATGTTTCCTGTTCAGTTTCCGTAAATCCTTCCGCGTAGGCGTTAACCGTTCTTTCCAGATAATCAGAAACTACCCGCAGCAGTTCTTTCAATGACCGGAAACGGCCGTAACCGTGTTTCCTAATATAGTCAAGAAAATCCTCCAGTGACTCCCGCTCTGCTAGTTCACGGCGCACCGTTAGAATATCGGCATCTGCGGGTAGTTTTAAACCGTATTTACTGAATATTTTTCGCAGGCCGGTTTCTGTGGATTCTTCCTGAACTTCCTGTTTAAAATCCTCAAAGCCGTCAGTCAACTCCTGACAGGCTGTCTGTAGATAGATAATAAATAAGGCGTCTTCCAGTATTGGCAGGAATTCTTCATTAGCTGTAAGGTTTCTTTTATCATGTTCGCTTAGCCTCTGCTGATACATGTGCATCAGATGATGCAATATTCTGACGTAGTTGAGTATCGAACTGTTTTCCGGAATCTGAATTATTTCTTCATCATCACGCAGCAGCCGCACACCGCTGAGCATCAGTTCTTCATCAGGGAGCGTTTCTACCAGTCCGGGTAGTAGCCGGCCTTCCGCTATTGGCGTATTTTGTCCATCTGCCTTAACGAACCAGCCGTGGCCATCCGCCCGGTCGCTTCGCACCAAGCGCACGTCCAGCGGAAGTCCTTCAACCTGCCTCTGTACCTCTTCGAAGAACGAGCGGGAAACCACCTGTTCCGGCAGTAAGATTATTGATGTGCGGACAAGATGTCCGCCTTCTACCCCTTCCAGGATCTGCCTTTCCGCCGCCGTGAACGTACTCATTGTCAGCATGTCCCGGGTAGAAGCGGGAATTCCCTGTTCCAGCCAGCGCACCGTGCGGATTAAGCCTTTCTT
>CAZIXI010000076.1:0-12805 GCA_964543115.1 uncultured bacterium
AGCCCGGGGATGAGAGCGCTGCGGGATGGAGCAAAGCTCAATCCCGCAGTAGTGGCGTCCCGGAGGGACGAAAACAAAGGCACCACGGGTGTCAGCCCGTGGGGCTCCATGAAAAACAACTGAATAATGACTATTCCCACGGACGCCAGAGTTCTTTTAACGAACGTGCCGGCTTATTTATTTGTTGTTCCGGCTGATAGAGGTGCTGCAGCTCAAGGAAGCAATTTTGGCAGAATATTGCCAGTAAGGCGATACCGATAATCGGCAGGATAATAGCCAGCAGGCAGAGAAGTCCAAAGGCCAGAAGAAAGCGAAAAGTGAAACCAATATGCTTGGTTGTTAAGATGAAACTGTAACGGAGGATAACTAAGAGCTTTTTGTCAATTGTTAACAGGGGGTAGATATATAAACTCATTAAGCAGCAGATGAATAATAGCCAGAAATTTATTCCGGCTAAAACAATACCCAGCAAGCGCGGGTTGTCAAGATAGAAGCGAATATTAAAGGCAAAAAAGAAGAAAAAAACGACAAAAATGAGCACAGTTAAAGTGCTTATAATTAAGTACTTAAATGTGGCGTAAAAAAAATCCTTTATACCGGCTGTTTTTTCTGTGATCAGTAGACGGGCAATTACGAACAAGCCGGCAGTAGCGGCAGGGATGAGTAGTATGGTTAGGGACGAAAGCAGCCAGATAAGGTTTAGGGCAATCAGCAATCCCAGATTGTCATAGGTAGTCCAGAATGTCATTTTCCAGGCGCGGGCAATACTCGGTTGTTTTGAAATCATTATAAGAAACCCTCTTAATGTTTATTAAACTTGGTGTTTTAAAAAGTTACCTGGCCCAATTGGATACCCTTGGTAATATAGCGCTGGTTACAAATATAGACTGTTATTATTGGGAGCAGGACCAGAATACTCCCGGCCATCAGCAGTGTCCAGTCGGTGGTGTGCAGCCCCTGAAACCATTGGAGCAGGACAGAGAGCGGCATTAACCGGGTGTCATTGGCAATAATAAGCGGCCAGAGATAGTTTTTCCAGGAGTTCATAAAGGTAAATGTGGCCAGGGTAGCCAGGGCGGGCTTGGCCAGGGGCATAATAATCTTAAGATATACGTTAAAATGGTTACAGCCGTCCATCTGGGCAGCGGCCTCAAAATCATCCGGAATAGTCATAAAGAACTGCCGCAGGAGAAAGGTGCCGTAGGCTGAGAAACAGTTGGGAATAATAAGGGCAAAATAAGAATCTAGCCCTAAGGGTTTTCCCAAATATACCTTGCCCAAATAGAGGGGAGTGGACCAGAATTGCGTGCGAAAGAACTGATTGAGGGCTTCCGGCAGGAGACGGATAAGCATAAATACGGGAATCATTATCACGTGGAAGGGTACCATCATTGTTCCCAGATAAAGAAAAAATATTTTGTCCCGTCCGGGGAATTTCAAGCGCGAAAAAGCGTAAGCGGCCAGAGAACAGGTTATTAATTGACCCAGGGTGATGCTGATGGAGATAAAGAGGCTGTTTCCGTATCCGCGCCCAAAAGGCACTGCCTGCCAGGCAAGTTTATAATTGGCCCAGACGGCTTTTTCCGGCAGCCATTTAGGCGGCCAGGTAAAGACCTCATCCGGCTGTTTCAGGGAAGTGCTCACCATCCAAAAAAACGGCAAAAGGATGATGATGGTGATCACGATGAGTAATAGGTAAATTAAAATTTTATTAGTCATTTTTATCTGTAATATACTTTCCTTGAGCCGTAGCGCCAGCTGATGGCGGTAATTAATGCCGTGATTAAGAATAACATCCAGGCAACACTGCAGGCATAGCCCATATGGTTCCAGACATAGGCCTGGTGGTAGATATAGTAACTGATTGTGGTTGTGGCGCCGGCCGGACCGCCTTTAGTCATGATATGTGCCTGTTGGAATCCGCCTTGAAAACCGTTAATCAGGTTCATAATTAGAATGAAAAATGTGGTAGGGCCCAGCAGGGGCCAGGTAATATAACGGAATTTAGCCCAATGGCCGGTACCATCGAGTGCAGCAGCTTCATAAAACTGTTGCGGGATGTTTTGCAGGGCGGCCAGATAAAGGATAAGGTTCAAACCGCCCATTTCGGTCCAGATATTCATCAGGATAAACGCTGGTTTGGCCCAGGCCGGACTGCCCAGCCATCTGGGGCCGGATAATGTTCCCAGGCTAAGTTTATTGAGTAAAAGATTGCAGAGGCCGAAATCAGCATTAAAAATCCAGCGCCAGAGCATGTAAAGAGCGGTACCGACACAGATGGTGGGAAGGAAATATGCTGTTCTGAAGATGGATATTCCCTTTATTGGTTTGTTAAGCAGTAGTGCCAGGAACAAGGAGAGGGCCATTGACGGGGGAATCTTAAGCATCAGGATCAGGGTGTTCCAGAGTGACTGCCAGAACTGAGGATCATTGGCTTTGAGGATTCCTTCATCCCGGTGAAAACCCAGGAGCCCCGTGAAATTTCCCAGGCCGGTAAATTTCCATGCCGGTATCCCGGCTGTCTGCAACAAGTCACATTCGAAGAAACTGAGGAAGAGTGAAAAGAGAATGGGGATAGAAACAAAAATTAAAAAACCAATGAAATTAGGAGCGAGAAAAAGAAGACCAGAGGAAAGATCAGAAGGGGCTTTATCTTTGCGACGTTCCACAGGATTTATCCAAATATTGCTTAACTGATACGTCTAATAGAATTTCTTTAGTTCAATTGAAAAACATTAATTTTATGCTTTCTTTCTTTGATTCGAAGAGGGAATGCCCAGTTCCTGGCGGTACTTGGCCACCGTCCGCCTGGCGATTTTTATTCCTTCCGCCTTCAGCTTGTTGATAATTTCCTGATCGCTAAGGGGATGAGTGGTATCTTCCTCTTTGATCATTGCTTCGATTTTTTGTTTCAGGTTTACGGTGGAGATCATTTCACCGCTTTCAGTTTGAATACCGCTGGAGAAAAAGTATTTAAACTGCAAAACGCCGCGTGGAGTTTGAATATATTTTCCGGCAATAGCCCGGCTGATCGTAGATTCATGCAGGTTGACCGCGCTGGCTATCTGCTGCATGGTCAGGGGTTTAAGCAGGGAGGGTCCTTCAGCGAGGAATTCCCGTTGTTCCTTAACTATTTCATTAGAGATTTTTGAGATCGTCTGCTGGCGTTGATGGATGTTTTTAATGATCCAGTTGCCGGCCATTAATTTATTTTTAATATACTCCCGGGTTTCCGGCGGAGTATCCTTACGGCTGAGCAGTTCGCGGTAGAGTTTACTGATTCGCAGGTGCGGGATGCGTTCGTCATTCAGGGTGACAACATATTCATCGCCGACTTTTTCGACGAAAACCTCGGGGGTGACATAATGGGCCTTTTCGGTAGAAAAAGCCAGGCCTGGTTTGGGGTCCAGGGTGGTAATAAACTCTACTTCTTTTCTGATCTGGGTTTCGTCAACCCCCAATTCCTGGGCGATCTGTTGATATTTATGTTGGCCGACAAGATCCAGGTGGTTTTCAATAATTTTCATTGCCAGGGGATTGGTTTTACCAAGACGTTCCATTTGCAGCAGCAGACATTCTTTAATGTTGCGGGCACCCACGCCGATGGGATTGAATGTCTGGATCAGGGCGATAATCTTTTCCAGCTTATCTTTTCCTACTTTGGCCGTAACTGCCAGTTCTTCCGCGCCTACCTTCAGGTAACCGTTGTCGTCGATATTGCCGATAACGAGTTCACCCAGTTTGCGTTGTTCCGGATCTTCGGTAAACATTCCCAGTTGCGCGGAGAGATGGTCGTGCAGGGATTCCTGGGTGGTAATAGAGTCCAGCATGAATTTACGTTTCTCTTCGTCCTGCTGGGTGATCTTCCGGAAAGAGCCGCTTTGACGGAAATAATCTTTCCATTCGTCATCGAGCTTGGTTAGCACGTCAAATTCCTCTTTAAACTGCAGTTCGCTTTCGTGTTCGGAATCAGGTTGTTCTGTGGTTTCCGTTGTGGGTGTTTCCTGAGTCATTGACTCTTCCAGAACGGGATTGGTATCGAGTTCCTGCTGGATCAGTGCCTGTAGTTCCAGCAGAGGCATTTGCAGCATATATATTGCTTGCTGCATCTGGGGAGTGAGAATCATTTTTTGTGTCTGTTTTTGCAGCATTTCAAATCTTTGGGCCATAATATGGTACCTCCTAATCAATATAATACTAAAAAAATGCGGGAAAGACAATCAAAAAATGATTATTGATTATTTTAGTTACTGTATATTTTTCCCTCACAATAGCAATAAATTCATTAGCCCTTGACAACTGCCTTTTTTTATGGCATATTATAGGTGTATGATAAAACAAATATACTAAAAAAATAAAATAAGGGGATTTTTTATGAAATCTATATCTTTATTTTTGGCCAAAATTTTTATTATTATAATAATTATATCCTTCTCTCTGCCCGGTTACGCTCGTAAGAGGCTGCAAATCGGCAAGGAAAAACCTATTGAGCAAAGCGCCACCCTGCCGGAAACTTCTCAGGTAATCAAAAAGGCCCTAACCGATCCGGCTGAGATACGTATACCCGATAAGATCGGTGTAGTTAAAGAAACCTGGGTGCCCAAAGTGAGGTCTACTGATAGGATCCTCATCCATGTCCAGGACGCTCACTGTAATTATGAGGCGCAGAATAATATCGCCCAGATTCTCGATAAGCTGATGGGGGAATACGGGGATCAATTAACACTGGTGGCGGTAGAGGGTTCGGTGGGCATTATTGATACCAGCCCGTTCGCGGAGTTTTCTGACGCGGAAATAAAAAAAGAAGTGGCGGATTACTTTATGAAAAAGGGGAAGATCACCGGACCGGAATTTTTGTCCATTACCGGTGATCATAGCTTTACCATTTATGGTATTGAAAGAAAAGATCTTTACGACAGAAACTACAAGGCCTTTCTGGACTCATTGCCGTTTCGTGACGAGTCGGAAAAGGTTTGCGGCAATCTCCTGGGTATCTTGAATCAACTAAAAGGGCATATCTACAGCAAGGAACTCAAAGAATACGATCAACAGTTAAAAGGCTATCATGACGGGGAGACCAGTTTTCTGGATTATGTGGCCATTCTGGAGAAATGGGCCGGTAAAGAAGGTGTTTCTCTGGCGCAGTTCCCCAATTTCGCGATCCTGCAGCAGGTGCAGAAGATAGAGAAGGGCATCGATTTTAAGAAAGTGGAACGGGAACGGTCACGGTTGATCGATAAACTGGGCAAATTATTGGGTAAGACCCAGAAACAGGATCTGGTGCTTAAGAGTCTGCATTTTAAACTGGGGAAGATGACCCCGGCAGAATATTACAATTACCTGCAGGAGATGATCAAGGATCATTCCGGGATTGCCCAGGCCGATTATCCGGATTTATTCGGCTATATGGAGTATGTGTCGCTCAATGATAAAATGGATAAAACCAAATTGTTTAAAGAATGTACCGCTGTAGAGACCCTGATTGCCGAAAAACTGTTTGCCGATGAAAACCAGCGTAAATTATTTACCCTGTCCCGGCACGTGGGTATGCTGCACCGGATGTTTAAACTGGAACTGGTTAAAGAGGATTACTTGTATTTTAAGGAGCATAAGGGGGAATTTCAGGTAGATACGTTCATGGAGTTTATTAAGATCCAGGCGCCGCGGTTTGGTGTGGCCTTTACCGAGGATGCCAGTATGTATGACATTGATAAGAATATGCCGATTATCGAAGAATTTTATGAAGCGGCGATTGTGCGCGATGATGTGTTGGTGAACAATACCCTGGCCCGGATGGAACGGGACGGGGTGGAGATAAGCGTTATTATTACCGGCGGGTTTCATACGCCGGGGATAACGGATATTTTCCGTGAAAAAGATATCGCCTACGCGGTGATCAGCCCGATGATCACCAAGGTACAGGAATACAATCCCTACATCGACATCATGACCAACAAGAAAACCCCGTTCGAAGAATTCCTCGAACAGCTGGGGGAATAAAATAATAGGATTGAAAAATTATCAAGCCCTATTCTGAAAAGAATAGGGCTTTTTTTATGGGGTGTCGTACCAGGTGTCAACCTGTGAGCCATCATCCTGGATTTCGGTTTTACGGCCTATGTAGTGATAATCACGAAAACGGGCTTGATAATTATCACTATCGTAGGCATAACCGCCCCTGGTTGTGCCTACCGGATAGTCGGTTATTCCCCACCACAGGTAAGTGTAGATAGTAATGTTAGAATCAAAACCTGTGAGACCGGTTAAATCAATAGCCGTGTAGTCATAACTGCCGTCACTGAGCGGAGTAAGGGCTAGAAGGATTTTTTGTAAGGCGCCGTTGTAATCGGTATTACCGTCATAGTCGTCATCCACAATAATTACCTCATCCCAGCTGAGGCGATCCCAGTGCGGACCATAGCTGATGTTTAATATCCAGTGTTTTGTGAAGACTCCGGTTGAGGTTAGGGACTCTGATATTATTTGCTCCACGAATCCATAGTCATCGTAAAAGTATTCAGTAGTTTCGGTGGTTCTTACCCCGTCTACCGTGCTGACTTCAACTGTGGTTTTTAACTGGCCGAAAGAATCGTAAGTGCAGGTGACTGCATAGGTAACGCCATCAGTAACTTTGGTGTAGCTAGTTGCTTGAAAGTTGGAATTATAAACATAATTTGAATAAATAGATATTGTTCTAATTCCATCAATTGTTTCAGTTACTGTTTTGTTGGTTATGCGGCCCAGACTGTCATATAACACTCCGCTGTAAGTTGTGCTGATTGTGAGTCCGCGGATATTGGAATTAACCTGCCATGAGGTGCGCTGGCCGAGAGAATTGTAGTTAATGTTTCGAAAATTATAAAGCTCGATTTCTTTAAAGGTGCTGCCGGTTCGGCTTTTGATTTTTCTTCTCAAGTTGTATTCTGAAATAGTGTTGTTGCTATAGTTTACTTTAGCGCCATAGTATCTGTCTTCATATTCAACTCCCCGGATGGCTAATATGGTTGTTGCACTCTCTAAAATTGCCCGCATGCCCCAGTTTTCGAAACGCTTTGTGGAATCATAAACATGTCTCCATTCTGGTCCTACTCTTTCGTCCAGTGATACGGGGTGTTTTTCTTCTACTCTAAAGTATTTTGTATCACTTAGTTTGTTTGTTTCTGCTGCTTGGAACTCGGTTGTTAAAGTGCTGTCAGTATAATAATGTGTTTCAGATTCTTGTGTTTTAATAGCGCCGTCAACTTCGCCGGCTACGTTACTGGTCGCGGTGTTATTAGTATAGTATGTGGTGTTAGAAGTAAGCGTTTGTACGGTCCGGGTGGTTTTAGCTTCTACTTGTTTTACGACAGAATTTGAGGCGGTGAAGCTGTCAGCCGGCCCTTTTGTCCGCCCTGAAACATATTCATAAATCCTATTGGCAGTATCAGTAACATCAAGGGAGTTTATTAGCTGTCCTACCAGGGGAAAGTCATCGAAAACGATTTTAGTTGTTTCCAGGTGACCTGTAGCGCGGTCATTTGCATCATATGTGATGTTTTCCAGCTTTGAATAATCTACGGCGCCATTATTGTCAAAAACAAGTTGTATATACTGAGTTGCTCCGCCACTTGTTTCTGTATTGTTTGATATAAATTGGGTGGTGTCAGTATATTTCCTGTCGAAATTTATCGTTGTTACCCAATTGCCTAGATCAGTTTGACTTTTTTCAATGAAGGCGGCCAAGCGGCCGTTACACCATAAATTATTCATTAATCGATCTTTAGTCGGTATCCAGGTTCCGCTATAGCTGCCGATGGTTGCCGCAACTTCATCTAAAGTTTCCAGGATTTTTTCTAGCTGTGTCTGCTTGTTCCTTTTTGCAGTTGCCAACTGTTTCGTTAATGTTTTTTCCATTGAACGTACGCTTTTATTAAATTTGCTGTTCCTTACTTTTGATCTGTTTTTCTGCATAACTTGTCGTCTTTTCTCTTGGTTTCTTTTTTGCTGGCTGTTTTTAGCGTCTTCAACCCTCATGAATTTGCTGCCTGTGTCAGTTTTACCGAAAGGATTGGCTTGACCGGTAGGGTTGGCGGAGAATGCCGGGGTGGTGGCTAAGAGGGTGAAGAGTGAGATGATAATAATAAGTTTTGTTTTCATGGCACCTGCCTTTGTCTTTATTTACGCGTAGTACGCATAGCGATCTCTATAATAATATAACATATTTTAGTACTGTTTTCAAGATGTCAAGTTTTTGTCGGGTTTTTACCGGTTCTCACCCTATTTACCCTGCAAGAATCTTGCCAATACCGGGATAAAACAATATTATTTTATGTCTTTAAGAATTAAAGACTTATCTGCTTAAAATTTCGCCGAAAATGAGGGAAAGAGGGGGTGTGTAGTGCTCTAAGACAATATAGTGTTTTATTATTGTACAAATGAACTCAATTAAGCGGTTCTCGCTTGGTTGAGAAGGGTATGGGCGTGTTGCAGGGAGATTTTGCTTTCCCGCTCGCCGCTCATCATTTTAGCCAGTTCTTTTGTGCGCAGTTCCTCTTCCAGCAGGGTGATATTGACGTTGGTGCGGTTGTTTTTGGCGGTTTTGAATACCCGGTAATGGGTATCGGCAAAAGAGGCGATTTGGGGCAGGTGGGTGATCAGGATCACCTGGCGGTTGCGGGAGATTTCACGCAGTTTCCGGCCGGTGATGGTGCCCAGCCGGCCGCCGATCTGGGCGTCTATCTCATCAAAGATCAGTACGGGAACAGGATCAACTTTGATCAGCGCCTTTTTCAGGGCCAGCATTACCCGGGCCGCTTCCCCCGAAGAGACGATTTCTGCCAGGGGTTTTAATTCTTCGCCGACATTCGGGCTGATATAAAATTCCACGCTGTCATAACCGTCCGGGTTCAACTCGGTTTTTCCTACGCGGCAGTCAAATTTAACCTTTTTTATGCCCAATTCACTTAGTTCTTTTTCAATGGTGACTTTAAGGGCCTGGGCGGTTTTTACTCTTCTTTCACTGATCTTTTTGGCAGCGGTAGTGGCGTCTTTTATTTTGGCGGCGATATTTTTTTTCAGTTCCGCCTGGTTGTTTTCCAGGTTGGTGAGCAGTGTGTATTTCTCTTTTATTTCCCGGTAATAAGCGCCGGCCTGTTCAATAGTAGGGCCGTATTTACGTAAAAGGTCAGTATAGATATCTCCCCGGGTATTAATAGCGCGGGCGGTATCCGGGTCAAAGGCCAGCCGGTCCAGATAATTCCTTAACTGCTGCAGTAATTCTTCGTTATTCTCTTTTAATTGACTGAGCAGTTCGGCCAGCGGCGCGGTGGATTGATCGGTATCGGTGAGGGTGCGCATGGAGCTGAAGGCCCGGCCCAGCAGTTCGGAAATGCCGTATTCATTGCCTTCCAGAATATTGATTAGTTCCGTAGAGGCGCGGCAAAGCCCTTCGGTGTTTTGCAGTCTTGTCTGTTCTTCCATACATTCTCTGTATTGTTTCGCGTCCAGGGGAACCTGTTCGAGTTCCTTGAGTTGATAGCTGAATAGATCAATTTCGCGTTCCCGGGAATTGGCGATTTTTTCCAGTTCCAGGGCCTTTTGCTGCAGGGCCTGATAGTTGAGGTATTTTTCTGTATAGGTTGTTTTTAATTTATTCAGATTGCTCAGCCGGTCAATGATCGCCAGATGAGATGATGGTGAGAGTAGCTGTTGATGGTCGTTCGGTCCGTGGAAATCAACCAGGTGATTGCCCAGTTCCCGTAGTTGGGCCAGGGTGACATTAAGGCCGTTTATTTTGTTTTTCTGCCGGCCGTCGTTATTATAGGTACGGTTAATAATCAGATTTGTTTCTCCGTCCGCAAGATAGTCGGAGAGCGCGGGAAATTCCGTAAGTATTTTGGGGGAGATATCGAAAACCGCTTCGATTACACTGGGTTGTTCCGGCCGGCGGATCTGGCTGGTGTTCAGTTTTCCGCCCAGGGTGTACCGCAGGGCGTCAATCAGGATAGATTTACCGGCGCCGGTTTCTCCGGTCAGGATATTCAGCCCTTGTTGAAAATCTATCGTCAGCTGGTCAATTAAGGCGAAGTTCCTGATTGTTAGCTGGGACAGCATAATTGTTAGGTTGCGCTGCTGATGGCGTTTACCTTTTTAGTTAATCTCGCTATATGGCGTGAGGCGTTATTTTTGTGGATGACCCCTTTTTGGGCTGTTGCCTGATAGGACTTGCTGACTTGTTTGAGCAATTCCTTTGCCTCAGTGGTTTTTTTGTCTTTGATTGAAGATAAGAGCTTCTTATTCAAGTCTTTAAGTCTTCTTTTTGTCCCGGTATTCTTGCTCTTTTTTCTGTCGTCTTGTTTAAGCTTTTTTTCCCGTGCTCTGTGCCATGCCATAAGTTAACCTCCTGCTGGTGTTAAGTTGTATTTTATTTATGGCGTATAACATAGCATTTAGTTATAATATGTGTCAATAAAAATTAAATGGAGGAAAAGTGTCTGAAAATCATCTAGTTACTAAACCGGCAGCGGTGTTTTCACTCTTTACGATAATCAGCCGCGTTTTTGGCTTGATCAGGGATATGTTGGCGGCGGCTATTTTCGGGGCGGGGATGATCTGGGACGCGTTTGTGGTGGCCTTCACTATTCCTAATCTTTTGCGTCGTATTCTGGGTGAAGGGGCGCTGGGTTCTTCTTTTGTGCCGGTGTTTAGTGAGTACCGGCACAAACAGGGTGAAGCTGCCGGTTGGCGGATTGCCAATATTGTTGTTACTTTGCTCTTTATCATTTCTGTGCTGTTGACGGTTTCTGTCATTGTTATGCTGGCCCTGCTTAAAAGTTTTCTTCCTTTAGATGAGCGGGTGGCCCTGGTGCTTACCTTATGTCAGTATATGTTTCCCTACATGATTTTTGTTTGTATGGTGGGATTGTTTATGGGGTTGTTGAGCGCGTTTCATCATCTGGCAATACCGGCTCTGGCACCGGCGTTATTTAATATTGTGTTAATCATTGCCATGAGTGTATTAATGTCCCTGCAGCAGGTCTCCGCGGAAAGCAAAGTGCGTATACTGGCGCTGGCTGTGGTGGGGGGGGGATTCTGTTCATGGTTGATTCATTTGCCGATACTGCGGGCCATGGGGATGCGGTATCGTTTCCTTATCGATTGGCATCATCCGGCAATAAAAAAGATTTTTTCTCTGATGCTGCCGATGATTGTCGGGTTTGGTGTTATCCAGATTAATGTTATTGTGGACCGTCTGCTGGCGCTCTGGTTGGGGCCGGGTGCGGCATCTAAACTATATTTCGGTAATCGCCTGATGCAGCTGCCGCTGGGAGTATTCGGGGCGGCGCTGGCCATAGCTGTTTTGGGCTTAATGTCAAAACAGGCGGCCCGTAAAGATATAGAGGCGTTAAAAAGAACTTTAAGTTATGGGCTCCGGCTGGTTTTTTATCTGGGGTTGCCGGCCGGTGTATTATTAATGATTATGGGAGTGCCCATCGTCCGGGTACTTTTTCAACATAAGGCCTTTACCGCGGCGGCAACTGCGGGAACGGCGCGGGTGTTGTTTTATTACAGTCTGGGGATGTTTGCCTATATGGGGGTGAAGGTGGTGACGCAGGGATTTTACGCGCTGCAGGACAGCCGCACGCCGGTAAAAGTCGCCGGATTGATGGTTGGTCTGAATTTGGTGCTTAATCTTATTCTAATGATTCCTTTGAAGGAAGGCGGCCTGGCCCTGGCCACGGCGATCTGTGCCGTAGTGAATATGATAATTCTTATTTGGTTCCTGGCCAGAAAGCTTGACTGGGATTGGCGGCAGGCGCTGGGAGTTTCGCTTAGGCGTAGTTTACTGACTACGGTGTTGATGGGATTTATCTGCTGGCTGCTGGCCGGGCATTTTGTCTGGTTAATGGAACGCGGGTTACTCTTGCGGATTGTTTATCTGTTGGGAGCATTATTCATTAGTGTACTTGTATATGTATGGGGTTCGCTGGTTATGGGTGCGGAGGAGCCGCGGGAGATAATGGCTGCATTTGTTAAGGTAAAGGATGAAAAAAGAGATAAAGAAGAAACTGGAAAAGTTACCGAATAAACCGGGCGTGTATATTTTCCGCGGCCGGGACGGTGCGGCGCTTTATATCGGCAAGGCGGGATCATTACGCAAACGGGTAAGCAGTTATTTTTCCAAAGGAACTCCGGCCAGGCGGATTGCCTTGATGGTGGGGCAGGTGGCGGAGATAGATTTTATTCAGTTAAAATCTGAGGCGGAGGCTTTGTTGCTGGAAGACAGGTTAATAAAAGAGTATCAGCCCCGCTATAATGTGGATTTGAAGGATGATAAGCGTTATCCGCTGCTAAAGATTACAATAAATGAACCGTGGCCGCGGTTAGAGATTGTCAGGTTGCGCAAGGACGATGGCGCGCGTTATTTTGGTCCGTATACCGATGCCCGGGCCCTGCGGCGGGTGTTTAAGTTTTTACAGAAAACATTTAAACTGCGTTCCTGTAAGCCGAGAATGCCTAAGCCCGCGGATAATAAGCATTGTCTCTATTTTCATCTGGGGGAGTGTCTGGCCCCTTGTGTCAGAAGTGTCTCACCGACAGAATATCAGGAAGTTATCCAGCAGATTATGCTTTTGCTGGAGGGCCGGGCGGAGGAACTGCGAAAAAGGTTACGCAGCCGGATGCGGAATGCCTCCCGGCACCTTAATTATGAGCGGGCGGGTAAGTTACGCGATGTGATTGCTGATCTGGAAACGATAATTGGTACTCGGGTACGGCAGGAGGTGTTGCGGGGAATGGTTTATACCCCGGCCCGGGTTAAGGGTGA
>CAZIXI010000077.1:0-12753 GCA_964543115.1 uncultured bacterium
CAATAATAGCAGTCCCCCGAAGGGGGGCAGTCTGTATCCATTCCAATAATAGCAGTCCCCCGAAGGGGGGCAGTCTGTATCCATTCCAATAATAGCAGTCCCCCGAAGGGGGGCAGTCTGTATCCATTCCAATAATAGCAGTCCCCCGAAGGGGGGCAGTCTGTATCCATTCCAATAATAGCAGTCCCCCGAAGGGGGGCAGTCTGTATCCATTCCAATAATAGCAGCCCCGCAAAGCGGGGAATATTTTTCTGAAAAATGAGGAGTTTTTTCTGGAAAAAGGCAGATAATTCCTCATAATGAGACGCTATCAGCAAACCTAACCACCTGCCGCGCAACGACAAATGATTTCTCGCGCTATTTCCTCAAAAGTGGCACAGGATATGCACTTATATGAGTTGGGTCCGGGAAGTGCCCGGAAAAAAGGAAGGAGGGGGAAATGAATGAGAGATTAATTCCGACGAAAATAGTGGCAGCGGGAATATTTTTTGTGCTTATTTTGGTGGTCATATCCATTTCCGCGCAGGGATTGGAAAAATCAGCTTTAATGAAGAATGTCAGGGAAAAAGCAGAATTGCAAAAGGATGTGCCGGTGAAACAGCATAGTCTGAAAAAAGCCGGCAATTATTGGATGGAATTTTTACAGGAAAAGAATAAATAGTATTGGAGGTTGTTATGATTAAATTAGTTTGTCCACAATGTTTAGCAAAAAACTATACCGAAGACCTGCGGGCCAGACACCACTGTTCTTCTTGTTTATCTGATTTTTCCATTGAGGAAGTGGCCCGGGAAGCGGGAAAGATGAACGGCTGTAATGAACAGCGGGAAATCGGCGCCTGGATCTCTAATTGTTTTGATTAATAGTGCTTAAAACAATAGCTAACATTGCATTATTCCTAATGCCCCGATTTTTTATCCAATCCTAAAGACTTATGCCTTGATTTATTGGCCAAAAACAACAATATTTGCCTTGACTTTATATATGCATATGTTGTATCATATTAGTATGAAAAGAGATGTAGATTCTTTATTTTTGACTTGGAAAAACGATAAAAATAGAAAACCGCTTTTGGTTAGAGGGGCCAGGCAAGTTGGTAAAACTTTCTCCATTAGGGAGTTAGGCAAGAGTTTTAAATATTTTCTGGAAGTTAATTTTGAAGAAGAAAAAAGAATAGGAGATTTCTTTAAAAATTCGCTTAATCCCGCGACTATTTGTCAAAAACTCTCCGCTTATTTCGCTACTCCGGTGGTAAATGGCGAAACTTTGCTTTTCTTTGACGAAATTCAAGCATGTCCGGAGGCCATAACTTCATTGAGGTTTTTTTATGAAAAAATGCCGGATTTACATTTGATAGCCGCCGGCTCTTTATTGGAGTTTGCCATTGCGGAAATACCTTCTCAGGGGGTGGGAAGGATCAATTCTGCTTATATGTATCCTCTTTCTTTTGATGAATTTCTGCGGGTACAGGGTGAAGGCGAGTTATTAAAAATGAAAAATAGTGTCGGTTCTCAGCAGCCGTTAGACAATATTTTTCACCATAAACTTATTGATCATTTAAAAATATTTTATCTAATAGGAGGGATGCCGGAAGTTGTCGCTGAATACATTAAGACAAAAAACATAGTATCGTGTCATAAAATAATCAATGATCTTTTGGAAACGCTGAGAGACGATTTTGCTAAATACAAGAAACGTTCCCCTGTGCAAAGACTAAAAGAAGTATTTGATTCAATCACTTTTCAAAGCGGTAATAAATTTAAGTATTCTAATATTGATTCACAATCAGCCCATAACGCGCTTAAGGAAGCATTAGATTTGATAATTCAGGCAGGTTTAGCCTATAAGATATATCACTCTTCCGCGCAGGGCTTGCCGTTGGGAGCGCAGATTAAATTAAATAAATTCAAAGTTATTTTACTTGATCCAGGGCTTCATCAACAAATACTTGGCCTTAAGATGGCCGATATTATTTCCGCTCAGGATCTGGCTGTTATTAACCAGGGCAATATCGCTGAGGTGTTTGTCGGGACGGAAATCATTAAATATTCATCTTCCTACAGTAAGCAGCAGCTATACTACTGGCATAAGGAGAAACGCGGGAGTAACGCTGAAGTTGATTATCTTATTCAAAAAGGAAATAAAATAATTCCACTGGAAGTTAAGTCTGGTACACGCGGACAAATGCAAAGCATGAAAATCTTCCTTCGTGAACATCAAAATTACACTCCCAAGGGAATTAGATTGTCTCTAGAGAATTTTAATCAAGCTAGCAGGATTGACACATATCCCTTGTATGCAATTTCAAAAATTTTGAAATAGAGCTTTCTTGTTTGCCTGTCTTGCCCGGGAAAGCTAAGGGGCATTACCGTTCTTGGTTAAGTAATAATTGATTATGGATGAAATAAGAGATGAGTTTTTAAGCCCAGGAGATCTAGATCTTTGTAATTTATCGGAAGAGGCGCTAATTGCCTATTGGAACATGTGGCTTGAGCAGGCACAGGCAACAAACGATAGTGACAGATTCTTATATTCTCACGGTGTATTTGTTCTGATGGAGAGAAAAAAGTAGCTTTATAAGTTCATCCCGTTTTCAATTCCTTCCAATATTGATATAGTCCCAACAACTTTATCTTATCTTCCAGGTATGCCATATTCAATTTGTTGCCAGAAACTTGCAGCATTCCTTTAATATCTCTTAGATGCTTTTCGCTTTTACCCTCATTGTAGAAAATTAACTTATTGATAATAACATCTTCCGGACTGGAAAAGATAGCCAGTCTTTTTTCGTCGAATGATTCTTTATGCTTTCTGTTGAACATCTCCTGGCTTAACGGGTCTTTTTTAAGCTGATAAAAATCGACTTTTGATCCACTAGAAGCATGTATTATGTTGAAATGTTTTCTTTGATTTATTGCTGCTAAAACGCTTTCAAGGTCCGCATAAAAACCTTCTTCAGCCTTGAATCTACCGCAGAATTCCGCAGCCCTTTCTTTAGGTAGGTCAATTACTATATCCATATCAATGGTCAACCGAGGTTCGCCATAGGCCATAGAGGCAATCGAGCCTGTTACCATATAAGGGATATTTAGACCTTCCAGGACATCAATAACATAAGCAAAAAATTCACCCTGAGTCATAAGCTAAATCAAATCTCTCGTTCAGTGTTCTTAACAGTTCTTCTTTACTTATAGTTGGATTATTACGTTTTATTTCCGCGCTGATTCTTGCCCGCGCAAAATCATACAGTTCAAAAGCAATTTTTATTCTCTGATATGGTTTGAGGCGGCACAGGATCTCTATTTGTTTTATGTCTTCCATCTCTTTAAGTCTCCATGATCTTTTCTTGAACAATTAATTTTTGTTATTTTTCAGTTTATCATATTCGAATGATTTGTCAATAGATTTGCTAAGATTATTATTCATAAAGATTCGGAGTTTTTTCCAAAAAAAGGTGCAAAATTTGCTAGATAAACTGCCTGCCGTTAGTTGTTAAGCATTGCCATTAAAATAGATAGCAATATTTTCCCAGTTGTTGCTATGTTTCTTGCATTTATTAGTACCACGCCGTGAATAGTAAATTCATAAAAACTATAGGTATTATAACAGCATTTTTATTCCTTTGTGAGACTCTGGGTTGGTGTTTCCCGGATAAAGTGCAAAACAGCAGTGGTTTGTCTATTCCCCGGCAGTATGGCCGCTTAGAAGCGGTAAAAGGGGAAGAATGGTTTGCCGAAGATCAAGATGCGCTGCTGGTTATTCTAATTAAGGATGCGCATTGTGTTTATGAGGCGCAGAAGAATATCGAAAATATTATGGATATGCTTGTACGGGATTATCAGATTGATCTGGTTTGCGTTGAGGGTGCGGCAGGCAGTGTGGATACTGCTGTTATGGGGGTAGATGTTGGTTCAGCTGTTTTGGGATTGGATTTGGATTTATCTGTTTAAGTTGACTCTTGGTCGATTATTTCCTTAATCTCCTTGTGCAATACCGGTATTTTATTGACAGCTACATCCCAGACAATATCATAATCAACACCAAAATAATCATGAATCAAAACATCACGCATTCCGGCAATTGCTTTCCATTCAATGTTAGGATATTTTGATTTAAGTGAATCAGGTATCTTCTTTGTTGCTTCACCGATTACTTCAATGCTGCGGACAAAAGCTCTCTGCAGCGTTTCATCTTCAAAAAAAACATCCTTGTTTAGGGCTTCAGTCTTTTCCTGCATGTATTTTGTTTCATCGAGGATATGCAATAAATATTCATTTCCCTGAGATGACATATTCAACCTCTTTCATGATATGCGGTTTGATATATGGGCTTATGGATTCCGCTGTAACTACTTCGACATGATGTTCAAGAAGATTTTCTAACAAAAAAATAAGGTGGATGAAGTTGTCATATGTTTTCTTCCCCTTGTCGAATTCAACGAGAAAATCTATGTCGCTTCCTGAGTCTTGTTCGCTTCGCACAAAGGAGCCAAATAGCCCAAGCCTATTCACGCCAAATGACTCAATTCTGTCACGATTTTTCTCGAGCAATAATTCTATGTCTTTTTTATTAGAGATCATTATTGGTATACCATTAGGGTGCAGTTAAAATATATTTTTATATATTATAATCAAATATACAAAAAATAGAAAGAAGATTTTTCTCCTTAAAATTTTGGAGTTTATTCAGAAAAAATATAATTAATATAATTAACAAACCGCCGTGCACCTCTCGTAACAACAAGCCGCGCAAGTAGATATAAGACTTGAGGGTTTTCTTTCCGAATTGGTATATTTCTTGCATTTATTAACAGAGATATTTTATCGCTAAAGGCAATTCCGCTTTTGGGCGGAAACGCAAAGCTTTGGACCCCGACGTGTCGGGGAGGCCGGGCTGCCGTTTTGATCCCTACGTTAACGGGGCTGACCGCGCAGCGCGGCCTTTTCTTTTCAAGGCCAATATTTAAAAGAGAGGAAAAAAGATGAAATCATTTTGCAGAGTTATCTCAATATTTATTTCTTTAGTACTTATATTTAACAGTTTTGTTTTAGGTAAGAATCAGCTGTTAGCAGGCACCATTAATCTTTCACCGGAGTCACCATGGAACAGGCCGGAATTTTCAGCCTTTTTATTGAAGGTTGCCAGTGCCATTCAGGAAATGAAAAGTGCTGCTGTCGAAAGTAATGGAGTAAGGGCCTCCGGCCTTGCCTCATTAAGAACAATCCTTGCGGATATGCTGCCGGCAAGCGTTTCCGGTAACGATCTGTCTCTTTTGTATGATGATCAATCCAAATCCGCATTGCTTTACAGCAGTTCTACAGCTGATCCCGGCTCTGTTTATTGCTTTTGGCTGGCTGAAGACAGCGGAGATCCGTTTGCTGGAATATCCGCTGCTGCCCGGAGTGAAATCGGTGGGTTGATTATAGAAGAATATTCACGCACTGAGGAGATTAATAGCCGCTTAACTGGAATAATAGGTTCTGGCGCCACTGTAGTTAATCCGCAAATGCTTGCGGTTATTTTGGGAAGATTGGGAGACCTGCAATATCTAGAAGAAATGATCCTGCAGAGCGAGAGGAGCGGCAATATTGCTTTGGCCCGCTTTTTTGCGGATATTCTTTTACTGTTGGAGGATGAAGACCCGAACGGGGTAAGAGTTGTTTTAGGCGTGCTGACAGAAAGGATTGCGGACTTCAAGCTCAAGGAGTATTTAAAATATAATTTAATCATGAATAGCTACAAGAATTTTACAGAGATAGAATTGTTTAATAGCGTCTACAACGAAGAAGAGCTATTGTTTTTATTGGATTTTATGTCAGGTAAAATCAGACAGTCAAGTGGTGACCCAAAAACCTTGTGTGAAATAACAAAAGATGCGTTTGTCTTGTTGCGCAACAGCAATACTCCGGAGGATGCCATACGCTTGGTTTCTGCGAAATTGTTCGGATTTTACAATGACTATTTTCATCAAATGCCTGAAGACGCGGCTGAGGCGATTTACGATGTTTTAATGCAGCTAAAAGAACTCTCAAGGAGCGCGCAATCTTATTTTCTCAAAGCATTAGTAGGCTATTATGGTGGCGAAGAGCATGATGGTTTCCGAGACTTTGTGTTTGACTTTGTTCGTAAGAGAAATATAGATTTCTTATCACTTGAGTACCAGGATTATTTCTGCAATGATTTAATCTCTCTGCTGAGAAGCATAAGGGAGCAGGAGACGGATGATTTTGACGCGAGCATTAATGTCGGGCTGGCAAAGTCATTAATAATCTTGCTGCGGGAATTTAGATTCAAAAAAGGTGCTTTTAAAAAATTGCGGAGAGAACTGGTATCGTTTCACAAATACAGCTCATGTGCCGAGTTGCGGGATCTGGCGTTAGATAGTTTAATGGTGATATCCGCAAATCTAGTGAAATCATCAGAAAATGAACCAAGCAAAAGTGAGTTGCTGCAGAAAGTAAGTTTTGGAAGAGAATATAGCGATAGGGATGTGCAGGTTGAGGAGGAAATTGATCTATTTGTGCTGGAGCCGCTTATTTTAAATCTTATTCTGACTACAAATATAATACAGGATTCTATTTTATTGATTCAAGGAGAGAAGTTGCGTCTTGATGAAATAGATGCGATAGAGGTTAGTTATATCGCTAAAGGGAGTAACAAGGATGTTCATCGAATAATTGTTAAAAAGGGCGAGATGGAATATATGTTTGTGCTCAATCGATTAATGCAGCCGGAACTTGAACTATTATTGGAAGAAGTTTGCGCTCTTTATGAAGGAGACTACCATTATCCGAGAAGGAAGCGCTTATATTCTCTTCCGGGTGTCATGAGCTGCGAAAAGGCGTTTCCTTCACAAGGGAGTTTTTATCAAGACGCAAATGGAACATGCGCTTTCACGGAAGAATTTATTGAAGGCGAGGAATTCAGCCGGGTATGGTACCCGACGGACTCAGAAAGAGAAGCTGGGACAGGTGCATACAAAATAAGAAGCGGTCATCTTCAGCGCCTGGCCGATGAAAGTAAAGAGGAATATGCAAAAAGGATTAAGCGAATAATGAAAAAAACGGTAGAGGTTATCATTCATTCTTATGTTTCCGTAGGTAAAAAATTCATTATCGATGATCATAATTTAAGAAATTATCTGATTTCTGATTCAGAAGAAAGCGGCAGGGCGATGATCGTTGATATCGGATCGCATAGCTCGGTATCAGACAATCTGGATGTATATAGAATTATAATGGGAACGCTGATGGATGATGTAAACGCATTGGCGGAAAATACTTACCCGGATATAACGGGAAATATTATTGATTATCAGGATGTTTATGAAGCGATGATACAGGCAAGCGACTTTGAGGCGGTAATGATACTGGTTGATGCATTTACCGAGAAGCATTATCATTCAAAATGGAATAGAGTCAAAGATACGGGAGAAGAGCAGGCGCTTGAAGAATTTTTGCGCTCAATTGACAAAGATATTTTGCTCTCTCTTTATATAAAAGGATACAGCCAAAATCAAGGAGAGCAATTGTTTTTCTCTAGTTGGAGCGTGGAAGACTATTATGATTTTTCATCATTGCTTAAGTGGAAGTTTTCGCTGCTGTGCCAAGTTGATGATGCAGATATATTTAATCAGTTATTAAGGATTGACCACGGCCGCGGGGCAGAGGTGCTGGTTAAGCTTAGAAATGAAATATCCTCTGCCGGTTCTATTGATGAAGAGGATAGGGCTTTATTGAGCAGCATAGATTCTTATTTTGGTCAAATATCCAGAGATGATATAGAGAGAATATTTTCCAAAGATAAGATTGATGAGTACAGGGCACAGAGAGTGGGCAGAGAAGCATTCGAGGAAGAGAAAGCGTTGCAGCTACAGGTTGAGGCAACGGTGTCAAGATGTGATAAGCAAAAGTTTTTAAAATTGTTAGGGAACGATCCTGAGACATCTGAATATTGGGCAGAGGTGTCCGGTTCTATGGAAGAAGCTAAAAAATTTCATGAAGAATGGGGCCCGCGCGCAGAGGGAGATATAGCATTTAGCTTTAATGGGGTACGTTACGTAATGGATATTAACACACTGCGAAAAGTGCAGGCATGGTCCCGCTACAGTAAATATGAAGTAGGGGGTGATTTTAAGGCCTGCTATAAAGATGGTTCCTGGCGCATAGCTGATTTTATTCCCCGCGGCAAATTGTCGTATTGGGACGGAAGTTTTGCTGTGCAGGGTTTAAAGGTGTTGAGCCGTAACATTGCTGACATTAAAGAAGCGGCGAAAGAATTAGGTTTATATAGCGAGGAAGATGTTATTCCGAGAGAGAAAGGGTATCGTTATTTGGATCTTCATACTCATATAGAAAGTACCAACTATCCATTGTGCCCGTCTCAAATTGATATGGTTTATGCGGGAAATATAAAAGAAGTATGTTTTGTCTATTCGTTGGCGGCCAAAAGCCTTATTGCCTATGATGGAAAAGGCAGCAAGGTTGTCTTTACAATACCCCGGGACGATGAAAATGGTTCCGGGGAACCGGCGGGGATAGTGAAGGCGCCCGGGGCGGAGGCCTTGGATGAAGATGCAGAAAACGGTAACCAGAGAACCGGTCCCGAGCATTTGCAGGGCATAAAAGTGGCGTTAGGAAGCCGGTGGCGCGGGGCGTTGGGCAAGGCTGAGGTTGGTTTGATGGAAAGAGATGTGGAGGGGGTAGAATGGATAGGAGAGTTAGAGGCGCTTGCGGCCCGGAAGATTGCGGATTGGACCAGGGAAACGGGCAGGGAAGTGAACGTAAAAATGCCCGATAGAACTAAACGTGCATTAATTATTGCCCAAGCTGATTTAGATTATATGGCAAGTAAAGGAGTATCTGAGGAACGTTTGCAGATTTTACTGCAGGGAGCCTTGCTTGTTGATGCCCAGGTAAATGGCACGGATTATTCCCGGCTGCGGGATGGAACGGTATTTTCGCTTTTGGATAGCTCAATGCATGTGGGTGAAAACTGCCGGGCAGATGGCTTTATTGGTATAAACAAAATAGTTTTTGATTTGCCGCTGGATCTGAGGGATACTTTATTCGTGCTGACCTTTGTGCATGAAGCAAGACATGAAGCAGGTGAAGTCAGGGGCCTGGCCAATGATTACCTTTGGCGGGATGCTGCTTTTTTAACGGAGCTGTGTGATGATCATATAATTAATCAGTTGTTAAACGAAGATCTGGATATTGAAATTGCCGGAGAGAATCGAGAAGCGATTGAGAATCTGGTTGTTGCTGTAGAGGAAATTATTCAAGTATTTCAGCGGGCGGGGCTTTCCGTTAGCCGGAGGGAGATTAAAAAGGCACTGCTCAGTAATGAAGGGGTGCCGGCGGATATTGCTCAGGACCTAAGGAGCGTTATCATTACGCTGCAGACAAAGATTCCTAATGATATGACTATTGCCGGCATTGTTATGCATCTGGGCGGTATTTGGTCTGAACATTTAGCCGGGTTGATGGACTACCGAGGTATTGTTGTTTTAATCAGGTTACTAAAAGCAGCAACTGATTATTCAACTGACGAAGTGCCGGTGCCGGACAAAGGCGGTAAAAATGCCTCAAGTACAGTTGTTGAAGAAGAGCGTTTGCGTGCACAAATGGCCAGGGCATTTAGTAATGGACATGCTATTGCCTTTAGCGGCAGGAACATTGTCAGCATATTAAGTAATTTGGATACCATTATTGAACTTGGTATGTCGGCTGGCTTTCTGGTGAATAACCTTTTGACTAGCGGGATCCAGGAAATAGCGGGAGGGGAGAAACAGCGGGCAAGGGAATATCTAGGAGCATACTTTGCCGACAAGCAAAATATTGTATTTTTCAGGGAACGGATCAGAATGCTATTGAGCAGAATCAATTCCGCGGGGGAACAAAAGGATTCCATTTTGCGCAGAAGGATGGTTATTTTTATTGAAGATCCGGAGTTGTTCTTGAGCGGTGTTGTTCTTGGCCATGCGGGTACAGCGGGAAGTGATATCTCTGGAGAAATACCATCAATCTATTTTCATTTGGGCCAGATTGAAAATACCGCTGATTTCCAGCATTTACTGCAGCATGAGGATTGGCACCTTTCCGGCGGTTTGAATCCCGGGGCGGTTGATATTAACGGACATCCCTATCAGAATGAACATGAAAGAGATGCTGTCTGCGCACTTCTTTCGCGTCAGCAACCTGTTTCTTTGCCGTATTTCCAAGAAGTTGATTTTGATGTGGTAATTGATCCGGGAGCCTGCGCTAATGCCTCTCTTCTGCAGGAAAAAGTGAATCGCGCGGTGAATAGTCTATTTGCGGGAGTGGTGCCGAGAGTTGCACCTGACAGGGCAATGCTTGAAAATTGTGCTCGGGCGCATTGCGGAAACGTCTTTCAATCAGGTTTTACAGTGCCCCAGTCATTAGCGCAGTTTGATTCATTATATAGACAGTTACAGCAGCATCCGTATTTTTATGATTATGATTATTTCCCCGTTGTTGTGATTGGCGTGGATCCGTCATTGCAAAGTGAGTACGTCATGCCG
Organism: uncultured bacterium; assembly: GCA_964543115.1. Lineage (GTDB taxonomy): Bacteria > Auribacterota > CAZIXI01 > CAZIXI01 > CAZIXI01 > CAZIXI01. Next base: position 10,542 of record CAZIXI010000077.1, read on the forward strand.
GCCCCTGAAGTAGGTTATCCGGAAGGCATTGCCCCGGCGGTGGCCAGTGTTCGTATAGACCACATGGACCGGGCCATCTATATTGATTTTCCCACAGCTGATTACGCGGATCAATTAACCTACCGCGAGCTGGTATTTTTGCTTCTATATTCCTTTATGTTTTTCGAAGAAGCGCAATCACTGCCCAGCTTGAATCCAGCAACGATTGTTGAGCCCGGTATTCTGATGTTAGTTAATCAATGTATTGATGCTGGTTCTCTTTTGTATCAACAGCAGTTCAGTGATTCTGTGCGCGGGCAGATTATCGATAATATTTCCATAATATCTGAGGGAACGGTTAATTCCACTGAGGCGACAGCGGAAAAGCAAGCGGTGCGAGATGCTCTGCGTGAGCTGTTGAACCCGCCGGCTGGCTGGTCCTGGCCGCTCTATTTTCGCAATATCCTTTCTGTACTGCTTGGCTGGAACCATCCGGATCAAAAGCTAAAGATTATTATCGCTGATAAGCCCAAAGCGGGATATCCGGGTGATGATACTAATCCTTACGGCAAATATGATGCGACCAGTAATACTGTGTGCCTGTTCCGTCATCAATTTGAAGATTATGAGAACGGAAAAAGGGTGAGTGCGGCAAATTTATTTACCGGCCAATATATGGCTTCTGTCCTGTTGGAAGAATTGTTGCACGGCGCCGTTTGTCCGCTGGATACGCTTCTTTTCTTGCGTGCCGGGCACTTTAGCGGTTACAAGACCGAAAATTTGTTGCGTGGATTTGACTGGGAAAACTTTACTAAATCAATGGCAGAAAATGTTGGCAGCTCAGACAGAGAAACGAGGAGATATATGATTGTAAGAGAAATCTTGAAGGCCGCAGATCAAGTTCATTATTATCTGCAGCGCGAACAGGTACAGGAACTTATGGGCAGCCGTTTTGTGCCGCCTGGCCAAGAACAGCAAGTGGATACGGTTGGAGCGGATTCCGGCATTGAGCATGAAGTGATAATTAACTTAAGAGTTGACTGGCGTTATCGAAAGTTACGGCAAAGCGGTATGGATCATAAAAAAGCGCTCAGTTACGCTAATGTCGTAAACAGAACCCGGCTTGGTTGTCATAGCGGCATAGACATTGTTCCACAAACATTATTAGGCAGGATCGGCAATGAAATAGTAACGGCAGAAATTCAATTGCGCCAGGATGAGCAGGCTGAGGATACGTATTATTTATATACAAATTATCAAAACCAATTCTGGCGCGTCGGCCGGTGTCTGATGCAGATTGAAGGAAATAGTGTTAGCTACATATTTCATTTTGACAGGCAATTTAGTTATTTCAGGTTATCAACTGATGTATTAACCACAGTTGTGAATTGCCTGCGGCGGTATCATGAAGCGGTACAGCCTCGCAATGTAACTGTGCATATACAAGATGTTCCCGCAGAGGGTAGACCATTTGTGGTTGTTCATCATGATCGAGATAGGATTAGAAAGGTTCCCGTTCAGCCAATTCTCTCAGGAATTGCGGACTTAGAAGATGCGCCAGCGTCTAAAAATGATTTCTGTGGTTTTGAGCTTGATTCTGATGAGGGTGAATCCGTATGGGTTAGGGTTGACCCGGATAAAGGTATTGAATACGGCATTATGGCAAGAGTGGGTACTGCCGGCCAAAGAGAATTCATTGTTGCAGATTCAGAAACGCAGGCAATGATGGAGGAAGAGTTTGGTGATGAAATATTTGAATTACCAGAGGCACGAAGGTTTTTTAGGGAGCAGCAAAGGCAGCAAAGACGCATTCGCCAGGCAGTATAAACTGGGGATATTGAAATGAAGTTAATTAATAAAATCGTTACGGTTTTTATGTCCTTTATCCTTACCGTTAATGGCATTGTTTATGCCTCTCCGGTTAAGAGTGCCTTAAGCAAATCCAGCTCTCTGCAGGAGCAGGGATTCAAAAAAGTGATTAGCAATTCCGCTAGAAGATGCAGACAGCCGGGTGACGTTAAAAGAATATTACAAGCAGCAAAAATAGGAATCAGTAGTCAGGATGGTGAAAGGTGTCTGGTTCCTCCATCAGATGAATTAGACAAAGCCGTAGTTGATTTCTATCGGGCAATGACCGGGCTGTGCGCGGCGGCGGATAAAAAGGATGAACGGGCCTTTAATCGGATACGCGCTAAGATGATCGGACTGCTGGCCGGAGTGCGTAGGGCCTATG
>CAZIXI010000078.1:0-297 GCA_964543115.1 uncultured bacterium
TCTGCTTCCAGGGGAGTGATGTAAAGGATGCCTTTGCCCAGCCGTTTAATTTTCTTGTAGGAAAGAGAGCCGCCGATGGCGAAGGCAATTAGCGCTAGGGCGATATTGGTAACCGGGGTGGTCTTGTTAACAAAATCATGGGAAATAAAATGGGTTATGTCCGGATCCAGAAAGACACCCGCCAAAATATAGCCGGTCACCTTGGGTAGCTTCACTTTGGTGGCCAGTTCCCCAAATATAAAACCAACAAAAACAATAATACCAACCGTTAATACAGCTTCCATAATATTTCCCCTT
>CAZIXI010000078.1:325-12633 GCA_964543115.1 uncultured bacterium
GTGTCCGCCCGTCATTCAATGTGTTATTTTGATCTGTTAATTTTTCCGGGACGACACGGAGGTCATCCCCTACTGTTTTAAAGGATTCCTTTGACTCCCAGGTTTCGATAAACCGCCAAATGGTCCTGCATTTGGATGAGCGGCCTCTTTTGCCGCCAGAATCTTTTATAGACAAATTCAGTTATTTCTTCCCGCTGCCGCAGGGAGTATTTATGTACATTAGGGTAAAGCATGATCATCCAGATTACGGCCATCAGTTTCTCAAAGTCAGCTACTTCAAAATAAACGCGGCTGGTTTTAGTGAAGATTTGCGATTTATAGTAAAGGCGGTTTTGCTGAAGTTCCTGTTTGAATTGTAAGAGATTTTGATTGTTATGCCTGCCGAAATATTTTCCGGCAAAGTGGTTATAGAGCCAGGTTGTGCTGTAGGGATCAGTACTGGTCGCGGACATGAGTACGGCATGAATAGCGCCTTTAGCGGCCAGGATTTGTTTATAAAGATTGCTGAAGATGCTATGCCAGGTTGTTTCTGAGCAGTAATAAAGTGAATGATGTAAGGTAATCAAATCCATCTTGCTGCCTCTAAGCCTGTTTTTCAGGAATTTTTCAGCACAGCCGGAGTCAAAAAGGCATTTGGTATAATCGCCGAGGATGGTATAAACATGTTTGGTGCGTTGGCGTTGAATGCGTTCTTTAACGATAGCCAGAGAATGACGGTCGATATCCAGCAGGTAGAGGCCGCCGCGGAAGGCGGTTTCTAGGATACGGAATTGTGGTTCTGCACTTGAGCCAACAGAGAAGGCCTTAAGCTGCCGGGTTAAAGGCAGGGCCTTAGTCAGGCTGCGAATTACGGTGGCCAGATTTTCACCAATATCTACTTTGCCATTGCTGTAACGTGACCAGATTTTATCTTCCCGGTAGATGTTAGAATCAGCGGCCCGGAGCCCGATTTCTATCAAATTTTTATTAATGCTGGTTTTCATCTGTTTTTAATTGTTTTTCTCCGGCTCTGGCATTTTTCCGCGGGCGGCGTCCGAGCGGGTGAGTTCGAAGCGGTCGAGGAAATTTTCCTGCAGGTCCTGCATGTAAAGGAAGATACCCGGAGTGATAAAGAGGGTAACTACCTGGGCGAAGGCCAGGCCGCCGACAATAACCAGGCCCAGCGGCTGACGGGCGGTGCCGTCGGCGCCAAAGGCCAAGGCGATGGGCATGGCGCCCATAATAGTGGAGGCGCCGGTCATCAAAATAGGACGAAATCTTATTCGGCAGGCGTTATAGATGGCGTCAAAACCATTCATGTTTTCTTCTTCCATATTCTGTTTAGCAAAATCAACCATCATGATTCCGTTTTTGGAGACGATGCCTAGAAGCATAAACATGCCGATATAGGCATAGAGTGAAAGTTCCGAACCGCAGAGGTAAAGGATCAATAAACCGCCAAAGGCGGCCGGCGGCAGTGTGGTCAATACGGTAAACGGGTGAATATAGCTTTCATATAAGATGCCCAGGACAACGTACATGATGAAGATGGCAATGATCATTAAGACCCCGAGGCTTTTAAGCGCGTCTTCAAATTCCTGTGCCTCTCCCTGCATTACTCCCATGACCTCTGGCGGCAGGATCTCGGTGCAGAACTTATTCAGGGCGTTGGTGGCATTGCCCAGCGGTACGCCGGCGGCCAGATTATAAGATAAGGTGGCGGCGTTGAGCTGGTTGTGATGAGGTACGTTCTGCGGGCCGACGTCCTCTGTCCATTCAGCGATTGAGCTGAGTGGGACAAGATTACCTGTGCCGCTGGAACGAACATAAAGCCGTGAAAGATCCTGAGGCTTTTTCCTGTCTTCATCAATTGCCTCCAGGATTACCCAGTACTGGTCAATGTCCGTGAGGTAAGTGGCGGTTTTACCTTTCGCGTAGGAAAGCAGCAGCGTGTTTTCGATATCCTCTGCCGTGATTCCCAGCGCGGAGGCCCGGTCCCGGAATAGCCTAACGTCTAACTGCGGCAGGTCAAGTTTAACACTGCTCTGGATGCCGCTAAAGTATTTTGATTGCTGCATTTTTTGCTGCAGCTTCGCCGCGCTCTCATATACCTCGTCCTTTTCCTGTCCGGTAAGTACATATGAATACTGACTGCCGATCGCGGTACTTTCCGCACCGGCGCTTAACAATAGTGAGGGTTTGGCCATCAGGTAGACCATTCCTAAGTCCCCTATTTCAGTAAGGGAATAATTTATTTCTTCAACTACTTTTTCAATCGGTTTACGTTTATCTTCCGGAATTAATGTGGCTACCACAATACCGGTACTCTGATCCGCTCCGGTATTGTTTCCGGTGACCGTGAGTATGTTATCCACGGCGGGATTGGCGGTGATAATCTCATTTATCTTATTCTGAAAATGCTGTATTTGCTCTGTTGAGGTACCCATCGGCGCTTGCATTTGCCCGTAAAATAGTCCGCTGTCGCCGGTGGGCATGAATGTTTTTGGCAGTTGGTAGCCAAAAAAGCCGATGCCGATGAGACAACCGATCCAGCCCAGCAGGGCGGTATAGCGGTGCCGGAGCACCCAGTGCAGCAGGGCGGAGTATTTTTTGATTATGGTGCCGACGAATTTATCGGTGAATTTTTCCAGTCTTGTTTTAACGGCCTTGCCGCCTTTCAGCATTCGGGCGCACATCATCGGGGTCAGTGTGAGGGCGGCAATGGTGGAGCAGATAATGGCAAAAATAACGGTGAGGGCAAATTCTTTGAAGTTACGGCCCACCACACCGCCCATAAAGACCAGTGGGATGAAAACGGTTACCAGGGCGATACTGGTGGAAATGACGGTGCCGGTAATTTCGCGCATGCTGATAACCGCGGCTGCAAAAGGACGTTTTCCCTCCTGGATATGCCGCACCGTGTTTTCCAGAACCACAATGGCGTCATCAACCAGAAAACCAATGGACAGGGTAAGCGCCATTAATGAGAGGTTATCAAGACTAAAATTCGCTGCCAGCATTACCAAAAAAGTGCCGAACAGTGTTGCCGGCAGAACCATGGCGGGGATCAGGGTGTCGGAGACACGGCCCAGAAAGAGGAAGATGATCATTACCACCAGAAAAAGGGCGATGAGGATGGTGGTTTTTACGTCATTGACAGAAGCCTTTATCTGGATTGCCTGGTCATAGAATACCCGTATATCTAAGGAACCGGGCAGAGTGGGCTCGATCCGTTCCAGCAGGTCCCTGACCGCTTGTGACAGGGCCACTGTGTTGGCGCCGGAAGAACGGGTGGCGGCAATGCAGACCGCTCCGGCTTGTACTCCCCTTTTTTTATCGCCGTACATACAGTTGATGACATCACTTTGGATGCTGTCAATAGATTTGCCGAGGTCTTTAATGCGTACAGGGGCATTGTTTCTGTAGGCAATAATCAGTTCATCGTAATCTTGGGCAGTTGTCAGCTGTCCTTTTGGTTCAATAGAAAAAGTGCGGAATTTTCCGTTTAAATCGCCGCCGGGTATGGTTACCGTGCCGGCATTCAGGGCCTGAGATACTTCATCGAAGCCAATGCCGTAAGCGGCAAGCTTATCTGGATCAACCATCACCCGGATGGCCCGTTTGGCGCCGTAGATGTCAACTTTAGAAATTCCCTCAATCATGTTGATTCGTTGGCCGATAGTTTTGTGTGCGTAATCGTAAAGGTCACCGCCGGTCATGGTTTCCGATAAAAGCATCAGGTAAATGATGGGTTGATCGGACGGATTGTTCTTGTCATAGGTAGGCGGTTGGGGAAGGTCACCGGGCAGATTGCTCTGTGCGCGGGAAATAGCTGCCTGTACATCCGGAGCGGCCAGATCAACACTTCTATCAAGTTCAAAACTCAGGGTGATTGCTGTTGAGCCGGGTGTGTTGTCGGAGATAATGGTTTGCAGTCCCGGGATCTGCATACATTCATCTTCCAGCGGTGAGGCGCAGGCCGAGGCCATCATGGAAGGGGTAGCGCCGGGATAACTTACGTTGATTACGATTACCGGATAATCTACTGAGGGCAGGTCGCTGATCGGAAGCCTGGTGTAGGCGGCAATACCGAACAGGGTTGCGGAAACAACCACCAGTACGGTCATGATGGGACGTTTAATAAATATTTCTGAAATTGACATATTTTCGTATTGTGCGGGCAACATGCGTATCGCGTATCGTGAAAAGCGTTTTTTAATAAAACGCAATACGCGATACGCAATACGACTTAGCTTTTATCTCCACTTTCTTCTTTTTTTCCGCTGGTGATTGATACTTTGGCGCCGTTATATAGGCCCAGTTGGCCGAAGGTGACAACCTGTTCGCCGGCCTTAATTCCTTCTTTGATTACAATAATATCGTCTTCCTGGGGTCCCTGGGTAATCTTTTCGCGCAGTTCCGCTTCGTTCGACTGATTAATTACATAAAGATAAGGGCCTTTCTGGCCGAGCCGAACAGCGACCTCCGGGACAATAACAGCGTTTTTCAGTGTTGATACGGTTAATTTAATTCTGACAAATTGGCCGGGCCAGAGCTGTCTTTCCTTGTTAGCAACTGTTGCCCTTAGTGAAATTGTGCCGGTGGTGTTATCCACGGTGTTGTTAACAAGCTGCAGTTCTCCGGTGTACGGGCCTTTTTCGTCTCCGGCAACGGTAAATTGAACCTGCAGCGTACCTTTGTCCATGTTGTCGCGGATCGCGGGCAATTTAAGTTCGGTAACAGAAAAATCCACGTATAAAGGGTCCATGGTCTGAATGTTTACTAAGGCCGGGCAGCAGTTTCCGGTAACCACGTATCCCGGATCAACCAGGCGTATTCCGGTAACACCGTTAATCGGTGAACGGATCTGGCAATATTCCAGGTTTATTTTTGCCGTTTCGATGTTGGCCTTGTCCAGCTGGATCTGGGCCTCTGTTGCGCTTACGTCAGTTTGATAGTTTTCGAATTCCTGTTCGGAGATAAGGCTTTTTTCCACTAATTTCCTGTTTCTCTCCAAGGTGTCTTTTTTCAGTTTTAAGGATACGGTATCTTCAGCCAGGGAGGCTTCCGCCTTATCCAGATCGGCCTGGTATTCCCGCGGGTCGATGCTGAATAAAAGGTTGCCCTGAGAAACTTCATCCCCCTCTTTAAAATGAACCTCCATGATTTTTCCCGTAACCTGAGAGGTGATGTCAACGTTGTTGGGGGAGGTAAGGGTGCCGAATGAATCAATGTAAACAGGGACGTCTTTTTGGGTTGCCTTGGCTACCTGTACCGGCCGGGGAGGAGTTTCCTGCTTTGACGGTTTCTTAGAGAGTTTTTTTATGAGAAAGCCGATGGTTAGCGCGAGTAGCGCGCAGAGTATAATGGTTATTAAGAATGTTTTAATTTTTGAGGACATTAGTAATCTCCTTTATTAGAAACATTTTTGCTGTGTAATGATCCAGTAGCATGAGCAAGGTTGGCCAGGCTGACGAATAAATCCTTTTGGGTTTGAATCAATTGGCTTCTGGCTTCGGAAAGGTCACTTTGGGCATCGAGTAAATCGAGGATTCCTTTTAACCCCGTGTGGTAGCTTTCCAGCACTAAATTATAAGATTCCTGCGCGGAATTAAGATAGGCCGTGGCATATTTATACTTACTTACGGCCGTATTATAGGCGTAGTGGCTGTTCCAGACATCGGCGGTTGCTTCCAGTTCCAGCTCTTTTAGCTGCGCCTGGGCGGCCTTTAAGGCGGCTTCCGCGGCTCGTTTCTGGTTTAGATTATAGAAACCGTCAAAGATATCCCAGTCCACGCTTACTCCCGCGTTGAGACTGTAATCGTCATCATATGGTTGTTTATTAGCGTAATATTTATACCAGTCTTTTTCAGCGCCGGCTGCCGCGTTTAAGGAAGGCAGGAGATCGGAATTGGCAGCTTTGATCGCGGCTTCTTTTGCCTGAACGGTTGACCGCAGGGCGGCGATATCCGCTCTATTAGCTAAGGCTTTGTCGATCAGTTGATTGACGTCTTTTTGGTTTATGTTTGTGGGTATTTCTTTTTCCGGAGCGACAATCCTGAATTCAGTATTTGCCGGCACACCCAGTATCTGAGCCAGATTACCTTTGGCTTCTCTTACCTGTCCTTTAGCATCTTCTAAGGTGTAAAGGGCATCATTGTAATTGGCCTCGGCCTGGAGCAGGTCAGGTTTCGCGCCCAGTCCGGCCTCGAATTTCTGTTGGGCCGCCTCCAGGGCTGTGTTGGCGTCCCGGACATTGACCTTTTCCGCTTCGAGGATGGAATGGTCGCTAAACAATTCGTAATAGGCGGTGGAGACGTTAAGTAACAGGTCCTGCATGGCCTGGTTAAACTGGAAATTTGCCGCTAATAATAATTGATAGGCTTGTTCCACCTCAGCGCTGCGGCCGCCGAAGTCTAATAATAAGTAGGTAATTTTTAAATCCGGACCGTACTCAAGCAAATCTGTATTTGTAAGGGATCCTTTCGCGTGTTGTTTTTGGCGGGTGAGGCCACCTGAAACAGTTACCTGGGGGTACCACTGGCTTTCCGCCTGTTTCTCTTCTGCTTCCGCTTCCCGGGCATTTGCCCAGGCCTCACGTGTTGAGGGGTTATTGTAGAGGGCAATATCAATAAGTTCAAGCAGGCTCTGCGGGTTATCCGTGTCGATTTTTGCCGTTTTGATAGTGGTGTCAACATATGTCTGAGTTGGCGGGGTCCAGGAATGTTCAGAATCTATCGGGGCCGTTAATGACCGGCAGCCGCTAAGGGAAATGACAGATAATAATAAAATTCCAGCAGTAATAATATTTTTAATATTAAGCATTTAAAATTACCTCATAAGGTCTTTTGCCAGTTTTTGTCCGAGTTTTTCTGCCTTGGAAAAATATGTATCCGTGCCTTTATTTTCTACCGCGCCGGCATAAAAACTGCCGATTACTTTGGCGTTAAGGCTGCAATGGCTGACGCTTTTGATTACAGAAGTGGCGCCGTCACAGAATATGCGCATGATGGGTGGTACGATGCCGGAAGTGACAATAATAATTGCCTTTTTCTTTCTGGGATTACGCGGCTCCGGGCAGCCTTTTAGCGGTGCGTTGCCGGGTCTGGCGAGTACCCAGCAGACACGTTCCAGGAATGTTTTCATTAACGCGGTTACCGCGCCCATATTTACCGGGCAGCCGAATACATAGCCGTCCGCTTCATCCAACTGCCGGTAGATTGCCTGCATATCATCATTAATGACACATTTTGCTATTCTTTTGTCCGGGACGTCATTGCGGCAGACCATGCAGTTTTTACAATATTTAATATCTTTATCTATTAATGATATCTTTTCTATAGTAATTTCCTTATTTATAGCCTGTGCCCCGGCCAGGGCCTTTTCGATCAAGCTGTCGGTTGTTTTTCCTTTCCGGTAGCTTCCGGAAATAGCTATTATTTTCATTATCTGCTTCCGATTCCTCTGCTTGGCCGGACATTGGAAGTATCACGTGTGCGTTGGATTTCTGCCTGTTCTTCCTTTTTGCTTTTTGATTTTATTAATAGTTTCCAGGGATGTTCCTCTATGTCAGCGGAGAAGTTTTTGAGATTTTCACTGGTGGCGCTCAGATTGGCGATCAGGGCACGGATGTCGTCGCGGTTGACCACAACTACTTCGTTGGCATTGGTAACGAAAGCTTTTAATTCGGCAATGGCAACGGTTAATGTGCCCTGCGGACCGACAATTTTTTCTATTCCGTCAAGGATACGCTGGACCTTGGGGTTGATCTCTTTGATGATGCTGCCCACCATTTCGATAATTTCATTAATGTCCTGCGGTGTAAAACCGAGGATTGTGCTTCCCGGTTTAATTTCTTTGCTGCTGGGGTCACCGACGGTAATATCAAGATATTTCAGTCCCAGGTAGCCGAGTGTTTTTATCTGGATGATGGAATCCTCCCGGACAGTGGCCAGGGAGTTCAGGGTAATCTTGACGGCAATATTGTACTCCGGGTGCTTTTCCCGTTCTTTTTTGCTGGTTAGCCGGATCCCCTTTACTTTGCCGACTTCAAAACCGGAATAGTTTACCGGGGCATCAGTGTCCAGGCTGCTGACATTCTTAAAAAGTACCGTGTAATTATAGGTTCGGCCCATGGTTTTTGTGCCGCTAATCCCGACAATCAGCATGATGAGCAGGGCGAGGGAGATGAGAATGACTGCGCCGGTTTTTACTTCTGTCTTAAAATATTCCATGTTATCCTCCTGTTAGGTCTTTCAGGTAATCCGTTGCGCTTTTCTTTAAGGGGATCGGTCCCTCATGGGAACCGGTGGTAAACTGTTTAACAATAGCGTTTTTTGTGTTCTTGATTTCTTCCGGCGTGCCGATTTCGATAATTTCTCCCTGATAAAGCATACCGATCCGGTCGGCCGTGCGGTAGGCGCTGGCCATTTTATGGGTAACCACCACAGAAGTAACTTTAAGTTTGGCGCTAAGGTCCTTTATGAGTTTGTCGATCATCGCGGTGACTATGGGATCCAGCCCGGCGCCGGGTTCGTCGTAAAAGATGATTTCCGGGTCGAGGGCAATGGCCCGGGCCAGCCCGACGCGTTTTTTCATGCCGCCGCTGAGTTCCGCCGGCATCATTTTTTCAAAGCCGATCAGGCTGACCAGTTCAAGTTTCATTTTAACGATTATATCGATGATCTTAGTGTCCAGCTTGGAATGTTCTTCGATGGGCAGGGCAATGTTTTCGGCAACAGTAAGGGAATTGAGCAGGGCGCCGTTCTGGTAAAGGATGCCGAATTTTTTCCGGATGTCATTTAATTCCTCTTCCGTTGCCCCGACAATATTTTTCCCGTTGATGTAAACGCTGCCCTTATCCGGTTCCAGCAGGCCGATCATGATTCGTAAAAGAGTGCTTTTGCCGCAGCCGCTGCCCCCGATAATAGCAAAGGTTTCGCCTTTTTTTATCTGGAGGTTTATATCGTTAAGCACCACCCGGTCGTTAAAGGACTTGGTGATGTTCTTGCATTCAATCGCGTATTGTTCTGCCATATTTTTAAGAAGTAAAGATGTAAAGATTTAAAGATGTAAAGAATTAAAGGTCAATATTTTTGCCACTTGTTCATCAGTGAGTTAAGCATTGCTCCTATTTTATTGTATTGGTTAAATAGTTTATTGTGTTTTTCGGTGGAAATGTATCTACAGTCTTTAGCAAAATCCAGCCAGGTTTTTGTTTCTTCACAAGAGCCATTGCTGTCATTTAAATGTCTCAGAAAAACATTTTCATACTTCCTCTTTGCCCAGCCTTCGCAAATATTCGCTGGAATAGATCTTGATGATTTCCGTATTTGTTGCGTTAAAGCATACATTTCTTCTTTTGGAAAACCCTTAGATGTTTCGAATATCTCCATTGCTAGATCATACGATAATTGATATACATTTAAGTCCCGATAAGTCTTTACTGTTCTTTTCTCGGTAATGCTTTCCATTGTTATCTTGCCTAATTTCTTTACTTCTTTATTTCTTTAATTCTTTACTTCTTTTAAAGGAAGTAAAAAATTGCGTTCCAGAAAGAGTCGACAATAATGATTAATTGTATCGATAAAACCACTGACTGCGTGGTGGCCTTACCTACGCCTTCGGCACCGCCCCTGACAATAAAGCCCTGATAACAGCTGATAATTGCGATAATAGCGGCAAAAAAGAGACTTTTAAAAAGTCCGGTATAAATGTCTTTTAGGGCCAGGGCATCTAAGGTTAATCTGATATAGTAAGAGGTATTAATATGTACGCTGAATCTGCCGATAAGATAGCCGCCAATCATTCCCACCATGTTGGCAAAAATAACCAGACAGGGCATCATGATTACCAGGGCAATCAACCGGGGAACAATCAGATAACGTACCGGGGGGATAGCCATGGTGTCCAGGGCATCGATTTCCTCATAAACCTTCATTGAGCCCAATTCCGCGGTAATGGAGGCGCCCACGCGGGCGGCGACAACAATGCCGGTTAGTAAGGGGCCGAGCTCTCTGGTAAAGGAGATACCGACAAGGCCGCCGAGCATCAATACGCTGCCCACCTGCTCCAATTGGTAGGAGGTGAGCATGGCCAGAGTAAGGCCGAAGAACAGGCAGACAAAGGTGACAATAGGGATGGAGTTTACACCGGTATGCTGCATTTGTTTAAGGATTTCTTTGCCGCTGGGAAATTTTCTTTTTAAGGGGGCGCAGAATGTCCAGTAGCATGTTTCTTTAAACAGAAGGCTGATACTGCTTAGGTGTTGTAAGAAATTTATAAATATACGGCCGAAATAACCCGCAAGATTCCTCACTTATCCAGCTCCTTCAGTGCTTCTTCTCGAGACGAGCAAATAGGAAATATTTCGTCTAATCTGGTTATCGAGAAGACGTTTCGGACAGTATCGGTTAAGGAAAAAATAGCCAGTTTTTTTCTTGTTTTCGTTGTTGTCTGGAAGGCCTCGACAAGTGTGGCCAGCCCGGAGCTGTCCATGTATTTTACCTGGGAGAGGTCAACGAGGATGCCGGCGCTGCTGTTTTGAATGTTTTCCTGCAGGATTTTCCTGAAATCCGGAGAATTATTCAGATCTATTTCTCCATCAGGAACGATAAGAATTGCCTTGTCTAACTTTTCGATTTTTGTGTTCATAGGTCCTTTCTTGTTTTAATCAGGGTTAAGATTGTACCGGCTGCCGGACTAAGGTCATAGTGTACTTCATCCATTAGTTTGTTAATGAAGATAACTCCATAACCGCCGCAGCGCAGTTTTTCCGTTGGCGGATTTTCCATTTTTTTCATGTTTGGTTTGCAGCCGAAATCCTGCAGGACTACTTTCAGCTTGTCTTTCTTTTGTTCGGTAGATATTAATATTTCTTGGTGATAGTCCTGTTTGTAGGCATGTCTGATTATGTTGCTGCAGGCCTCATCAACGGCCAGGACAATGTCGTGAATTTCTTTTTCCGAAAAACCTGCTTGTTTCGATATTTTCCTCATGTAAGCACGAATATCTTTAAGGTTTTTCGGGTTGCTGGTGAATTTTACCGTGTCGGTTGCCATCATTTTCTAAGTTATTTTATTAATCAGTACAGCTGTTAAATCATCATGTTGGGCGGCGTCCCGGGCAAAGCTGCTGACGCCGGCGAACAGGTTTTTCAGCAAGTGTTTGCGGGTATTCTTGTTTTTTATTTTGGCCCGCAGTTCACGGGCAAACCGCAACTGCCCGAATTCTTTACCCTGGATGTTTCGAGCCTCTATTATACCATCAGTATATAGTAAAAGTGAATCATCTTTTTTCAGGGTAATTTTCCGGGAGCCGTAAGAGATACTGTCAATAATGCCCAGCGGTAATCCTTTGCTGCTGTTAATTTCTTTGATTTTTCCGTTACTGATCAGGAAAGGGTAGGGGTGGCCGGCGTTCAGCAGGGTTGTTTTTCCGGAAGATTTTTCAATGGCAATAATGATGCAGGTGGCAAACATTCCTCTGGTAGAACGTTGTAATAATGATTGATTAAGTTTGTTGGCAACAAGCGAAATGTCTTTATGCTCATTTGCCAGGGAACGTAGTTTTGTGATCAGTCTTACCATGTATAATGCCGCCGGGATGCCTTTTCCGGTGACATCCCCAACGGCAATAATTGTCTTTTTCCCCAGATCAATTACGTCAAAAAAATCGCCGCCGATTTTTTTTGCGGGTTTGTATTCGGCAGTGATCGTTAGCTGTTTAAGATTTATATTTTTTGGCGGCAGCATCTGGTCCTGGATCTCGCTGGCGATGGTGAGTTCCTGTTCCAGTTTCTGTTGGGCGAGCATGTTTTTATGCATCCGGGCATTCTCAATGGCTACCGCTACCTGACAGGCGAAGGCCTGAAACATGGGGATATCTTCGGGGGTAAAGAACAGTTTGTCTTTAGGATTGATTACCTCAAGCACACCGATAGTTTTGTCGTTTACCTGAAGCGGAACAGCCAGGATGCTTCTGGTGTCAAAATTGGTGGCCTTATCAAGTTCCCGGCAAAAACGGGGATCTCTGGCAACGTCCGCCACCACTATTGGTTCTCCGGTCTTGGCTACCGCTCCGGCGATACCTTGGCCGAGTTTAAGGGAAAAACCTTTTTGCAGCCGGTGTCCCTTTGTTCCCAGGGCGACAGTGAAGTTTAAACGCTGCTTTTTTTCATCGAGAAGCATGAGTGAGCCGGCATCGGAGCGGAGGACGTCTTTGGACATTTTGGTTACACCTTTGAGCACCTCATTAAGGTCCAGTGAGGAGTTGACCAGATGACAGGTGTTGATCAGGCAGTGTAAGGGATGTGATTCCTTCATAAGTTC
>CAZIXI010000079.1:0-4486 GCA_964543115.1 uncultured bacterium
GTCGCTAGTCGCTAGTCGCTAGTCGCTAGTCGCTAGTCGCTAGTCGCTAGTCGCTCATTTTAGTTGTGGATATTGGATATAATATGAATAAATTAGTTTTTCTATTTTTATTAATGACTGTATTTGTTTTTCCGGCTCTGCCTTTATGCGGAGAAGGGGATTGGTTTTCCTCGCAAGAAGAAGAGAGCTGTTATAATCTGGGTTTTAAGGCCTATGAGGATAAGCTGTATCCGGAAGCGATTAAGCAATTTGAGTTTTATCTTAAGAATTACGGTAAAAGTAAAATCAGCGATAAGGTCACAGCAATGCTGGGCGAGGCTTTTTACCGCCAGGGAGAGTTAAGAGAGGCCAAGAAGATCTTTAAACGTTTGAGCAAGAAGCCGGATTATCGGGATCTGGCCGGTTTCTGGCTGGGAAAGATATATTTACGGCGCGGGAAAGCCGACAGGGCGGAAGAGATATTTAGTGAATTTGCCGAGCTTTATCCTGACTCTCGTTATCTGTCTTACGCGCAATTTGAATTGGCGCAGATCTATTTTCAAACGGGCAGGTTGTTAGACGCCGTCGGCATTTTTCGTGATTTAACCGACCGGGTACCTGACCAGGATATCGGGGTTCGCAGCCGTCTTTGGATCGCCAAATGTTTTTATAAGGCCAGACGCTATGACCGGGCGGAAGCGGAGTTGTGGCAGTTTATCCGGCAGGGAGGATCTCCCGGGTTAATAGCTGAGGCCTACTTTCTCCTGGGCAGGATAAAGGAGCGTTCGGAACTGCATATAAAGGCAATTGTGTATTTCCGCCGGGCAATAAAGGGTTTAAAGAATCCGGAGTTGCTGGCCCGGGCTTACTATGCGCTTGGCTGGCAGTACTGGCAGTTAAAACATTTTCGTGACGCGGCTATTTGGTTCAGATCTTTCGAGGAGAAATTCCCTAAAAATAAATTGTTGCCCGCTGTCAGGCTGCGGCTGGCGGAATGTTATATCTCGTTGGAGGAATATCCTCAGGCAGTAAAACAGTTACAGGAGTTTATCGGCAGCTATCCAAAACATCCGGCGATCAGCAATGTTCGTTACTGGCTGGGGGAGGCGTATTTCGCGCAAGGGAAAGAAAAAGACGCACTGCGTGAGTATAGAAGGTTGATTGATGATTATGAAGATTCTCCTTTAGCGGCCCGGGCCTATTATGGGCTGGGTTGGGCCCATTATCGTAATGAGGAGTATAAACTAAGCCAACGGATGTTTAGGCAGGTTATCGAGAGGAGTGATGATCTAAATTTGCGGGCAGAGGCCTTGTTGAAGATAGGAGATGCTTATTTGCAGTTAGAAAAATTTGAGCAGGCAATTCAGGGGTATCACCGGATTCTGGAGGATTACCCCGGTAAATGGTCGGCCCGGGCTCTCTATCAGCTGGGTAATACCTATCTCAAGCTCGAAGAGTATGATAAGGCCATAGCCGCTTTCAATACACTTATTTATAGTTATCCAGAAAGTAAAATGGTTGCCGCGGCCCGTTATCAGAAAGCAAATTCTTATTTTAAACGGGGGCGCTACAAAGAGGCAATTGCCGGTTATCAGGAAGCGGCGCAGAAGTCGGATTCCCGCTCATTGAAGGAGAGAGCGGTATTTAGGATCGGTATTGCCTATTATGATATGGATGACTATGCAAAGGCATGTGTGGTGTTTACTTCTCTATTTGTTGATTTTCCTCAGGGTAGTTATCGGACTCAGGCCTTGTATGAACTGGGGCTCTGTGCTTTTCGGCAGGGACGGGAAGAAAGGGCCTTAAATTATTTTAAACAGTATATTGAACGAGAACCGGAAGCGGGTTTTAATCCCGAAGCGGGATTCTGGATGGGAGAATATTTCTTTAATAAGGGGCAGTATAGTACTGCCCAGGATACCTTTTGCCGGATTGTAGATAAATTTCCCCGGCATGATTTAGCTGACGACAGCCTTTTTTTGTCCGGCAGATGCGCGTTTAAGTCCGGGGATTATGAAGTATCGAAAAAGTTTTTTCAGGATTTGGTTGATCAATATCCGGACAGGGACCTTTGCCCGGATGCTTATTTTGGCTTGGCAGAAAGTCATATTTTTCTGAAAGATTATCATACGGCCCTTGCCCTGTATCAGAATATTATTGAAAACTGGCCCGGGCATTATTTATTGGCGGAAGTATACCTGCGCCAGGGGGATGTTTTTTACGGGTTAGGGGAGTTAGACCAGGCGCTTCTTTCTTATGCTCGGGCCTCAGAGGCAAATTATCCGGAGATCAGGGTACAGGCTATTTTTGATATTGGGAAAGCCCTGAAGAGACAGGGGAAGATTGATCAGGCGCGGGAAAAGTTTTTGCAGATCGTCTATGAGTATCCTCAGGAGAGATTATGGATGGGGAAGGCGGCAATTAATGCCGCCGAACTTCTGCTTCAGGCAAATCGTTCTGATGAGGCCTTGCAGCTATACAGAAAAGTGGCCGATAGCCGGTGCCCCGAAAGGATACAGGCGGAAAAGAAGATTAAGGAGTTGGAGGGAAAGTAGCGCCTGATAATGTTTAGTATTTGTAGGAGCGAAAGTTATATGCAAGAAACATAATATTTTGGATTGCGGATTTCGGATTGCGGATTTATTATGCCGCATTCCGAACGTTTCACGTAAAAACTAAAATTGAAGGAGGAATTATTATGGACGTATTGGTTAAAGGTGGACCAATAATGTATTTTATTCTGGCCTGTTCCATTGTTATGGTGACTGTTTTCATCAATAGAATAGTCCATTTTCATCGTACACAGATTGATACGCAGGAATTTATTTCCGGGTTGCGCAATGAATTAAAGGCCAGGCGGATTACTGAATCGATCTCTATCTGCGATCATACTCCGGGCCCGATAGCGCGTATTTTAAAGGCCGGTATAATGAATCATGACCGCGGCGTGGAAAGTATCAGGAATGCCATGGATAGAGTTGCCTTACAGGAGATTCCGCGGTTGGAACGCGGCAGCGCGCTGTTGGTGAATATTGCTGTTATTACGCCTTTACTGGGACTCTTAGGCACAGTATTCGGCCTGATCAATGTGTTCCAGCTCATCGGGGGTCAGGCCGGGATGATTACCGGCAGCCAGCTGGCCGGGGGGCTTTGGCAGGCGTTGCTGACCACAGCTTTTGGATTAGCAGTTGCCATTCCGGCTTATCTCGCTTATAACTATTTAGTCACCAGGATACAGAAAATTGTACAGGAAATGGATCAAAGTTCGGCGGAGCTGGTTGATGCTCTTACTGAGGAAGAATTGGCCCTTGTTGAATAATTTCTTTTAGACGATGAGATTAAAAACAAATCTTAAATTGAAGACAAGATTTATCGATCCGGTACCGCTGCTGGATGTGGTGCTGATCATGGTAGTCTTTTTCGTTTTGGCTACACAGTTTATCGGTAAGGCGGGGCTGCTGGTGGAATTACCGCCGGCGGGGAATTTTTCTCTTGCCGGAGGCAGGTTGGCCGTAGTCGAGATAAATAATGAAGGCGTGTGGCTGGAGAAAGTTAAATTGACCGTTGATGAATTAAAGCAGGAATTGAATAATAAAAGAGCAGCCGGTGAGGATTTGACTTTAGTTATTGAGGCGGGTAAAAACATTAATCATCTTGAAATTGTCGAGCTGATTGATACTGCCCGCGGGGTTGGAATTGACAGGATTGCGATAGCCACTGCGGAATGAAAATTATATTTTTACCGCTTATATTATCAATACTCGGGCACGGGGCCTTTCTGGGGCTTTTTACTGCAAGATTTCCGCAAGAGGAAATAGCTATAGCGGAATTTTATTTAGTGCCCAGAGGACAGCTGCGGCATTTGCAGCGCCGGCAGGAAGAAACTGCTTCTGGCTCTTTGTATCGATACCTGGCTGGGAAAGAAGAACTCTGGGGAGATCAGTTGTCTGTTGATCTGCAGCAGGTTGGTCATCTGTCACCTGGAGAAGAACCCGGGGCGGCATTTGGGAAGAGAATGTTTGATGTCAAATTGCCTTCTTTGGCCGCGGAAGGAATGATTCTAAGGAAAGAGCTGCTGCCGGAGTATGGGAGTCTTTTTTATTATAGTCTTCCGCTTTTAAGTGATGGGCGGTCTGCCGGCAAGAGCGGCCTGGAAATTCCGCTTAGTGATGAACATAAGTTAATTTTTTATATTGAAGGGCCGGTAGCTGTGCGCAGTTTGATTTATAAAGAAACTTTCAGCCGGATACCGGCCACGGGTGAATTACCGTTAAACCTCAAGCTGCGGTTTTGGCTGGCCCGGGACGGGCGGGTGAATCAAGTCATTATTGAAGAAGGGTCGGGTTTGCCCGGGGTGGATAGTCAAATTGTCAGGGGAGTAAAAAAATGGCGGTTCCGTCCCGCCTGGCAAAAAGACTCTCCGGATTATCAGTGGGGAGTGGCCAAGGTGAGGATACAGTCTATACCCATTCCAATGATGGCAGTCCCCGACACGTCGGGGGCAGTC
>CAZIXI010000079.1:4586-12630 GCA_964543115.1 uncultured bacterium
GATACAGTCTATACCCATTCCAATGATGGCAGTCCCCGACACGTCGGGGGCAGTCCCAAGCTCTGCTTGGGACAGTTAAGCCAATGATTACCTTAACTGTAAACAATATATTTTTGCTTTATATTGGCCTGGTGGTTTTAGGTGTATTTTTAGCGTGGGTTTTTTCCGGGTATAGAAATACCCGCAAGAAAGAGATTGCAGCCGGAGAGAGAAATGTTGTTAGTTGTTCCATTTGCGCTTATCGATATATTGTAAACAGGACTGATAGAATCCATAAGTGTCCTCAATGTTCAAGTTTAAACGCGAATTAACGCGAATGTGCTTTTTTTATTCATAGCTTCTTGCATGCAATTTCAAAATAGATAATAAGAAATAGAAGCCAAGAATATTAAACCACGGAGATCACGGAGTTCACAGAGAGTAGATTATTTTTCCTCCGTGTTTCTCTGTGTGCTCCGTGGTGTAATAATCATGTTCTTATTAATTGCAAGTAGTCAGCCCCGAAGGGGCCTAACTTGAGCAAGGTTTTCCGCAATTGCGTAGAGTTTACGGGTATAATTCGCGAGTATTCGCGTCTAAAAGAAAGGAGAGTGTTATGGCTGAGTGGATTGGAACAGGTAGAAGAGCCAGGCGGTGTTATGGGTTTGATGAAATTGCCCTGGTCCCGGGTAAGGTGACCGTTAATCCTGACGAAGTAGATGCCAGCTGGCAGTTGGGCAAGCATAAATTCACGGTGCCTATCCTGGCCAGTGCCATGGATGGGGTTGTGGACACCAAATTCGCGATCAGGATGGGGCAATTGGGCGGAGTAGCGGTGCTTAATCTGGAAGGGGTGCAGACCAGGTATCAGAATCCGCATGAGATTATTGAGCGGATCGTTACGGCGAACAGCGATGAGGTGACAAAGATTTTCCAGGAAATATATAAGGAGCCGATTAAGGAAAATTTGATCGCTCAACGTGTTTCTGAAATAAAAAAACATAAAGTGCCGGCGGTAGTTTCCTGTATTCCGCAGAACGCGGAGCGTTTCGGGGCCATTGCCCAGGAGGCGGGAGCGGATCTTTTTGTTGTTCAGTCGACAGTGACAACAGTAACCCATATTTCCAAAGAATATGCGGTTCTTGATTTCGGTAAATTCTGTTCCCAGATGAAAATACCGGTTATTGTCGGTAATGCCGTTACTTATGATGTCGCCCTGGCCTTAATGGAAACAGGGATTTCCGGTCTTTTAGTGGGGATCGGGCCGGGAGCGGCTTGTACGACCCGGGCCGTTTTGGGAATTGGAGTGCCTCAGGTTACGGCAACCGTTGATTGTGCCGGCGCCCGGGACTTCTATTTTAAGCAGACCGGAAGGTATGTTCCGATAATTACCGATGGCGGAATGGTAAGAGGCGGAGATGTCTGTAAGGCGATCGCTTGCGGGGCTGATGCTGTGATGGTGGGCAGCGCGTTTGCCCGGGCCAAAGAAGCCCCGGGACGAGGGTACCACTGGGGAATGGCTACTCCGCACGCTAATTTGCCGCGGGGAACCAGAATCTATGTGGGTACCACAGGCACAGTGGAACAGATTATTTACGGTCCGGCGGAGATTGATGATGGTTCACAGAATTTACTGGGGGCCCTGACTACATCAATGGGAAATATCGGCGCGCAAAACATTAAAGAGATGCAGCTGACGGAGATTATTATTGCTCCTTCGATTCAGACAGAAGGCAAGATATTCCAGGCCGTCCAGCGCGTCGGCAGCGTGCGGAGATAGAAATGCGGGCTTCGTTCGTGCAGATTTCCGTAGATTTGTTGATAAATCGTTAACAAAAAAATAAAACACAAAGACACAAAGTTTTATTAAGGCACAAAGGGATTGATAAAATTAAGTTTGATTGAGAAACATAAAAAATCTTTGTGTCTTTGTTTTTTTTCTTGGTGTCTTTGTGTTAAAAAAAAGTAAATTTTTGCGTGATTTCTAAATAAAAAACATTATGAAATCTTCTAATTTTGTCCATTTACATGTTCATAGCGAATACAGCCTTCTCGACGGCATGTGCCGGCAGAGTAAGCTTATTGAGCGGGCGCAGCAGCTGGGTATGCCGGCGGTGGCTGTTACGGATCACGGTAATATGTACGGGATGATTGATTTCTATTCCAAGGCCAAGGAAGCGGGGATAAAACCGATTATTGGCATGGAAGCCTATATCGCTCCGGGTTTACGCACTGAAAGAAAAGCGCATGGGATTAAAGATGCCGCTTTCCACCTCACTTTACTTGCCAGTAACTATCAGGGTTATAGAAACCTTATTAAATTAAGCTCTGTCGGTTTTTTGGAAGGCTTTTATTACCGGCCCCGGATAGATAAGGAGGTTTTAAAAAAGTATTCCTCCGGGTTGATCGCCTTGAGCGGTTGTCTCAAGGGAGAATTGTCCCATTTAGTTATTGCTGATCAAACGGAGCAGGCGGAAAAGATTCTGCGGCAGTATCTGGATATTTTCAGCCGGGAGAATTTTTATCTGGAGGTTCAGAATCAGGGGATTGAAGGCCAGTCGAAGGCGAATAGCTGGTGCCAGGAAATGGGCCGCAAGTATGACCTTAAATTAGTGGCTACCAATGACTGTCATTATCTGGATCGTGACCAGGCATTCATGCATGAGGTACTGCTTTGTATTCAGACGGTTACTAATATTTACGATCCAAAAAGAATGAAATTCCCTAACACGGAGTTTTGGTTTAAAAGCGCCGAACAGATGCTTGCTTTATTTCCCGATACTCCGCAGGCGATAGAGAACACCCTGGAAGTTGCCGAGCGCTGTAATGTGGAATTGGATTTTACAAATAAGTATTTACCGACGTACCATCCGCCTGACGGGCAAAAACGTGAAATGTATTTGCGCCGGCTTTGTCAGCAGGGTTTGAGCCGCCGCTACCGCAATATTACTCCGGAAATAAAAGCGCGTCTAGAAACTGAGTTGTCCATAATCGAAAAGATGAATTTTTCCAGTTACTTCCTGATTGTCTGGGATTTTATTAATTATGCCCGGCAGAATAATATCCCGGTCGGCCCGGGCCGGGGATCCGCGGCGGGAAGTTTGGTCAGCTATTTATTGGGGATAACGAATATTGATCCGCTGCGCTACGGGCTGCTGTTTGAAAGATTTCTTAACCCTTCCCGGATATCCCTGCCGGATATTGATATAGATTTTTGTGACCGCCGCCGGGATGAAATGATTGAATATGTGCGTACTAAATACGGGAAAAATAATGTCGCCCAGATTATTACCTTTGGTACTTTAGGAGCGAAGGCGGTGATCCGGGATGTCGGGCGCGGTTTGGGGCTAACTTATAGTGAGGCCGACCGGATCGCCAAACTTATACCGAATGAGTTAAATATAACTTTGGAACGGGCGTTGGAACTGGAACCGCAGTTAGATAAAATTGCCAAGGAAGATCAAAGGATAGGAAAATTACTGGAGGTGTCCTTTGTGCTGGAAGGCATGGTGCGTAATTCATCTACTCACGCCGCGGGAGTGGTTATTTCAGAAGAGCCGCTGACGGAATATTTGCCGTTATCGACAGGAAATAAGGGTGAAGTAATAACGCAGTACGCGATGGGTCCGGTGGAAAAGATCGGCATGTTGAAGATGGATTTTCTAGGTTTAAAAACATTGGCGGTGATTAAGGATACCTTAAGCATTGTGGAACGGTTAAGCGGAGAGAAAATTGATATTGAGCGTATTCCCATGGATGACGCGAAAACTTTTCAGATGTTAAATCAGGCGAATACAATCGGTATATTTCAGGTAGAAAGCAGCGGGATGCGGGATTTGTCCAGACGGATGGGATTGGATAATTTCAATGATCTTATTGCCCTGGTAGCCTTGTTCCGGCCCGGCCCGATGCATATGGTAGATGATTATATTGCCCGCAAGAAAGGAAAGGTGCCGATAAAATATGACCATCTATTGTTAGAGCCGATACTTAAAGATACTTATGGAGTGATGCTCTATCAGGAACAGGTCATGCAGAGCGCAAATGTTATTGCCGGTTTTGATATGAGTGCCGCGGATACACTGCGGAGGATCATGGGTAAGAAAAAGGCGCGGCAGATGGAGGAACAGCGGAGCCATTTTATTGACGGAGCGAAAAAGAAGGGCTTGAGCTACACTCAGGCGGAACGGATCTTTGAGCATATGGCGACCTTTGCGGGGTATGGTTTTAACCGGTCGCATAGCGCGGCTTATGCGATGATTGCCTATCAGACGGCGTATTTAAAGGCGAATTGGCCGAAGGCCTATATGGCAGCCCTGTTAACAAGTGAAATGAATAATACCGATAAGTTGTCCCGTTATATTGAAGAGAGCCGTAAGATGGGCATAGAGGTGCTGCCGCCTGATATCAACCAGAGTGAAGCTCACTTTACCGTGGTGGGTGGTAATATACGATTTGGTCTGGCAGCGATAAAAAATGTCGGGGCGGCGGCGGTGCGTTCTATTATTGATATCCGGAATGCTGGTCCGTTCACGGATTTCCTCGGGTTTCTGGAACGGATAGACAGCCGGGCTGTTAACAAGAAGGTTATTGAGAGTTTAATCAAATGCGGTGCCCTGGATAGTTTTGGGCATAAGCGGCAGCCCTTGGTTGCCGGAGTTGATCAGGCGTTATCCCTGGCCGCAAGACAGAAAGAGATTTTACATTCTTCGCAGATATCATTTTTTGAACTGCTGGAGGGGCATAATAATGGGCCATCCTTAAAGCTGCCTGAAATGGAAGAGTGGTCAGAGGCGCAGTTACTTAATTTTGAGAAAGAATTACTGGGTTTTTATGTTACCGGGCATCCTTTAGCGGAATATGAGGATTTGCTTCGTTGTTATACTACAGCGAGCTCCAGCCAATTAGTGCGCCTGGGCTTGACTACGAAAGTGCGTCTGGGAGGAATTATTACAAATATTAAAAGGACTGTAACCAAAAGGGATTCCCGGCGAATGGCCATTCTGACTGTGGATGATTTAGACGGCAGCGCGGAAGTGGTGGTCTATCCTGATGCCTATGATGCCTCTCAGCAGTATATTGAGCAGAATAAACCGGTAATTATTACCGGTCAGGCGCAGGCCCAGGAAGAAAAGCCGCGGGTAGTTGCTGCTGAGGTAGTGCCCCTGGAGGAAGCGCCAATCCGCTATGCTGAGAGTGTGCAGATTAATGTTTCTCCGCAATCAGGCGATGAGGGTGTTTTGGAGCAGGTTCGCGATGTTTTGAGTGAATATCCGGGGGATTGTTCACTCAATATGTGCATTGGCCTGGCAAGCGGAGAGAGGATAACGATGGCTGTTAATACCGAGCTGAAAGTTAATCCCAGCCGGGAATTTGTTAACCGTCTGGAAGGCCTACTTGGTAAAGGCAGCGTGCAGATAAGGAAAGCTAATAAGTAGCTCTTAATCCTTTAGCCCTCTTAGAGGGCTAAATCATGAAAAACACAGCTTCGCGCAAATTTGTTAATAACTTTTTTAAACGCAGAGGCCGCAGAGAAAAGGTAATTTATACGAGCTATGCTCGAAAAACTCTGCCCAAAGCTTCGCTTTGGACTGCCATTATTGGAATGGATATAGACTGCGTAACTTTGCGTACTCTGCGAGCTCTGCGTTTAAATGATTCTTGTTTTTTATTATACAAGCTTGT
Organism: uncultured bacterium; assembly: GCA_964543115.1. Taxonomy (GTDB): domain Bacteria; phylum Auribacterota; class CAZIXI01; order CAZIXI01; family CAZIXI01; genus CAZIXI01. Next base: position 10,251 of record CAZIXI010000079.1, read on the forward strand.
TAAACCAATAGTAGATCGGCCGAAGGCCGGCGCACTCCGGCAGGATAGCGCTAGGTTTTATGCCGAAATTTTGCTAGAATATTAGAAATTATTTAAATGGTTGATGGGGCAAAATTATGGCTATTAAATACCGTTCAATTAACGGAACTAACGATGCTTTTCCTCCGCAGATAGATCTCTGGCAGTGTGTGGAGGGAAAGGCCCGGGAATTATTTCGGCGCTATGGTTATCAGGAGATTAGAACGCCTATTATAGAGTATACGGAATTGTTTGCCCGCAGTGTCGGAGCGGACACCGATATTGTCGAGAAGGAGATGTATACATTTACCGATAAAAGTAATCGGTCTATTTCCCTGCGGCCCGAAGAAACTGCCGGAGTGATCAGGGCGTATCTGGAAGGCAGTCTTTATGCCAAAAAACCGTTATGGAAACTTTCTTATTCTGGGCCGATGTTTCGCCGGGAACGTCCGCAGGCCGGGCGTTTGCGCCAGTTTCATCAAATTGGTGCGGAAGTTATCGGGACTTACGCGGCCAGTGCCGATGCCGAGACGATTATCTGGCTCAGAGATTATTTTCGTATGTTTAATCTTCCTGATCCGGAACTGCGGCTGAACAGTGCCGGCTGCCAGAAGTGCCGTCCCGGATATACGATGCTGCTCCAGGAACAGCTGGGCTTGAAGATAAAAGATATGTGCGCTGACTGTCAGCGGAGGTATAAGCGGAATATTTTCCGGGTATTAGACTGTAAACAATCTCAGTGCCGGAAGATTATTAATGGTTTACCGGTTATCCAGGACTCTTTATGCGGAGAATGCCGGGAACATTTTGAGGAATTGAAAAGTTTTCTGCTGGCGGAAAAAGTTACTTTTAAAATCGATCCGCATTTGGTGCGGGGATTGGATTATTATACGCGGACAGTTTATGAATTTATTTCACCGTTAGAGGGGTTAGGGGCCCAGAACACCATTGCCGCCGGCGGCCGCTATGACCGTTTGGTTCAGGAGATGGGAGGTCCGCCCACTGGTGCCGTTGGGTTCAGTATCGGTGTGGAGCGGTTGATTATGGCCTTGACCCAATTGAATTGTCTGCAGCTGCCGGAGGATAAATTAGATGTTTTTCTGGTTTCCTTGGACAGTGAAAGTTACGCGAAGAATTTTACTTTATTAAATGAACTGCGCCGTTCCGGTATCCAAGCCGATATAAATTTTCAGGCCAAAAGCGTTAAGGCGCAAATGCGTCTGGCCAATAAGCTGGGCGCCCGTTACGTGATTGTCCGGGGCGAGGATGAGAGGAATAATAAAATAGTCAAACTTAAAAGTATGGATCAAGGATTAGAAAAAGATATAAAAGAAGAGGAAATATTAGAAGGCTTAAAGGGAATGTTGAAAGGCAGCTGAGTAGTTGTGTTTTTTATCAGGGAGTCTGGATTTTTAAGAAGATAAGTTTAATTTTAGAGAGGAGCAATCGATGAAAAGAACTCATACCTGTGGAGTGCTTACGGCAAGTGATTTAGATAAGAATGTAGTTTTGGTCGGCTGGGTGGATACCCGGCGGGATCACGGCGGCCTGATTTTTATTGATTTGCGTGACCGGTCGGGGGTTACCCAGTTGGTTTTTAATCCTCAACTTAATTTGGCTATACATAAGTTGGCGGAAACTATCCGGAGTGAGTACGTTATCGAAATTCAGGGCAAGGTACATCCGCGTCCCGAGGGGACAAAAAATCCTAAACTGACCACTGGTGATATTGAGGTTACGGTTTCGAGCCTGGAAATACTAAACAAGTCAAAACCGCTTCCATTTCCGCTGGAAGAGGAGGTTGACATTAGCGAGGATATTCGGCTTGCTTACCGTTATATTGATTTGAGGAGGCCGCGATTACTCAATGCCCTGCAGGTGCGCCATAAGGCTTGTCAGGCGGCCCGGCAGTTTCTGAGCAGGGAGGGTTTTCTGGAGGTAGAGACGCCGATGCTCACTAAGAGTACGCCGGAAGGGGCGCGTGATTACCTGGTGCCCAGCCGGGTCTATCCGGGAAAATTCTATGCCTTACCGCAGTCCCCGCAGCTTTTTAAGCAGATTTTGATGGTCGCGGGGGTAGAGAAGTATTTTCAAGTCGTTAAATGCTTTCGTGACGAAGATTTGCGCGCGGACCGCCAGCCGGAATTTACCCAGATTGATATCGAGATGAGTTTTGTTGAAGAGGAAGATGTCTTGAACGTAACGGAAGGGTTGATGGCCGAGATGTTTTCTGAGGCGCTGGGCGTTTCACTGAAATTACCCTTTAAGCGGATCACCCACCATGAGGCAATGACTCGTTACGGCAGTGATAAACCGGATCTTCGTTGGGATCTGGAATTGGCGGATCTTTCCGCGTGCTTTA
>CAZIXI010000080.1:0-12539 GCA_964543115.1 uncultured bacterium
ACCACCGGCAGCAACACCCGGTAACAAGAAAAAACATCAACACCCTCTTAACCGGCCTGGCCCCCATCGCCTTAATCTCCGCTATCGCTACCGTCTGCTACTATCTCGCCCTTGAGCAGGCGGCAATAACCAAAGTAAATCCACTCATCCGCACCAACCTTATCTTTGGCTTTTTCCTCAGCTATTTCTTCCTGAAAGAACGGCTGGACATCAAACGTAAGATAATCGCCAGCAGCCTCATCCTCCTCGGCGCCGTCCTAATCACTATATCTTAGTATTGACACCGCCACTTCGTTAAATTACAATTATATCCATGTTTAAAAATATGCGTGAAGACATTAAAACCGTATTCGCTGAAGACCCGGCAGCCCGGTCACTGCTGGAAGTTCTTTTATGCTACCCGGGCCTGCAGGCGATCTGGTTCCAGCGAATGGCCAATTTCTGCTGGCACCATCGACTGAAACTGCTCGGCAGATTAATTTCTCACCTTAGCCGTTTTATTACCGGAATCGATATCCACCCCGGCGCGACAATCGGCCGCCGGTTTTTTATCGATCACGGCATGGGTGTAGTAATCGGTGAAACCGCAGAAATCGGCAATAATGTGCTCATGTACCAGGGCTCGGTGCTTGGCGGTACCAGTCTGGAAAAGATAAAACGGCATCCCACAATCGGCAACCGGGTAGTAATCGGCGCCGGGGCAACACTTCTGGGCCCCATCACAGTAGGTGACGGCGCCAGAATCGGCAGCGGTTCAGTAGTTGTAGAAGACGTACCCCCGGGCGCCACCGTAGTGGGCATTCCCGGCCATGTTATCCTGCCCAAAGAAAAACGTCCCAAACCGCTAATGGATCTGGAACACGGCCGCCTCCCAGATCCCGTAACCGAAGCCGTAAATAAACTTATCCAGCGTATAGATACCCTTGAAGAACGCATCCGCAAATTTGAGAACAAATAAATCCTGCCTGATAATTGAAGGGGCCAGACAAAATAACCTTAAAAACATCTCTCTGCGCATTCCCCATGATAAAGTAACCGTCCTTACCGGCGTCAGCGGTGCCGGCAAATCATCCCTGGCCATGGATACCATTTTCGCCGAATCCCATACCCGCTATCTGGAATCACTCTCCACCTACAGCCGAATGTTTTTAGAGCGCCTCAACCGGCCGGCCCTCGATAATATCCGTAATCTGCGTCCGGCCATTGCCCTGGAACAACGCAATCCCGTACGCACCAGCAGGGCTACCGTCGGTACAGTAACAGAAATCTACGATTATCTCAGATTGCTATTCGCCAAGGGCGGGACTATTTATTGCCCGAAATGCAAAAAACTTGTTAAAGCAGATTCCGCCGAAAGCGTCTCGGCAAAACTATTAGCCGCTTATCCGGGAAAATCCATTCTCATTACTTTCGCCGCTGAAAAAACAGGAGAGCTGCTAAAGAAAGGTTTTGTGCGCGTAAAAAAAGGCAAGCGCATCTATCATCTGGAAGAAGATAAATTACCGCAGCATCTAACCAGTTTCAAGGTCATCGTTGACCGTCTAGCGCTAAAAAAGAATCAACAAGCCCGCTTAACAGAATCCCTGGAACTGGCCTTCCGGGAAGGAAACGGCACAATCTGGATAGAGTTTGGGCCCGGGGGAACACGCCGCTTCAGCAGCCGGCTGCAATGCCCTCAATGCGGAAAGAAATTTACTCAACCACAACCCCACCAATTCAGTTTCAACCACGCCCTGGGCGCCTGCTCCCGCTGCAAAGGGTTTGGCAACCTGCTGCTTTATGACCAGGATAAAGTAATCCCTAACCAGAAACTATCCCTGGCCCAGGGAGCCGTAGAACCGTGGACCAAACCCAGTCACAGCTGGTGGTACGAATCACTTAGCGGAATCAATCTGCATAAACCATACAATCAACTATCAAAATCCTCCAAACAATATATTAATGAAACACTGGCTGAATTCTTCTCTCTGCTGGAACGAAAACGCTATAAATTACATGTGCGCGTATTCTTGAGCCGTTACAAAAGCCAGTTTCCCTGCCCGGCCTGTCGGGGCAGCAGACTGCGGCCGGAAGCCCTCCAGGTAAAAATAAAAGATAAAGATATCCATCAACTTACCAAAATGTCTATTTCCGACGACCTGATTTTTTTCCGGTCAATTAAAACCACGGCCCTCAACAAAGATATATTAGAAACTATTATCCATAAACTGACCCTGCTCATTAAAGTGGGTCTGGACTACCTTACCCTCAACCGGCAGATCCGCAGCCTGTCCGGCGGCGAGTCACAGCGGGTCAACCTGGCCCGGCAGCTGGGTCAGGGCCTTGTCGGCACATTATATATTCTCGATGAACCAACCATCGGGCTGCATCCGCGTGACACAAACAACCTGCTCACAATTCTGCACAGCCTGGCCAGACAAGGTAATACCTTATTAATAGTAGAACATGACCACCAAATAATTAACAATGCTGATCACCTTATTCAACTGGGACCAGGAGCCGGTGAGTATGGCGGCCGGATCACTTACAGCGGCAGCGCGAAAAAAAATCCACTAACACTGCCGGAAATCCCCCTGCCTTCGGCCCGCCGGTATAATCCCCGCTCCTGCCTCCGGCTAAACGGCGCGCGCCTGCACAATCTAAAAAACATCAATATCAGTTTCCCCCTGGGCACATTTATTTGCGTAACCGGCGTATCCGGCTCCGGAAAAAGCTCACTTATTTACGATACGCTTTATAACGCCCTGGCCCGGGAATTCCGGCAACCGGCAAAACGCCCCGGCCCCTACAAAGAGATCCGCGGCCTAAAAAGCCTGCGGGGCGTAAGACTCATAGACCAGGAACCTATCAGCCGCTCACTAAAATCCAATCCCGCCACCTATATCGGCGTCTTCAGTGATATTCGCAGGCTCTTTGCCGCAACCACCGCCGCCCAGCTGGCCGGACTAACCGGCAGCAGTTTTTCTTTTAATACCGGTAACGGCCGCTGTCCGGCCTGTGAAGGCAACGGCCTGCAAAAAATTGAAATGTACTTTCTTGCCGACCTCTACAGCCGCTGCCCAGAATGCGACGGCAAACGCTATCGAAAAGAAACGTTAAAAGTTACTTATCAGGGAAAAAACATAGCTGAAGTACTTCAGCTAACCATCGCCCAAGCCCAAGAATTTTTCGCGGACACAAAAACCATCAGGAACAAACTTAAGCTGCTTATCCAGGTCGGTTTAGGCTATCTCCGGCTGGGCCAGCCCTTTTCCACCCTTTCCGGCGGAGAAGCCCAACGCCTAAAAATCGCCGCTGAACTCAGCACAAAAGAAATAAAGGACCACCTTTTTATCCTGGACGAACCAACCACCGGACTTGCCCTGCAGGACATAAAAACACTACTCAGCGTTCTCAACCGGCTGGTGGACCAGGGAAACACCGTCATCGTTATCGAACACAACCTGGACGTAATCAAAACCGCCGATTACATTATCGACCTCGGCCCGGAAGGCGGCGCCCAGGGCGGCCGGATCGTGGCCAGCGGCCCGCCGGAAGAAATAATTAAAAACAAAAAATCCCTTACCGGCAAATTCCTGCGGAAATATCTTGCCTAACTATATATATTTCTGTTAAATTAATAAATTATGAACGAATACCTTGTTATCGCCCGTAAATACAGACCACAGCAGTTTAAAGACGTTACCGGTCAGACCCACGTTACCACCACCCTGACCAATGCCATCACCAGCGGACGTATTGCCCATGCCTATCTATTCAGCGGCACCAAAGGGATCGGCAAAACCACCATCGCCCGGATAATGGCCAAGGCCCTCAACTGCCACAGCGCAAATAAACCCACACCCACCCCCTGTGATAAATGCACCTCCTGCACCGAAATAAAAAGAGGAATGTCCATGGATGTTCTGGAAATAGACGGAGCAAGCAACCGGGGTATTGATGAGATCAGACAACTGCGGGAAAACGTGCGTTTGGCCCCGGCCGGCAACCGCTTCAAGATCTACATAATTGACGAAGTGCACATGTTGACCACCGAAGCCTTTAACGCCCTGCTTAAAACCCTGGAAGAACCACCGGCACACGTAAAATTTTTCTTTGCCACCACCGCGCCGGAAAAACTACCCGCAACCATTATCAGCCGCTGCCAGCGTTTCAATCTGCACATGCTTTCCAACCAACTTATTGTCGAGCGCCTGCAGCATATTACCAAGAATGAAAAAATCGAGATCGGCAAAGAATCCCTTTATACCGTTGCCCGTTATGCCAACGGCAGTATGCGGGACGCCGAATCCACCCTGGACAAGCTGATCGCCTACAGCGGCAAGAAACTTCTCCACCAGGACGTGCTCAACATCCTGGGTATAGTCGATCTTGATATCCTCTTTGACATCTCTCAATGCGTGATTGATTCCAATATAGAAAAAGCCATCAGCACCGTCACCCAGGTCTTTCAGGGCGGTAAGAATCTGGGCCAGTTTGTACTTGATTTAACCACCCATTTCCGTAACATCCTCCTCGCCAAACAATCCGCCGAAATCCACAAACTAATTGACTTGTCAGCTGAGGACATCAGCCGCGTAATAACACTCGGCAAAAATTTTTCCCAGTCCCAGCTGCTGGTAATAATTAATATCCTTACCCGGCTGCAGAATGAACTAAAATGGTCCTTATCCAAACGTATTGCCCTGGAAGTCGGCATAATTAATATTGTGCGCAGCAGAAAAAAGATCAGCCTGGACCAATTAATCGACCGGCTGGCGGAAATCGAACAAAATCTGCTGGCAACCCCGGACACAGTTTCAGCTGAGTCTGCAGCCGCACCCACGCCCGCTCCCGCTGCGCGAAAACAACACAATCCCGCACCCGCAGTATCCGCGCCGGTAAAAGCACCCGCACCAGCGGCTCAGCCTAAAATCGCCGGCACAGAGACCTTAGCTCAGGTTCAGGGTTTCTGGAAAGAGATTCTTAACAATCTGGGAAAACGCCGTCCCGTGCTAAAAACCTATCTGGCAGAAGGAAAAATAAGCGGTCTGAAAAAGAACACCCTGATAATTAACTTTACTCCTGATTGCAGCCTGCACCAGGAAACTCTCAGCCAAAAAGGCAATAAAGAAATAATCGAAAAACAGATCGAAGAAAGAATCGGAAATCAGCTAAAAGTAGAATTTGTCATTTCAGAGAAAATCACACCGGCCAACAAAGAAGAACGGCCCGCGGCAAGAGTAGGCAAAGATCCGCTGGTGGAAAAAGCCCAGCGCCTTTTCGGCGCCAAAATCATCAACATCAAACAAAAATAGCAATTCCATGCAGGAGGTCAGACCTCCTACATCATGTAGGAGGTCTGACCTCCTGCATAAGGAGAGTGTCTAAAAACTGGACAAATGCAAAATTATCCTGAATCACTTACTAATCTGATAGATCAGTTAAAGAAACTGCCGGGTATCGGCAGTAAAAGTGCCGAACGTATTGCCCTTTACCTGCTGGCCGCAAACGGGCAGGAAGCGGACAAACTCAGTCAGGCAATAACCGAGCTTAAAACCCGCATTTGTTACTGCCGGCAGTGCTACAATTTCAGTGAAGGAGACCTCTGTAATATCTGCGGTAACTCCAACCGCGATCAGCATACCATTTGCGTTGTGGAATACCCCAAAGACGTACAGGCAATGGAAAAAACAAAAAACTATAAGGGCCTTTACCATGTTCTTCTGGGTAAAATTTCTCCCCTGGAAGGCATCAGCCCTGACAAACTCAAAATAAAAGAATTATTCAAGAGGATTCAAGACAAAAATCCCGCTGAAATCATCCTGGCCACCAGCGCGGATGTGGAAGGCGAAGCCACCGCCCTTTACCTTGCCAAAATGGCCAAAAACCTGCCGGTAAAAATTACCCGCATAGCCTATGGCATTCCCGTAGGCATCTCTCTGGAATTCGCCGATGAAATGACCCTGATGCGCGCCCTCCAGGGTCGGCAGGCAGTCTGCTAGAAACCAAGTAACTTAATCCTTGACGCTCTCACGTAATATTTGTTAGACTACCACTTTCTTAGAGCAAGAAAGGAGTTTTAAATGATCGAAATACGGTTTCACGGCCGCGGCGGACAGGGAGCCAAAACCGCTTCTATGTTTCTCGCCGAAGCAGCTTTAGATAAAGGAAAATACATTCAAGCCTTTCCTGAATACGGCCCTGAACGCGCCGGTGCTCCAATCAAGGCTTTTACCAGAATTAACGAACAACCAATTAACATCCATTCCGGCGTAACCAACCCTGAAGTAGTTGTAGTTATCGATCCAACCCTCTTAGATGTAGTAGATGTAACCGAAGGTTTGGGCCAAGATGGAGTGCTGATTGTAAATACCCTCCTCTCCCCGCAGGAAATCCGGGAAAAAACAAAATATAAACAGGGAAAAGTATTCACCGTTGATGCCACCCAGATTGCCATGGACACCATTGGTCTTCCCCTGCCCAACACCTCCATGCTGGGCGCGCTTATTAAGGCAACGAACCTGGTTGACATCAAAGACATAGAAGAAAAAACAAAAGATAAATTCCTCAAGAAAATCGGCGAAAAGAAAACCCAGGGAAACATTGACAGTATTCATCAAGCTTACGAAAAAGTACAGGTAGGATAACCATGACACAGAAAGGCTGGAAAGAACTGGCTATTGGCGGCATTATTGATCAGCCGGGCACTGCCGAAGAATATCATACTGGCGGCTGGCGTAATTTTAAACCGATTCGTGACGAACAGAGATGCACCAACTGCCTGCTCTGCTGGATGCATTGCCCGGATACGGCAATAACAGCCGAAGACGGTAAATTCAAGGAATTTGATTTACGCTACTGTAAAGGTTGCGGTATCTGTGCCTATATCTGCCCCGTAAAATGTATTGAAATGAAAAAGGAGTAACCATGGCAGCGAAGCAGTGCTTTAGTACTAAAACCACCGTGGCCCAAAAAATAGCCTTAACCGGAGATGAAGCAGCAGCAGAAGCCATGCGTCAAATCAATCCTGACGTGGTTGCCGCTTATCCGATTACCCCGCAGACAGAAACCGTGATGACCTTTGCCCAGTTTGTCGCTGACGGTAAAGTAACCACCGAAATGATCCCGGTAGAAAGCGAACACAGCGCCATGAGCGCGGTAGTGGGTTCTGCCTGTGGCGGCGCCCGCACCATGACTGCCACCAGTTCACAGGGCCTAGCCCTGATGCATGAAATACTCTATATTGCCGCTTCCCTGCGGCTGCCCGTTGTCATGCCGGTAATCAACCGCGCCCTCTCCGGCAATATCAACATCCACTGTGACCACTCCGATACCATGGGCTCCCGCGACAGCGGCTGGATCCAGCTCTATTGTGAAAATGCCCAGGAAGTATATGAATCTATTATTTTCGCCATGCGCGTTGCGGAACATCCGGAAATTCAACTACCGGTCATGGTCTGCCAGGACGGTTTTATTACCAGTCACGCCGTTGAAGGAATAGAGATTTTCACAGACGAACAAGTAAAGACCTTTATCGGCGAATACAAAGCCCGCCGCCCCCTGCTGGATACCGACAATCCCATTACCATCGGCCCCCTAGACCTGCAGGATTATTATTTTGAACATAAACGCAGCCAGATAGAAGCCGTCAACAACTCCAAAAAACATATTGCTGAGGTATTTTCTCAGTTCGAGAAATTCTCCGGCAAAAAATACTCATTCATTCAGACTTATCAGCTGGAAGACGCGGACCAGGCGATTATCGTTCTTAGTTCCACCGCCGGCACAACCAAGACAGTAGTCGATAAACTCCGTGCCGAAGGAAAAAAGGTGGGTTTAATTAAACCTTATCTCTATCGGCCGTTTCCGGCGGAAGAATTGAAAGAACTCGCTAATGGCCTAAAATCCATTGCTATCCTCGACCGGGCGGAATCTTTCTCCGGCCACGGCGGCCCGTTGTACAATGAAATCCGTTCGGCCCTGTATGGCCTGGAAACTAAACCCAGAATAATCAATTACATTTTCGGACTCGGCGGGAAAGATATTTTCCCCGCGGAAATAGAGAACGTATATCAAGATCTTATTGAAGGCACCGGTGATCCTGTAAATTACCTTGGTGTCCGGGAGTAACCTAATGGCTAGCATTAAAGAACTATCAAAACAACCAGAACGTCTCAGCGGCGGCCACCGGCTCTGTGCCGGCTGCGGTGCCTCTATTGCCGTGCGGATGATATTTATGGCCACAAAAGATCCCGTAGTAGTTGGCGCAGCTACGGGGTGCCTGGAAGTAGCCACTACTATTTTTCCCTATACCGCCTGGAAAGTTCCTTTCATCCATAATGCCTTTGAAAACGTCGCTGCCACCATGAGCGGAGTGGAAACAGCCTATCGTGCCCTTAAAAAGAAGGGAAAAATCAAGAAAGAGATTAAATTCGTTGCCTTTGGCGGAGACGGCGGCACCTATGATATCGGCCTGCAGTCACTTTCCGGCATGCTGGAACGCGGCCACAATGTACTCTATGTCTGCTATAATAATGAAGCATATATGAATACCGGCATCCAGCGGTCCAGCGCCACCCCCTGCGGGGCCTCCACAACCACCGCCCCGGCCGGTAAGGTAATTCCCGGAAAACCGCAAATGCGTAAGGACCTGACGGCCATCATTGCCGCCCATAATATCCCTTACGCCGCCCAGGCCACTATTTCACACTGGAACGATCTAATCACTAAATCCCAAAAGGCCTTTGCCGTAGACGGTCCGGCATTTCTTAACGTACTCAGCCCCTGCCATCGCGGCTGGCGTTATCCCATGGAAAACACCGTGGGTATCGCTAAACTCGCCGTGGAAACCGGTTTCTGGCCGCTCTATGAGGTAGAAAACGGCAACTGGAAAATGACAGTTAAAGTCCGCCAGAAAAAACCGATCAGCGAATTGCTAAAGATTCAAGGCAGATTCAAACACCTCTTCAAACCGGGCAACGAACACATCATTAACAGCATCCAGGAAGATACTGACAGAAACCTGGCCAAACTAGAAAAACTCTGTGGTTAGCGGTTAATGGAAATAATAAACTGCCACCAGACAGATCCCTTTACCACCAAAGACGGCTCCCAAATCCGTAAAATCCTGGAACCATCCAATTCCTCCATAAAGAATCAAAGTGTGGCCGAAGCCACCCTGCCCCCGGGTAAGACAACAGAAGAGCATTATCATCCGGGTTCAGAAGAAATCTACTATATCCTTTCCGGCACCGGTGAAATTAAAGTAGACAATGAATCCGCCGCCGTTAAACCATATGACGGAATCGCCATCCTTCCCGGCAAACGCCATCAAATTACCAATACCGGCACGACACCATTGGTCTTCCTCTGCTGCTGCGCCCCGGCATATACTCATGAAGATACTATAATTACTGAACCTCACCAGGAAACATAGCACTAAAAAAATCTCAAAGGACAAAACATTATGCCCTACACAAAAAAGACTTCCCTCTTCGTTAAAGGCGACATTGACGGCTTCTTTGGCCTGATGATCGATAACCTGATCCAATTAATCCTTATCGGCATCCTCTGCACCACCTTACTAAAAATGCCCCACTCCTTGATTTTCGGCACTATCCTGCCTGGCGCCGCCCTATCCATATTATTCGGCAACCTTTTTTACGCCTGGCAAGCACGCAAACTGGCCCGGAAAACCGGCCGCACTGACGTTACCGCCCTACCCTACGGCATTAACACCGTCAGTCTGTTTGCTTTTATCTTATTTATTATGCTGCCCGTCTACCAACAGACAAAAGATCCCTATTTCGCCTGGCGGGTTGGTCTGGCGGCCTGTTTTTTAAGCGGAGTAATTGAATTTGCCGGCGCCTTTCTTGCCGCTAAAATCCGTAAATACACCCCCCGGGCCGCCCTCTTGAGCGCCCTGGCTGGAATCGCCATTACCTTTATCTCCATGGATTTTATGCTTAAAACATTCCAGAAACCCCTGATTGCCATACTGCCCCTGGGCATAATTTTAGTTCATTATTTCGCCAAAATCAGATTTCCCGGCAACATCCCCGGCGGCCTCCTAGCCATCATTATCGGCACCCTGCTCGCCTGGCTCACCGGCAATATGACAAACACCAATCTAAGCACAGTATCAATTCACCTGTCGCCGCCAAAACCAACAATATTTGCCCTGTTTACCACCTTAACAGACGGCACCGCCTGGAAATACCTATCAATAATCATTCCCATGGGTATTTTTAACGTTATCGGCTCCCTACAAAATCTGGAAAGCGCTGAAGCTGCCGGCGATAAATATCCCAATTTCAGTTCCCTAGCCGTAAACGGGCTCGGGTCAATGCTAGCCAGTTGTTTCGGCTCCACCTTCCCCACAACCATCTATATCGGTCATCCCGGCTGGAAACAAATGGGTGCCCGCACAGGTTATTCGATTCTTAACGGAATATTTATTGCCCTGCTTTGTTTTACCGGCCTGACATTTATTCTTAACATCATTCCCTTAGAAGCGGGTATGGGCATACTCTTATGGATCGGCGTTATTATCGTTGTCCAGGCATTCGGCGAAGTCCCCAAACAGCACATGCCCGCAGTAGCCATCGGCCTCTTCCCCGCCCTCGCCGCCTGGGGCTTAATCTTAATTCAGAATACCTTAATTGCGGTAAAAACCAGCCTCTATAACGTATATCAACCACTGAATAATGTTATCGCGTTAAACGGCTTAATCTCCCTGGAAAGAGGTTTTATCTTTAGCTCCATGATCCTCGCCGCCATTTCTGTATTTCTGCTGGACCGTAAATTCCTCAAAGCCACTATCTGGGCCCTCGTTGCTTCCCTCCTGGCCTACGTTGGCATCATCCACTCATTTAAACTGGTTCCCGCGGGCCTGCTCTATGACTTCCGAATTTATGCCGCTCCCAAATTCGCCATCACCTACGTGTGTTTGGCACTACTGTTTTTTGTCTTTCACATTTATTCGCAGCGACTAAAAGATAAATGAATAAGATAATTCAGAAAATCGGCCATCGCGGCGCCTGCGGCTACGAACCGGAAAACACCCTAAAATCATTCCGCAAGGCCCTGGAACTGGGAACGGACATCATTGAACTTGATATTCGGCTCTGTAAAACCAGCGAAATCGTCGTCATCCATGATGAAACAGTTGACCGCACCACCAACGGCCAGGGCTACGTAGCAGCCTTGAGTTTAACCGAATTACATTCACTGGATGCCGGTAAAGGCCAACGCATCCCCACACTGAAAGAGGTACTGAGACTAATCAATAAAAAAATACAAATAAACATTGAAATAAAGGATCCCTTAACCGTTGAACCTCTGGCCCAAATGCTAACGGAATACATTAGCAAGCGCCATTGGCGATACGATCATTTTCTAGTGTCTTCATTTGACCACACTTGTTTAAAAAAGTTACATGAATTAAATCCAGAGATCAACATAGGAATACTAATCACCAAAATCCCTCCGGGCCTAAAAACCCTGGCCAGACAACTAAACGCCTATTCCATAAATATCTCTAAAGACTACATCACCCCGGCCTTTACCAAACAGATGCAGGCCAGAGGCCATAAAATCTTTGTCTGGACAGTAGACAATTATAAGACAATAAACAAAATGAAAAAAATGGGCGTAGACGGCATCGCCTCCAACTTCCCGGACAGACTAAATTAAAAGATATTCTCCAACATAGAAAGATTTAAATGAATTTCACCACTATGAAAAAACAAATAAAAATTCTGACAATTCTTATACTTATCGCAATTCCCACCTTCTCCCCGGCAGAAGACATTCCCCGGGCTATTCCCGTTTATATGACCCAGGAAGAGATCATCGAACTGTCCCAGGCCGGCCTGTCTCCTGAAGTCATTATCAGCCAGATAAAAGCAACTGGAACAAGATTTGACCTTTCTACTGAAGAAATAATCGCACTAAAAGAGGCTGGAGTAGATGAAAAAGTAATCAACTCCATGATAAAAAGCGGCGCCCCCATTCCCAGAGCCATCCTTGTAGAAGATCCTCCCAGAGTTAGAGTTAGCTATTATTACAGTTCTGGCCCCTGGTATGATCCTTGGTACGATCCCTGGTATGATGACTGGTGGTACTATCGGCCCTACTGGCGCCGTCACTACTGGCGCCGCCGTCGGGGCTTTGGCTACCGTTATTGGGACTAAGACTAATCCTTGACCTTATTTAGATAAATTTGTATAATTTCGCAACAAAATATCGTTCTTTCACTCCTCGGTAGCTCAATGGTCGAAGCGAGCGTAGCGAGCGGAGATCCGCCGAAGCTCCGAAGGAGCGAAGGCGGACATAAAACTAATAAAATACTCTATGTCATACTGGGTATATGTAATAAGAAGTAAAACTACTAATAAAAGATACACAGGACACACAAATAACTTAGAGAGAAGACTTAAAGAACATAATTCAGCTAAATCTCACAATAGTCTATATACTAAAAAGAACAAAGGTCCTTGGGAATTTATATACCAGGAAAAACTTAACACAAGGAAAGAAGCAATTAAAAAAGAAGC
>CAZIXI010000081.1:0-12454 GCA_964543115.1 uncultured bacterium
AGGCGATTGTGGGTAACTTCATACTAAAAGTGTCCATAATAGTTTACGCTATCCTCATTTGGCATCCTGCTTTAGCTCAGGGACGGCCCCTTAGCGGATAGCGGCAAAAACCTATTGACAATTCTGCTGTTTTTTAATACTCTTTCTAAGTTTATTAGATCAACTATATGAATAATTTTAATTTTACTCATGATTTTAATCTTTTTTTCTATATTTTCATTATAAGTATAGTCGCGGCATTTATTGCCTATATTGTCCTGCCGCGAAAAAACACTCCTCCAAAACAACCAAATACCCTTCCGCTTCTGATCATCTTCCTATTTTCTCTCTATTATATAGGGATTTCCTGCCTCAACTACCGCTTTTATCTTACCGGCGGCGATCTGCCGATATTCACGGAAATATTCGAAAACAGTATAAGAGGGGATTTTCTCTTATCAACAATCCAGCACGGCAGCTATAATTTTTTAGGGCATCATTTTTCACCGATTTTGATTTTACTCATCCCCGTTTATTACCTTTTTTCATCCCCTTATACTCTTTTGCTGGTTCAGGGATTAGTATTTACCGCCGGCGCCTGGCCCTTGTTCCGCTTTACCGCCGCGAAATCCAAAAGCACTTTTTTAGCAACCGCCGTTACTCTGGGATATCTGCTGGCGCCGCTACAGCTCGAAGACCTGGTCTACGATTTTCACCCCGCTTATTTTACCCCCACACTGGTACTCTTTACGCTCTACTTTCTGTGGCAAGGCAGAAAAATCCCTTATCTCGTATCTTTCCTCCTCCTGCTGATGTGCAAAACAGACGCCTTCATTTATGCAGCCGGTATCGGCATCTATGCCCTCTGCGCGAAAGAAACCCGAAAAACAGGCCTCTATAGTATTATCCTTACACTCACTTATGCCGGAATCGGCCTGGGCTGGCTGAAACCTCTGCTAGCCAGACAATCCGAACTGGATTTCCACAATTGGTTTGTTAAAAGATACAAATATTTAGGAACGGATTTCGGCAGCGCTGCTAAAAACATTATCTTCCATCCCGGATTGATAATGAAGGATTTCATCAGCTACTACCCGCTGTTAAAATTAAGGAGCCTCTGTTTTATTTTCCTGCCCGTAGCGGCCCTGCCCCTGTTCTGCGGTGCGGCCCTTATCCCCCTGGTCATAGCCATTCTGGTAATGTTCCTCAGCTCCAGCTGGGTACAAAACAGTCTAATGTATCACTACTCAACCGTCATTTACGCCTTTACCTTTTTCGCCGCCGCAATTGCCGCCTCCCGGATAGTGAAAAACCGCTCCCCGCGCCTTATCAATGCAGTTTCCGTTTATATTATTCTTGCCGGAGCGCTGACCCATTTCTTTTTTTCACAATGGACACCGGCACAACATTTCGATTTTGCTCCTTATTTAAACCAGCACAAAATACACCTAACCGATACTATCCTCGGCTTGATCCGCCCCGGGCACTCCATTACCTGCCGGCACACCTATGTCTGTCATCTTTTAGCCAATCATCCCGTAACCACCATCAGGGCCCATAGCAAAGACATTCCTCATGACACAGAATACATTTTGCTTGACGAACAGGAACGTCATTCAAAATCCCTGCGGGATATTCTGGCAAAAAACGAATACGGCACCGTTCATGTGGACCCAAGTTTCCTGCTCTTAAAAAAGGGATACAGCACCAAAAAAAATGAATTAGCCTTCGCCACATTCTTCAGATCTTTCGAAGGCGAGAACACCCCTCATTGCGTGGGCATAAACACCCTTGACCCGGCTGCACACAACATTTACGCCAGACAAAGCAGAAAAGACATTGATCAAGACGGGGCAATAGCCTACGGTCCCTATCAAAGATATCCCGCCGGTCATTATCGGGCGAAATTCTACTTAAGAACCTCCAACAACACCATCAGCGATCACATTGCCAGCATTGACGTCAGCACCGATAGCGGCATGAAATTCCTCGCCAAAAAAGAAATCTCCGGCACGGACTTTAAGTCCGTTGGTAAATATCAGTGTTTTAGTTTAGAGTTTGATCATAACGATCCCGCGCAAAGACTGGAATTCCGGGTATTTTGTTACAACAAAACAGACCTCTGGCTGGACAGGATTGAATTTGACAGTCCGGCTTACAAATTGGAGAAAATGTGACCGCTGAATTCGACAGAGAAGTTACCAGCTGGGACGGGCTCTACACGGAAAGACCGCAGCAATGGGCCTTCTTCCCGCGGGCCGCCGCCAAACGCGTAGCCGACAGAAAAAAGCTCTGCCTATCCTGGCTGCGCGGCAACAACGTTGTTGACCTTGGCTGTAACGGCGGCCATTACGGCCTGGCCATCGCCCGGACAAAAAACTGGTGCGGCCTGGACCTCTCAGCTGAAATGCTGCTGGCCGGAAAGAAGCGGTTAAGCGCTTCCGGCCTTAAGGGCCGCTTTATCAATGCCGACATAACCGCTATTCCGCTTAAAAAAAGCTCCTTTGATTCCGCTATCTGTATTGGCGTACTTAACTATTTTACCTTACCCGCGGTTGAAAACATTCTTAAAGACATTAAACGCGTATTAAATCAGGAAGGTCAATTGATCATTACCAACCTGCGGCTGGACATCTTCACCTGGATCCGCAGCCGCCTACAACAGCCTATCCCCCGCCCCATTCGCCTGCCCGGCCCGCTCTACCCGCATCCGCAGAAAAAACTACTTTCCTTACTGGAACGGCAGGGATTTACGATTAAACAGGTAAAACAACTAAAAAAATATCAGTTTGTACCATATATCACACTTATCGAAGCAGAAAGCTAAAAAATACTTTTATAAGGAAACCAGGAAGTACAGGAATAACAATCTGTGTATTTTTCCTGCATTTCCTGGATTCCTTATAAAAAAGTTAAAACAATAAAAAGACTATGGACAAGAAAAAGAAAAAAATATTACTGCTGCGGCTGGCAATCGGCTTAACCATGTTTGTTGTGCTCTTTCTGTTCATCGGCTGGCAGAACACCTGGAGCATACTGCAGCGTTTCCGGTTTGCCTATCTACCCCTGATCCTGGGCATCGCTTTTCTAATGATTGCCATCAGCTGTTTTAAATGGCGGATCTTCCTTAACGACCGGGGCATAAAAGTGGGCATCTGGAAACTGATCTCACTTTACGTTATCGGCTATTTCTTCAACAGTTTCCTGCCGGGCAGTATCGGCGGCGATCTGGCCCGCAGCTTCATCCTCGGTAAAAACATTAAGAGCCAGGTAGAATCCTTCTCTTCGATTTTTATGGAACGCTTTACCGGTCTGGTAGCCCTCGTCACTATCGGCGTAGCGGCCGCCCTGATAAACTTCCGCCTGCTCCTGCGCGCCCCGATCGTACTAATCAGCATAATTGTCATCTTCGTCGGCTTCACCTCTGCCCTGCTGATCATTTTTAACCGTTCACTCATCCTTTGGCTCAGTAAAAGGATAAAAATAAAAAAAATAGAAAAAATTAAACACAAACTGTTGGAAATCTACCAGATCATCTATTCCTACCGGCACAAAAAGAGCATCGTCGCCAAGGCCCTGGCCATCTCCTTTGTCTTTCACACCATGACCTCGGTAAACACCTGGATCGTTTGTAAATCACTTGATATCCAGATGAACTTCCTGGACATTTTAGTTTTTATTCCGATAATCCTGCTCGTTTCCGCCGTTCCCATAAGTATCGGCGGCCTGGGGCTTTGGGAAGCGAGTTTTATTATCCTGTTTATGAAGGCCGGCATACCCTCCCCGGAGGCCTTTAGTATTTCTCTTATCCTGAGATCAAAAAATTATCTAGTAGCGATACTAGGAGGGTTCCTTTTTCTGCTATATTTAAGGAGGTTAACTCATGGCGCAGACCGATCTGCAATCGTATCTGGTAACTGAAAAAACAGGCGGATTAAAGAAATACCAGTCCATAACCGTGGGTAGCGGCGGGTTATGGGCGCTTTTCCGTTACGAATTACTTACCTCACTACTCGGCCCGCTGCCCGGCGCCCTGGGCCTCATCCTGCGCAGAAAACACTATCACCGTTTATTTAAAAAAATCGGCAAAAATGTTGTCTGGGGCCGGAACATTACCATCCGCCGTCCAGAACGCATTACCATTGGCGATAATGTGCTTATTGACGATAATTGCGTACTGGACGCCCGCGGCACTTCCGGAAAAGGAATCGTTATCGGCAACGGCGTAATGATCGGGCGCAATACCATAATCAGCATGAAAAACGGCACCATTGAGCTCGGCAACAACACCAACATCGGCGTTAACTGCACCCTGCAGACAAGCACAAAACTCCAGCTGGGAAAAAACATCATCATTGCCGCCTATACCTATCTCGTAGCCGGCGGCAACCACAGGTTTGACCGCACTGACATCCCGATGATCGCCCAGGGCATGGAACTTAAGGGCGGAATTATTATTGAAGACAACTGCTGGCTGGGCGCCCGGGTAACGGTAATGGACGGGGTACGCATCGAAACCGAATCGCTGATCGGCGCCGGTTCCCTGGTGCACAAAAACATCCCGGCCTTTTCCGTTGCCGTCGGTGCCCCGGCCCGCGCAATTAAAAAACGTAAATAGCAAACAGCGATGAAGTTAAAAACATTTCCACTACTGACATATTCCGCCGTCCTGCTCTATATCCTGGTATTTTCCTGGATCTCCATCCGCAATCTGAACCTTTTCTATCTTCACAACCGGGACATGGGTTTATTTGACAATATCCTCTGGAACACATTTCAGGGACGTTTTTTCATGTCCACTGTAGCGGAATTCTATCTGGAAAACTCCCTGACCCGGCATTTCTGGCCGATTTTTGTTTTACTCACCCCGCTTTACTGGCTCTGGAACAATGTACGGATACTGCTCGTTTTCCAGGCAATAGCAATTGCCTCTACCGCCCTGCCCCTTTTCTGGCTGGCCCGGGAAAAAACAAAAAGCGGATTCCTCTCCTTTACCATCGCTGCCAGTTTCCTCATTCACCCCCTGATTCACGAAGCGCAGATATTTGATTTCCATACAGAAGCAATTATTGCCCCGCTGATAGTCTTCTGTTTCTATTTTTTATATCACAATAGGTTATGGCCCTATTTCATCTGCCTGTTGCTCATGTTCTGCTCTAAAGAAGACACCTTTTTATACGCGATCATTTTCGGTATATATGCCCTGTTCATCCCGGGAAAAAGACGCACCGGCATCGTCACCATTCTACTGGGCCTGGCATTCGGCGTAGCGGTAATGAAATTTATTTTCCCGCTGGTCAGAGCGAACCTCCCTGACAGTTACCTCTTCCTGGAGCGCTACCAATGGCTGGGAAACAGCATCAGTGAAATAATGCTAACCCTCTTCACCCGCCCGCTCTATGTATTAAAAAACATCTGCACACCCGCCCGCTTAAAAACGCTTATCTTACTGTTTACCCCCGTCGCCTTCCTGCCCCTGGCCGCCGGCACCGTCTTTCTGCTAATCGTTCCGGCCCTCGCCGAAATGCTGCTTTCTTCCTTCCGGCCGCAATATGAACTGGTGGGCCACTACCCCTTAGTTGTCTTACCATTTATTTACCTGGCCGTCATTTTCGGCGCCGCCAACCTTATCCGCTGGCCCGTCTTAGGCAGCCCCAGAGTAAAGGCCATAACCATCGGCATTTATCTGCTAACCACTCACCTGCTCTACACATTTTTTCTAGGGTTTACGGAAGAAGCAACCATCACCGGCGCCTCTCCGTTGAACCGGCATTTCCGCTTAGCAAATTATGCCTACACGGACCATCCCCTTAACGGCCACACCATTATTAATAAGATCCCGGCAGAAGCCTCTGTTACGGCCCAATGCTGCCAGCTGCCCCTGCTCACCCATCGCCGGGACATCTATCTCTATCGCGGCAACAATATTCACCCCTTCGGCGATATAGAAATTGATTATATCCTGCTGGACCTGCATAACCGCTGTTTTCCTTTTTTCCCGGGTTCTCCGCAAAAAGAGATATTGCAGCTGCTGGGCGGCAGCGATTACGGCGTAATAGAATTTACAGACGGCTGGCTGCTGTTGAAAAAAGGCTCCTCCCCCCGGCGCAATCCGGAGGCATTTGATTATGCCTTCCGCTGCTTCTATGGTATAATTCTCGCCGAAACACTTTACCGCGAACAGCATTTAGGCCGTAACATTATCGATAAAAGTGCCCGGAACGGTCTGGCCCGTTACGGCTCACTTACTGCTGAGGGCCCCGGCTACATTTGTTTTGGCCCTTACCGGGTATATCCGCCCGGAAACTATAAAGCAATCTTCTATTTAAAAACCGCTGCTAAGGTTATGGAGGAAATAGCGATAATTGACGTTTGCGCCAAGCAGGGAAAAACCACCTTAGCCGCCGCTGGGATCACGGGCAGCGATTTTGAAAAAGCCAATGAATACCAGCCATTTTCACTGAGTTTTAATCTAGCGGAGGCAACGGCGCTGGAATTTCGGGTATATTTCACCCGCCGGGCAAACCTCTGGATAGACCAGATAGAAGTAGCCCTGCCACCGCTGACCAAGGAAGAAAAATTAAACTATGCGGACAAAATCTAAAATAATTATCGGCCTTATCACCACAATAGTTATCCTGTTAATTGTTACCGCCCTGGCCTTGATCCACCGGTCAGGATTCAAAATAAAAGGCAATTACCGCCGGCAAAAAATATACTATACAGAAAACAACTTCCGTTACGCCGCCTACATCTTCGCCCCGTTGGGAAAGGGCCCTTATCCAGGCATTATCTTCTGTCACGGCAACCTGCCCTCCGGAAAAGATACCGCGCTTTACCTGGAAATGTGCGGCCAACTGGCCGCCCGCGGCTACGTGATCATCGATTTCGACATCAAGGGTTTCGGAGAATCAGAAAAGATAACCAAAGTCAGACTGCCGGACGACCTGGATTTTGTCGCTGATGCCCTGGCCGCCGCTGATTATTTCTCCGGCCTAAAGCTGGTAGACAAAAACAATCTGACCATTATCGGGCACTCCTCCGGAGGCAACATCGCCATGGCAGCCGGGGTATTGGATGCCAGGATAAAAAACATCATCTGCATCTCCCCCGGCGACTTTAATCCCCGCTCAAACCCCCTCCGGCTCAAGCGCCATTACCGTAACCGCCTGGCCAAAGGACTGGAATATGAAATGCCCATGGATTATTATGAAAAGCTCGTGACGCCTTTGGCCATGGTCCAGTATTGTGATCGGCTTAGCGGCAAAAACATCTTAATCATCATTGCCGAACACGACCACAGAAACCAGAAACGTTTTGCCAATGAAATCTACAATCAGATCCAAACGGCCGAAACCAAAGAATTGCTGGAAATTAAAGACGCCATCCACACCATCGGCGCGCGTCTGGTGGACGGCAACAAAATAGAAGACGCCTCAAAAATCATCGCCCTGACAAAAGCCATTGATCAATGGCTTAAAAACCTAAGGAATGGAAAATAGGTATAATTTTTAAAACGCAAAGACCGCAGAGTAAGCGCAGAGGACACAGAGTTTAACTATAAATATAAAAAAAACTCTGCGATCTTTGCGAAATTCTTTGCGGCCTCTGCGTTTAAATGTTTTTCACTAAAACGCCGCAGCGGAGCAAGTTATATTTCATGAATGACAGCAAAAAAAATCTAATATTCAGCTATTTAACTATCGCCGCCGGCATGTTTTCTCTCGGGGCGTTTCTCTGGCTGCAGCAGCTGCCCCTCTGGCTTAACAGCCGGGGCAGAATCATCTGGCAGCTAAAGTCCTTGGCGGAAATGCCTCTGCCTCTATTTTTCTTTTCCTGCCTGCCGCTTTTCCTCTGGCTCCTATCCGCATCCCTGTTTACCGGGATCAGCAAAGAAACTCTGAAAAAGACACTCTCGGAGAGTGCCCGCACATTCAGTCCGCTCTTCTTCCTCCTGCTTCCTTTACTGGGCCTGAATAGCCGGCTAAACGGACAGACAAACTTTTTCCTCTACCTGGCCACTGATCTCGCCTGGCCCTATTGCGGCCTGATTACCGTAACAATTATATTTTTACAAATATCTCTTTTCAACCGCGTAATCCCGCGGCACGCGAAACCGGTACCGACAAGAACCAACCGCTGGTTAAAATACATAATCTTTGCCGTTGTTCTGACCGCCTACCTTATCCTTAAAAGCAACTTTATTCCCTGGGACGCCGAAGGCAAAGAGAGATTCAAGCTCTTCACCGGCGACGAACCGCAATACTGCCTGATTACCCACAGCCTGGTCTTTGACCGGGACTTTGACCTTAAAAACAACCTGGACAACCGCGATTATAATAGTTTCTATCCCTATAAAATGAACCCTCATGGACTGCCCAACTGGCCGAACAGCGACCGTTATTCTTACCATCGTCTGGGTCTGCCCTTGCTGATCGCGCCCGCCTACTACCTGGGCCATGAAAGCAGTCAGGGAGTAAGACAAATAATCCTCTGTTTCCTGAATATCTTCGGTGCCTTGCTGGCGGTAGTGATTTATCTGGTTTGCTTAAAGAAAACCAACAATCAATTTGCCGCTGCCGCCGCCGCAGTTATCATTGCCTTCACCAATCCCCTGATTATTTACGCGCAGCAGATCTATCCGGAAATGCCCGCAGGTTTTTTTATTCTCTGCGCCTTTGCCCTGGCCGCCAACCGTCCCTTGCTGGCCAGTTGCTCTATCGCCGCGCTGCCCTGGCTCCATGAACGTTTTGGACCGATAGCCCTGGTCCTGACCGTCTATCTCCTTTTGCGAACCGGCTGGCACAAAAGAAAGCTATTATTGATATTTTTACCATTAGCCGTTTCCGCGATCCTGCAGGTACTCTATTATCAAAAAATGTACGGCCTGCCTTTCCCCATCCAGGAATCCTGGGTAGAAGGATCATACGATTCCCAGTTCGGATTTTTCAACAAGACTGGTTTTCATACCGGTTTAGTGGGCCTGCTGCTGGACCGCGCCGAAGGACTATTGATTTATGCCCCCATCTTCGCCCTCAGCCTGACCGGCATCTTTATTTACTGGCGGCAGAACCGCCGCGAAGCCCTTTGGTTTATTATTATCTTATTGAGTTATTTCCTTCCTGTCGGTCTTTTCGGATTCTGGTGGGGCGGCGGCGCGCCGCCGCCGCGGGTTGTGGTGGCCATTATCCCGCGGCTTTCCCTGCCCCTGGCCCTGGCCCAGGCTAAGATAAAAACGTTCCCCTTCAGGGTTACCTTCGCCTTTCTTACACTGCTCAGCCTGCTATTGGGATTCTACCTTATCACCCACCCGGAATTCGGCTATGACTTCGGCAAATTCTTCCGGCGCTACTTTGCCTTCTCAAACGCAACCATGTTAATGAATCTGAAAAATTATTTTCCCTCATTATTTATAAACACTGGAACAACCACAGTACTAAGCCTCCTCTGGAGCAGCCTGATAATTATTACCACCTTAATTTTTCTCAGCAAAAAACAGACAAAATCGGCATTCATTTACTTAATAACCGTTATGGCCATAGTTTTTCTCATAATCCAGCTGGGCGACAGTATGGCCGGTAATCTAGGCAGGTTAACACCTAACAACATGAACAAATTAGCCAAAAACGCCCTGCGGCGCGGCTCCCTGGCAAATAACATCTTCCTTCTTTATGAAGCGGAATTACTCAATAAACGCATCGGCATTAATCACCGCTCAGAAGACGCTTCCGGCAATTATGCCTGCTACGCTCATCATGAAAAAGTAAAAGAAGACTTCTTGGTATCCGGCCCCTACGAAACCCTGCCGGCCGGCAAATACCGCGCGCAGTTCCTCCTGAAAACAAGCAAGACCACCGGTAAAGATATTGCCGTTCTGGATGTAGCCACAGATCTAGGCCTGACAGTACTCAGCCAGCGAACAATTATAGGCAGTGATTTCCACAATCCGGGCAGTTATCAGACATTCCCGCTGAATTTTTCACTGCCGCAGGAAACCGGTGATCTTGAGTTCCGCGTTTATTTCCTCGATGAAGGGGATTTATTCGTGGACTATATAAAGATAGAAGTGCTACCGGAATAAGTATCTTCCCTTGACCATAAACTTAATCCTCTGGCCCTACGATCCTATTCTTTATAAAACAGTACTTACCGCCGGATGCTTTGACAACCGGGAAAACAATTCGTTGCGTTTGCTCTCACTGTTTACAGTTGTTTCCGCGGTAAGAGACACATACTTACCGGCCTTACTTTTTTTGGAAAAAGATATCGTATAATCTTTACCTTTGAGGCTCTCCGCTGCCGCTTCCCGCAGGGCAGATTCATCAGCGCCGATAATGGTATAGCGCCATTTACGCGGATATTCCAGCTTTTGTTCTTTCATAAAAAAAAGAGGGCCATTTTTTTATTAGAACTCGTGTGTCAGGCCAGCAACAATCCTCCAGTCAGGACTACCATCTGTTAAGCCGGCGGCAACACCGGCATCTAGAACCGTCCCCCAAGGGATCTCATAGGTGGCCCCAACCAAAACCTCACAGGGATTATCCTCACTAACATCCTCGGTCAATATCTCTCCAGCCACCTCTCCGACAATGGCCAGCTTTTCGGTACAGGCAAACTCTCCCGCCAAGCTAAGATTTACCATATCATACTCTTCCTCTTCTGCCGGATCACCTCTAAAATTATAACCGGCATTGACAAAAATGGTTAATCTATCAAATCCTTTTTGAGCAATAAAATTCCCCACAAAATCTGTCTCCCCCGTCCCTAATCCCCTGGCACTGTCTCCGGTTTCCGTCTTGACACCAAGAGTAACCGCCAGTCCAGGAAAATTTGGCGCTTCATCCAGGAACCTTAACTTAAGTCTAGTATACAAATCACTAAAACCATCTTCATTACTCCCGCTATCAGGCCTTAACCAGAGATAGGGAACCTCTACCGCGAAATCCAGTCTATCCCAAATAACACCAGTTGTTAAACACGGAGTAACAGCCGCTTCATGATCATCATTGGACTGTTCCAAATATTCAGCACCAAGTTCCACCTGCAAATGCCCTGGCGCTACCGTCCCCACATCATCCGTCGATAACGGCCTACCAGCCAGCGCTAGATTACCGGAACTACACACTACTCCCAGAACCACTACTAAACCCAACAACTTCCTCATACTCCCTCCTTTCGGATACAGGATTCAACAATACATTTATCGCCTGGCCATCCTGTATAATTAGTATCTTATTCATTTATCCAACTCCAATTTATTTTAATCACCCCAACCTAACAGGTGACATATGAATTCTTGGCTATTATAGCATTATACAGTATTGCTGTAAACTGATCAGAGTAGAACTTACTATTGAGGCTTGTTGTATTCCGGAAAAAATCTGCAACTATTTTTTTAACGAAAAAACAACTAGTAGCTGTCCCTGGCTATTATTAGATTACTCAATTTTGGTTAGATCCACTGCCTCTTTATCTCGGCAGGGTAAACACAAACCGGCTGCCTTTACCGGGAAAACTGACCACCCACATCTTCCCCTGATGGAGGTGCACCAGTTCCCTGGCAATCGGCAGGCCCAGACCCGCACCCTCCTGTTTTTCCGCGGTTATCCGTTCAAACTTATCAAAGATTTTCTTTTGGTTCTCTTTAGAAATCCCGGGACCGTTATCCGCTATCTCACAACAGACCTCTTCCCGGGTTCCTGTCAATTTAACCGTGATAAGACCCCGCACGGGAGTGTATTTAATCGCGTTAGTTAAAAGATTGATAATAACTTCAGTTATCTTATCCTCATCCGCCGGAACTGTACCCAGATCATGCTGGATATTCTTGTCGAGAGTTAGTTCCTTTCTGGCCAGCTCTCTGGTAAAATCCTCAATAACATCCTCTAACAGTACCGCCAGGTCCACATCCTCTATCCGCGGTTCAACCTTCCCGGCCTCAATCCTCGACAGGGTTAAGATATCAACCACCAGACGATAAAGCCGGTCCGTGTTCCTTGCGGCAATGGCGACAAATCTTTCTTGCTCCTTATTTACCTCACCGGCGGTACCTTCCACAATAATACTTAAGGCGTCTTTAATATTGGTCAGCGGATTCTTAAGTTCGTGTGAAACATTAGCGACAAAATTGGACTTCATCCGGTCCAGCTCACGCAACTTTTTATTTGCCACAAGCAAACGTTGATTAAGGTCATACATTTTCTGATCTTTTTCCGCCACTTTGTTTAGTGATTCACGCAGTTTATCATTCATCTTTTCCAGCTTGACTGAATACTGCTGCAGGTTCTGCCTGCTTTCTTCTAATGTCTTTTCCGCGCGCTTACGCGCCGCCGCTTCATTCATCTTCTTTTTAGCCATAACTCCCTCTTCTTTAGGGTCAAGGGTCTAGGGTCAAGGGCAGTCTATATCCATTCCTCTAATTGCAGTCTATATCCATTCCAATAATGGCAGCCCCGCGAAGCGGGGCAGCCCCAAG
>CAZIXI010000082.1:0-12385 GCA_964543115.1 uncultured bacterium
CAAACCCGTGCCGCAGTTTTAACGCATCTAGGCGGTCATACCATTGATTTGGACCCAATAATGGAGATCGCCAAATCAAAAGGGATTAAAATAGTCGAAGATTGTTCACAGGCTCACGGCACCCTCTACAAAGGAAAAAGGGTTGGAACGTTCGGAGAGATTGCGGCTTTTTCAACCATGTTCTCAAAGACCCTGGCAGCCGGAGGTTGTGGAGGGATTGTTTATACAAAAAATAAGGACTATTACTGGCACTTACGCTCTCTTGCCGACCGCGGGAAGCCATTCCATAAACTCGATTTTAATTCCAAAATTACCACGGATTACCTTTTTCCTTCATTAAACTTTAATGCTGATGAACTGTCCTGCGCAATTGGTATTTCTATTCTTTCAAAACTCCAGAGAATTATTGACAAACGTCATGAAATAGCCAAGAAAATAGATCTGGCCCTTAAAGCTTCTTCTGTTGTATATCCTGCTAATTTAGAATTGCCTGGTTCTAAATCATCCGTGTTTTTCCATCCCGTTGTTGTTGCCGCAGACAAGCTTAAGGTCTCCAAAGAACTATTTGCAGAAGCCATAGCCGCTGAAGGTGTATGGCTCAGAACAGATTATCGCGATATTACATGTGAATGGCAATGGATACCTGCATATGTGAAAGAGTATAAAAAAACTCCGAATGCGATAAATTTTAGAAACAGGACTTTTAATATACTATTTAATGAACGGTTTACTGATGTAGAAGTTAAGGATATTATCAAAAGCATATTAAAGGTGGAAAAACATTATACAAGATGAAAAATAATTTTTTATTAAGACATGAGGAAAAACAGAAGTTTCATAATATACACGAAGCATTCTCCGAGAAGGCATTTAACACAGAAGGGCTACTTCCAGACAGGTATGTTTTTGTCCTCACTAATCTTTGCAATCTGAAATGTAGTTTTTGCGTTCAAAAAGGGGAGTCCAGAAAAGATGCAATGTCAGAAGTTGACTGGATAACCTTAGCAAAACAACTTCCAGATTATGCTCGAGTCACCCTCACGGGTGGAGAACCGTTAATTTTTAAGGAATTCAGAAAGGTTTTCGCATATGTTGCTGAACGCTTTCATTGCAACATAATATCAAATGGAATTCTATTAAATCAAGAACTAATTGATTATATAATCTCTTTTCCTAAGTTTAAAGTCCTTTCTCTATCAATAGATGATATAGGTAATAATAACAGATGTTTTACCCCAACGCAGTGGAAACATCTCGTCAAGATGATTAAGTATTTTCTTAAAAGACGAAATGAACTCGGCTCCAATTGTGTTCTAGATGTTAAAACACTAGTACTAGATAAAAATGCTAAGGATATTTTTGAGATACATAAATATATGGCTGAACAAATCGGCGTTGATACGAATGTTTTTCAATTCTTGAAAGGATCACCAATACAGCATGCGGATTATATGTTTAAGTTTAAGGACATTTTAACAAAATCACATGCGCCTGTTTATAATAATTTTGATATTATCAAAGAACAGCTAGAGTTAGTACGGCAGTATAACCTAAAGAAAGGTAAGATAGCCTTTATCCATCCCAAAATAGCATCCCTGGTTTCAGAGGAATCTTTACATAAAATGGATATTTTAAATGAAGAAGCTCATATAAAAGAATATTACTCACCATGCAAATTCCCATGGTCAAGCGCTCATATTAATTTTGATGGAGCCCTCTTTCCGTGTTTGTCGGTGTCAATGGGAAATGTGAAAGAAATGTCATTACAGGAAATAATCAATGCTGAAAGAATGGTTAAATTTAGGAATCTGATTCGAGAAGAAGGAACTATCCAAGCCTGTAATCGCTGCGGATGGATAAGGTTAAACAATAATGACTAATAATAAACACATCTTCATTTTTGGAGCAACAGGCTTTATTGGGAAATACCTGAAAGATAAGCTTTCTGCCGATAATTCTATAGAAGCATTGGGATATTCTTCCAGAACGTGCAATCTTTTATCATTATCAGATATCCAGGGCATCTTGTCATCCGCTGGGAATAATGACGCAGTCATTATCGCATCCGCGATTAACAGAAGCAAGGATAATTCCTATCCCGCTATGCTAAAGAATATTCAAATGATTGAAAATATTTGTCAGGCGGTTTCTGAGAAATCTATCGGACACATAACATTTTTGAGCACTATTGACATATATGGAATCAATATTAAGAAAAATGCAAAAATAAACGAGTTTTTCCTGCCAAATCCGAATGACTATTATTCTCTCGGTAAAATTGCGTCAGAATATTTATTGCAGAAGATTTGTTCAGAAAATTCTATTCCCTTAACCATCTTGCGCTTGTCCGGCGTTTATGGTCCGGGCGATAATTTTGGGAGTACTATTGGTCTAATGGTTAAAACTGCGCTTAATAACAAAAATATCATCATTTACGACCATGGCGACAGTCTAAGGGATTTTATATATGTCGATGATATACATCAAATCATTCAGTCCGTGATTAAACAGAAAAAAAGTGTTCTCTTGAATGTGGCTACCGGGAAAAGCTTTGCTATTAAAGAAATTGCTGCTTTAATTAAAATCCTATTACCGTTTCCAATAGAAATAGAGCACAAAAAGATAAAATCGAATGTCGAAAAAAGAGTAAAACATCTAGAATTTGATTGCTCAGTTGTTGAGAAAGAATTTCCGGATGTTTCCATGACAGATCTGAAAACAGGAATTGCGCGTTATCTAGAGTATGTCCACTTGATAGATGATTTTAGGTAATTGAGAGGCGAACACATGAGAATAGGGTTTCTTAGTAGTACTTCAATGGTATTAGAAAGGTATTGGAATAAATTATATGATAAAGCCGATTGTTGGTGGGGGGTAACACAACCACAATTATTGCATGATTTACTAAAAAAGAAAAATATTACTAAGATTGTTTATCATTATGACAAATATATCATAAATCCAGATAATAAATTTGGCAATAAGTATATTTCTTCTAACCCTGGACAAAGCGAAAATATACTTGCGGAAATGATTCATCCAGACTTATGGATTGCAGAGGATTTGAATAAGCTAAATTATGCTCCCAAAAATGCCCTTTGGGTACAAGCGTTTCATTCATTGCCTATTAAAAAACACTTTTTTTATACGCCTGTATTAGAATATGATCTTCTTCTTTTGCCTGGTGAATACCACAAAAGTGAACTTATAAAAAGATTAAATTTGAAAGAAAAAGATTGGCATCGCTTAAAAGTCGTGGGTTGGCCGCGTGTAGATGATTTTTTCAATGACGTATTTGACAGAAAAGAGATAATGAATAGTCTCGGCTTGGACCCCGGCCGTAAAACCGTAATGTACGCGCCAACATGGGGATGGGGTTATGGTAACGAAACGTTTTTTGCGAGATGGTTTGGCCATGAAGTTGAGGTGTTTGAAAAGTTATGCCGCGAAGTGAAAGAAAGGGAATTAAATTTTATCGTGAAACTTCACAGCTTGTCTTTTCATGTCAATAATAAGGAAGTAATTGATATAGCTAATAAGTATGGTGTGGTATGGCTGACTAAGGAGACATCGGGGTTTCTAGCAGACCCTAATCCATTTCTATGGATTACAGATATTTTGTTAAGCGACCTGTCGGGCATTATTACAGAATTTATGGTTCTCGATCGCCCGATTATTTACATAGATCCTGACGAAAAGCTGGATGCCTGGAACGGTGCCGATATGCCTAAAAATTTCAGGGTTGGACATGTCGTGAATACCCCCGGCGAATTAATCAATGCAATTGACGATTCCTTCAGTCACCCGGAAAGATTTTCGCAACAGAGACAAAATCTGATTACTAAACTTCTTTACCGTCCTGATGGAAAAGCAATAGATAGGGCCGTAGAGGAAATCTTAAATTTTGCTCATATTAAGTTATCTCTTCCCCATAAATTGGAAAAAACTGCTAATAAATAATTCGTCAGTAAAATAATTCGATATTATTTTTTGCTTCTTTTTGCCATTTCTTATAACTTTATCCATCACGCTCATCTCTTTCACTGACAAGCACATAACGCTGTGCTCAACTCCGGCAGCATTTTTCAGAAAACTGATCCATGAGAAAAAAAATGCTTTTAGATTGACATAATTAACCAATATTGAGATAATTCTTATTGTTAACCTGTCAGCGAACATATGAACAAATGAAAATAGGAAGCTATATAAAAAAATTAAGGACAACAAGAAATATCGGCCAACGGGAATTGGCCAGAAATATCGGTGTGTCTGCTTCATACCTAAACGACATAGAAAAAGGGAAAAGAAACGCGCCAAGTAAAAAGATCATAATCAAAATAGCTAGTACCCTCGAAGGCAACCTTGAGTATTTATACGATCTTGCTGGTAAAGATTCAAATAAGATACCTATTGACGTACAAGACGTAATCAGGAACAACAGTGAAACAGTAAAACTTTTACGGATGATTAAAAAACATGGCTTAGATAACAGTCAGATTAAAAAGTTAACGCAAACCATAAAGGGGGACGAGGTGAAGGCGATAATTATAGCTGCCGGAAAAGGCGCGAGGATGAAGCACTATACTGAAGATGTGCCTAAATGCCTGCTTAAATTTGGCGGGAAAACTTTATTGCAACAGCAAATAGGAACACTAAAAACAAATGGAATTTCTAATATTTCTGTTATAAAGGGATATAGAAAAGAGAAAATAAACTATCCTGACATTACCTATTATACAAATGACAGGTATGAACATAACAATATTCTGAATTCCTTAATGTATGCAGAGCCAGAAATGGATAATGAAGTAATATTTTCTTATTCGGATATCCTTTATGAAAACAATGTTGTTTCTAGACTGCTGGAATCAAAACATGATATTTCAATCGTTGTGGATATAGACTGGAGAGGCTATTACAAAGGCCGTAAAGATCATCCTGTCCAGGAAGCGGAAAATGTTATTTTTGACTCCAACAATAAAGTCGTTAGTATAGGAAAAATCCTGACAAGAAAAACCGATGTTCATGGTGAATTCATCGGCATGATGAAACTCACTAAGCGGGGCGCGGATATATTCAAACGTCATTTCCACAGGGCAAAACAGCTTTTCTGGGATAAACCATTCATCCGGGCGGCCACTTTTGAAAAGGCGTATCTTACAGATATGATTCAGGATATGGTTGATATGGGTGTTGATATAAATTGTGTGATTATCGAGAGGGGGTGGAGAGAAATAGATACTGTCAGTGATTATGAAAAGGCCTTAAATGAATTTAAGGAATAACAACGGAGGTAATGTATAGATAATTTTAACCAGGCATGGACTTTAGGTGTATTGATTTTTTTTAATTGAACATATTTACAGGAGGTATTTAATGAAAAAAGTATTTGCGTCTCTAATCATCATGAGTTGGTTGGTAGTGCCGTTTAATGGTTATAGCTATGAAGACGGTGATTGGCAGTATTGGAACACAGAGAGTATTGGCGGAAAACTTATTGATGTCGGAAGCGCCAGGTTAGACAGTCTTAATGCTAACATAGAAGGTGAGTGGAGATTTGGGGATGGCGCAAGTGAATTATACTATCAGCATGTTGATGTCGGGCTGGCATTTAAAAAGCTATTTGTTCCCTGGTTTACTTTGGGCCTAAATTACCGCCAGGCCTGGGAGAAAGAGACTGACGGCTGGATGACAGAAGAAAAACCTCACATCAACGGAACAATTAGTTTTAAGTTGGCGGATTGGAAAATCTCCAATAGATCCAGGATTGAATACAGACACTTTGAGACAGAAGAAGATAAATGGCGTTTCAGGAATAAAACCACCGTTAAAGCTCCGGTAAAATGGACCGAATGGGAAATAACACCTTATCTTGCCGACGAAATATTTCTGGAAGAGGGCAAAAGCGGAATCTATCGGAACAGACTGTATGTGGGCTTAGGGATCGGACATTTGTTTAAACTAGAGCATCTGAAAGGAAACGTATTTTACCTGTGGCAGGCAACGGAAAGCGATGATGATTGGACAAGTTACAATGTTATTGGGACAAAACTTAAAGTAGTATTTTAAGCGCTTAAGTTTATGTTCCGTTTTCTCGGTTAAAAGATACGTTTATTTCAAAAGGAGGATTGGAAATGAAAAAAGTCTGTATATTAATTTTTTGTCTTTTCTTCCTGGCGTTTGGCCTGCACCTACAGGCAGCAAAGGAAGAAAGCGTCGATCTGACAATGGTTTTTGTTCCGGCGAGCGAAAAGGCACAGTCCGGCGAATTTGACAGCTTATTAAGGATTGTAGAACAGATTACCGGGTATACAATAACAAAGATTGACGTTAGTGATTACAATGCCGCGGTTGAAGCCATGCGGGCGGGCCGGGCGGATATGGCCTGGTTTGGCGCCAAAACATATATTCTAGCCGCTGAACTTGCCGCGGCCGAAGCTTTCGCGGCCGGTATTCCTCAAGGCAAAACATCCGCCAGCTACAATGTGTACTTTATTGTGCCAAAAGACAGCCCGATTACAAAATACACCAAAGAACAACTACTGGGAAAAGGCCTGGCTTTAAATCACATTGGCTCTACCAGCGG
The DNA here is from genome assembly GCA_964543115.1 of uncultured bacterium. Classification (GTDB taxonomy): domain Bacteria; phylum Auribacterota; class CAZIXI01; order CAZIXI01; family CAZIXI01; genus CAZIXI01. The sequence goes on from CAZIXI010000082.1 coordinate 6,587, forward strand.
CGATCTGGTTCCCCGCTATGAACTTAAAAAGATAGGGTTAGATACAAATAATAAAGAACATTTTAAGTTTGTCCAATACGCGGGTAGCCATGATGCCGCCATTATGGCAGTAATAAATAAGCATGCGGATTTAGCGGGAGTAAGCTCCAGAAACTTCAACGCCAGAGTTAAAGACGGCACATTGAATCCGGATGATGTTCGCATAATCCATTCAGCCTATGTCGCGCCGCCGCCTTTAGCGTATTCAAAAAAACTTCCTGAGGAGGTTAGAACTAACATTAAAGCTGCTGTGTTACAGGCCCATAATCATGGTGTAATAGGCGGTTACGGAGGGTCTATGGAAAAATATATATCCGTAGAGGATAAGGATTTTGATGAACTGCGTAAGATGAACAAGATGATGGGGGCAGAAGATTGATCGAGTTTAGAGAAGCAGCTAAGACTTTTGATGGTATTACCGTTGCTCTTGAAGGTATATCAGCCAGAATAGAGCAAGGGGAATTTGTCTGTATTCTTGGCCCGAGCGGCTCCGGCAAAACAACCCTATTGCGCACAGTTAATGGGCTTGTTCCGCTGTCCTCAGGCACTGTAAGAGTGAACAATATTGATGTAATACCACAAAATCTGCAAACTATTAGATGCGATGTGGGAATGATCTTTCAGCAATTTAATCTTGTTGGTAATCTTTCTGTTATCAACAATGTATTGTCCGGTAGTCTTGCCTCACAACAGAAATGGTATTCAGGGATCTATCTATTTCCAAAGTCATTGCGCTTAAAAGCCTTAGAGGTAATTGACCGGGTTGGACTTCTAGACAAGGCATATCAACGGGCAGATAAGCTTTCAGGAGGGCAGCAGCAACGTGTAGGAATTGCCAGGGCCCTGATGCAGAAACCAAAGGTGCTCTTAGCTGATGAGCCCATCGCCAGCCTGGATCCGATGATTGCCTACAATATTCTTTCTCTCTTAAAAGAAATTAGTTCGGACGATAACATTACGGTGCTTTGCAGCCTCCATCAGGTTGATTTTGCCTTACGTTTCTCTCATCGGATATTAGGCCTTTCTGCAGGTAAGATAGTAATGGATGAACCCACTAAAGAACTAACAGTTGACTATATTCGGAAGATGTATCGCACCCACGAACAGGGAATGTTCTTTGGCCTGGAATCAGAGCCCTACGGTAATGAACAGCTTATCACCTGGAGTGAATATAGATAAGAATATGAGAATATTGGATAAATTAATAAATAAAGATAAATCTGTTCAACTCAAAATGGTGGTTGTTCCAGCAATCAAAGGGCAGATGAAAAAGCAATTTCATAATCTTATCACTACCGTGGAAGAAATCACTAAATTTAAGATTATTATCGAAGAATCTCCTACCTATAAGGATGCCACCGAATCCTTGAAGTCCGGAGCGGCCCAGATAGGCTGGCTGGGACCAGAGGCTTATCTGGAAGGGGCCCACGAAGCAAATATCGAGGCTTTCGCTGTGGCCGTCAGAGGGAAAGAACATCGTTCGACCTACCGCACTATTTTCTTGACCCGTGCTGATTCTGAAATTAACTCACTCTCTGATCTTAGGGGAAAACGTCTGGTTTTGAGCCAACGCGGATCAACCAGCGGTGACCTTATCCCCCGGCACGAGCTGATTAAACATGGTCTAAATCCGGAAATCCCAGCCAATTTTCAAAAGGTATTTTATAGCGGAAGTCACGAAGGATCTGTAACTTCGGTTATTTCCGGCACAAGTGATGTAGCCGCGATCAGTGAAATTAATTATGATAATCTTCTGGCAAAAGATCTGATAAACCGCCAGGAACTTAAGATTATTCATACTTCACCGGCCATCCCTGGAGCCCCCCTTGTCTATTCTAAGGCTTTACCAACACAAATTCGTTCAAAACTGAAAGACGCGGTACTCAATGCCCATCAACACGGTAGGGTAAGTGGCTATGGAAAGGATATCATCAAATATGAAACTCAAGCAGCGGCAAGGGCGGATTTTTTTGCTTCTTACCTGAAACGTCAATGGGGCTGGCGGACCCTGATATCTATTGGCGTTTTTGTTTTGCTGACTACTTTAATCACTATCCACTTAGGAATAAATCCACTGAAAGCCATCAGTAATAGCGCAAAATACATGGTTGATCTCCTGGGGCGGATGTTACCTCCGGATTTCTCTCACTCCGGAAAACTAATCTTTGCCATGTTAGAAACCATTGAAATCGGGATACTGGGTACAATTCTAGCAATATTTCTGGCAATCCCCATTGGCCTCTTTTCTGCCAAAAATATTGCTCCACATTGGCTAATTTATTATCTGGCAAGAACTATTACAATATTCTTTCGCGCGATTCCTGAATTTATTATGGCGATGATTCTCGTGATTGCCGTTGGCTTTGGGGCACTTCCGGGAATATTAGCCCTGGGATTCCACACAATGGGATTTCTTGCTAAATTCTACGCCGAGGAAATGGAACATGTAGATACCGGGCCGATTGAGGCCCTGGAGGCAACCGGCGCTAACCGCTACCAAATAGTAATGTTTGCTATTATCCCGCAAATTGTTCCATCATTTGTCGGATTCTCTCTATATATTCTCGATCGTAATATACGGATGGCAACGATGTTGGGGATAGTTGGGGCGGGCGGGATCGGATATCTCCTCCAATCGTCATTCAGGATGTTTCAATATAAAGAAGTTTCTGCTATAATCATAATAATTTTTGTAACAATATATATAATTGACATTATCTCATCAAAATTGCGCCTCTTAGTAAAATGACTTGCCTAAAACTACGCGCTTCGCTCTGGTCATCACGTTGTGCTTCATAACACTCTCTATCTTAAACGGTTGACTCTTTTTTATAGCCTTGCCAATAGTCAATAAAAAACACCAGAAAAAGACCAAAAATTAAGCCCAGTACACTCATAACCATAACCACTTTTTTCTTATCAGTCCGCGGAATGCGCCTTACTCCACCAGGCGGGTTAATAATGGTAAAGTTTCTGGCAGTCAAAAATATTTTTTCCATATCGTATTTTTTATTCTGTAGATTCTTAAGACCACTCTCGTACGATTCAATCTTACGCTGTACTTTTTCTGCTTGTGAATGCATATTTCCGCTTATACCGATTGACGGTAAATTCACTTTCGCACTATTCTGCAAGGTAATCACATTCATTGTTATTTCCTGCTTCACTTGCTTAAGATTAACTAAATACAGCTTATAATCAGCAATAGTATTTTGCAAAAGCGCAAGCTGAGATGTTTTATCTTCAACTGGTTCCGTTATTCTTGAAATCTGCTTTTCAATATTATCAATCTCTTTTTCTGTATTCTCGATTTCTTGACTAATGAGTCCCAAATTTTCTCCGGATAATTTCTGTCTTTCATCAGTTATGTTATATATTATTTGCATCATCTTGCTATATAATTCTTCATCCTCTTTTAAAGCATTCTCCATTTCACTGATTTGCTTTTTTAAGATATCATATTTTCCTTTAACTAACGCTTCTTGCTTTTCATACAAATTATTGCCATATGCAATATACTCTGCACAAAGCCCCGCACATATCTTCTCGGCCGCTTGCGGATTTCTCGTAGTCGCTCCAATTGAGAGAAAATCCGTCTTATCAAAAACACCTATACTGATGGCATTTCTTAATCCACTAATAGACATATCCAAATCCTGTTTTTTACGCAAGGATTCTAAAATAGCGTTACTCCGCATTATTACCTTGGCCTCATCGGTGGTCATAATAACACCTTCAATGGAGCCGGCACGAACCATAGCAGATACTTCGTACAGATCGATATTAGGGGTCCTGAATATTGATACCCATAACCCGGCAGCAACAAACAGCAGGAATGTCGCTATGGCCCACCATTTCCTTTTAGTAATAATATTCACATAATCGCGCAAGTGGGTTTGTTGTTCTTCCATATTATCCTCCTCGTAAAAAATAAAATTAAATTGTATCTGCTTTGCCTGCCCCCGTCAACGCTTAAAGTCTCTAAAAAATTCTTTAATCTTGAGTACAACATATTTTTGCTCTTCGGGAGTCAGCTCCGGATACACCGGCAAGGCAAGTGTTTCGGCAGCAGCATGTTCGGCCTCAGGAAAGTCAGCGCATTTGTAACCCAGAAATAAAAAACACTCCTGGAGGTGCAGGGGTACGGGATAATAGACCGCTGTGGCTATCCCCTGGTCTCTCAGGAACTGCGCTAACTTGTCCCTGTCCGGCACCCGGATGACATATTGATTGAAAATATGGAAATTCCCGGAACTGGTCTCTGGTAATTTCACCAGTTCCGTAAGCTTATGGTCTTTAAAAAGCCGTTGATATGTTTGGGCGTTTTTCTGCCTTTTGCGGTTCCAATTATCCAGATACTTGAATTTAACCAACAATATCGCCGCCTGCAGGGCATCCAGACGAAAATTACCGCCCACAAACCTATGATGATATCTTGTATCTTCTCCGTGAACCCGCAGAGATCTTACCTTCGCGGCAAAATCGGCATCATTGGTCACTACCATTCCCCCGTCGCCGAAACCACCCAGATTTTTTGACGGGAAAAATGAAAAGCAACCAGCATTTCCTATTGTCCCTGCCGGCCTGTTTTTGTAACTTGCGCCAAGTGACTGAGCGGCATCTTCAATGACCGGCAATTCATATTCCGCTGCCAACTCCATCAATGGATCCATCGCCGCGCACTGACCGAAAAGATGAACAGGAATCAAAGCCTTATATTTTTTTTTACCTCCCGCCTGCAAACATTCTTTCAGTCTCTCCGGGGAAATATTACAGCTCTGCGGCTCAATATCCACAAAGACCGGCCGCGCACTCAGACGGGCAATTACACCGGCGGTAGCAAAAAATGAATAGGGGGTGGTGATAACTTCATCACCGGGGCCGATCCCCAACGCCATCAATGATACCAGCAGGGCATCCGTACCTGATGAAACTCCAATGGCAAACTCTGCCCCCAGATACTCCGCTAGCTGCTGTTCCAGTGCGGCAACTTTAGGGCCCAGAATAAACTGCTGGGAATTAAGCACTTCTTGGAGGGTTTCGGTTACTTCCTCTCTTATTTGTTGATACTGGAGTTTGAGATCAAGTAATGGTATTTGCATATTCCTGACTAAAAAATACAACTAATAGTTTATAACCTGATTACATTACCTTTTTCCCTAAACCTCTCCCAGGTTACTCCGCGCGTATCAAATAATAACGCGGAATTATTAACAATTTGCGTAAGATTATAGCTGCTATGGGCAGTGACTATTACTAAAGCGTCCATTTTCCGTAATAATGATGGGGACAATTTCATGGAATGATATGTCTTTTGGACTATTTTTATCTTGGAGACATAAGGATCATTGTAGGAAACCTGTGCTCTTTTTTGCCGGAGTAAATTAATTATCTCCAGGGCGGGAGAATCACGGGTATCGGCAACATCCGCTTTGTAGGCAACACCTAAAATAAGTATCTTTTTCCCTTGCAATGCCTTACCGATTGCTTCCCGCAGGCGGCTTACCACGTATTGGGGCATGGCGGATTGGATATTATACTGGCGGGAGCGCCAATTGAGATAGAGGGGATCTTTGGGCAGGCAGGCCCCGCCAACTCCCGGTCCGGGATAAAATGGTAAAAAGCCAAATGGCTTTGTTGCCGCGCCGCGGATCACTTCCCAAATATCGATACCCATCCGATGACACATTAGGGCCACTTCATCCACCAGGGCGATATTTACCGTGCGGAATGTGTTTTCCAGCAATTTAATGGTCTCCG
>CAZIXI010000083.1:0-12272 GCA_964543115.1 uncultured bacterium
CCCGCCCCATGAAACAAAGCCACCAAGCCTACCGCAGAACTAAAAAGCCTCTCTGCCACACCAATACAATTCCTGTCTCCATATATCTGCATAAACTGATTGCCGCTTAGCAGCCATATATCCTCCAAATTCGCAAGAACATGATTAAGTATTCTTAGTGTATGCTCCCGTATGGCAATATCTTTTATCTCTTCTGCTTCTCCAATAAACTTTTGCGCGACATTCTGCCTAATCCTGTTTTTTTGATAATCAGATAACCGCTTTGCTCTAATATAAACATTTTTACAAACTATGCCCGCATTTTTATTGATACCGATAAAATCCACAACAAAGAAGGGATCTCTATCTGTAGGGTAAAACTTAACCCGAGGGATCCAGTTCCCCATTATACCCAACGCCTCACTTGCTTTGACGCAGAAGAGATTCTCATACAAATTAAGCTCTTCTATAATCTCCGGCCCCCGCAACGGGACTAAATATTTATGGATTATTTCATAATGATAACTTCTATCTTCTTCAATGATCTTCCGCAATTCTTCAACAGACATATCTTTAAGCCGGCTTTGGTGGAAGGGACTAAGTGTACCTTTTCCCCTAAAGGCCAGCACCTGTTCCGCGGAAGCAAGGACATGCGCCTCTCTTCTGGAAAGCCCCTGGCTGAGCCACAGGGCCTCACGGTCTTCGTGATAGAGGAGTTCATCTAGATAAGGGATCTCCTCCGGCGGATCACGCGTGACAATAATTAAAGGACTACTAAAATTCCCCTCCTGTTCCCTAAATTGCCAGGCCGGCACCCCCTCAGGCAGATTCTCTACCTGAAATACCTTAGCCTGGACAACAACCGGCTTCTTTTTACCAGCCGCGGTATTTATCTCTATTCTATATTTTTCTAGTTTGCTCCCTTTTCTTAAAATCTGTTTTCTCCACTCTCTTTCCTTATCCTTAAACTCCTCTAAAGTAGCTTCAGCCAGTAGAGGCCCTGGAGATTTTAATGCGCCAGAAGTACTTCCATCACCTTTTTCAGCTTCTGAGTTTTCTCCTACTGATACATCAAGATCATCTGGGGAATGATAAGGTTTAGCATCTACTATCCAGAATCCCCTTTTTGCATACTCTTCGTCATTTTTAGTCCAGGTACCGCATTTTTCTTTTAAAAATTGCCAGGGAAGCCTAGAGGGATCATAGAAAATTATTCTTTTTGGTAATTTTTCGTCGTACTGAATGAGTTCAATGTCTATGGAAAAGAAACTGTTTCCGCGTTTATCTGAATAAATCTTTATAGAATCTTTATTAAAATCTATATACCCCTTAAAATCTGGATTAAAATGGCTAAATTCAGCTATTATCTCTCTATAGAGACTATCTCCCCGCAATAGTTCTTCTTCTTTTTTTGGCAATAATGGAAATATCGCGTTAGATATATTTTTAAATCCCAGGAAGATTTTACCCGTTATATACGGCGGTAGAAATAATTTTTTAGTTTTGAAATACTTATGGAATCCTTTGATTAGATTAATATTCAGGGGATGTACTTTTCCGCTTCTATCTGCATAGCTGTACTTTCCGTTATCTATAATGAGAAAAGCCCCATGGTTTTCAGGTTCTCCTAATACTATTATCCTTTCTCCAACTAATCTAAGCCCGCCATGCTGGTGTCCAAATACAACTCGCTTAACCCCTAATTTGTTAAGTTTCCTGGATATACTGCGTCTATGTTCAATTGGCGGAGAATCACTGAAAAAAGGAATTAGGACATTTGCGTATTTCAGCTTTCCTGAACGCAAGTCCTCTTCTATCTTTTTTAGTGCGTTTATACCATAGCATCTTTTCCTCTTTTTTCTAAAATAAGGAATACCGGAAAAACCTGTATGTAGAAACAGTGTTCCTTCTGCTACATGAAAGACCTTCCCTTTTTTAATTATGGCCCCAGCAAGGATCCTAAGCCTTTCTTTCTGTTTTAATTCACTAAGCGCCTGTTCCCATCTGCCTGCTTCACATAAATGTATTATTTCATTTGCATTAATGCCCTGCAATACACCCTTACCATCATAATCTCTATACCAATTCTCGAAAAATACCCCTTTACCTAGGATAACATCCAAAAATGCAATTTCATGATTACCCAACACACCAACTGCCTTACCTTTATCGATAAGTCCGCCATCCAAAAAAACCCTTTCAGCAACAGTAATCCCATCTCCAATAAGGTCCCCATTAAAGATTACCTTACTTGAAGGATACTTATTTAATACATGCTCCAGAATAGCATTATTATCGTGTATATCCGATAGCACAATAAGCTTTCTGCCGTCAACGTTTCCAGCTATAGTTTCGGTTTCAAAAAGAGATTCAGGCGCAATGTTTTTATAAAGAGCTTGCGCCTGAACCCAGGCGGCATTCTGACATACGTAAGCAATTACTATTATAAAAGCAATTAATCTTAACCATATTTTTTTTCTTTTCTTTTGCCGGGTTTCCATATTTTGGACTTCGTTTCTGATCATTATTAAACACACATATCAATATCGGATAAATTCTCCCCCCTTGTAACCGCCCGGGCGACAGGCAGCGCAACCGTATCTTTTTCAACAAAGCTAAAAAAGTCAGCAAAATCTTTGCCTGGATTTACCGATTCCAGCGTGAAGCTGTCTTCATCCCGGATCAGCCTTACATGGATAACCTTATCCATATCTTCTATAATCCAGACATCCACATATCCCGCGGAAACACAATAGACGGCATTGCCAAGCCCCAAAAGAACCACCTCACTCAAATACTCATTGCGCACATTGGCCTTAATATAGGCCTGACAATCCTCTACCAACTCACGATCAGCGCTCCGGTAATAACACAACCCGGCCCAAACATTCCAGGGCCGGCCGTCTATACTGATTGACAGTTCACGCTGATCTCTTAGCCTCAGCAGGTTATATAACATCATTTTAAGAATAGCGGACTTTTCTCCTTCCGTCTTTTTATCGGCATTGATCACTACTAAATCACTGAAATCTCTGATTTTGATATGCTCTATTTTTATTGTTATGAACACCGAACGCACATTGCCCGCGTCCATCTGCGCTAAATCCAGCAGCAACAAATTATCCGTATAAACCGCCCTGTTTAAAGGATCTACCTTAACAACACCGCTCTTCCTTAGACTCGAATCGCTCAATATCAGCGCGGTTACAAAATCGGCATTTTTGTCCTTATGCCTTCTGAGGATGTTAGTTAACCTTTTAGCGCCAAATTCGGGAAATCTTCTCTGGAGAATCTTAAATCTGCCAAAAAGCAGCCGCAGATTACTAAATTCCTCCTCCAGGGAAGAATATTCAGCGCTTAAATCCGGCCGGATCTGTGCCGGAATCATACTTCTTACTTCTGCAATTTCCCGTCCGACGGCCATAATAGTTTCTTCACTTAACTCACTTTTTTCCAACACTCTTACCTTCCCTTCCAAATACCGCAGCCGGCGGCGGCATTTGCTAAGGGCAAAACTTTTCAAATATCTTTTAAGCCCCTCCTCATTCAGATCGCCCAGAAAAACATCCACTTGCCAAGAATCTATCTCATCAGCTGACAAACCATATTCCTCCAGCAACCGGCTGTATTCTTCGCTTATAAACGCCCGCATTATTGCTATTTCCTCAACTACTTTCCGCTGAGCTTCCGTTATTTTTCCGGCCAACGCCTCAGGATAATTCGCGACTTTAACCGCAGACAAAAGAGCCTCATACCTCCTTTCCCGTTGAATCAAAACGGGGTTTTTTTCTGTCCTGGCAAACTCTTTCAACACTTCCCGCGTCCGCCCGCAAAGGTCTTCTAGCCGGTCCTGCCTTTCTTCTATAGCTGTTATTCCCTGAGCAAGCAATACGGCTGTGCCCCTCAACTTTAGAATATTCTCTTCCGCCCATAAAATCATTTCTTCCGCATCCTTAATGTTCAAGTCTGCCAGATTTGATTCGGCCAGGTCCAGATACTCCCCGGTCTCCTCTGTGATCGTTTCAGACACGCTGGCCAGTTCTCCGGCTAATAAACTTCTATTTTCTTCCACATCTTTAGCATTATCCCACTCATATGATATTTCTACACCCAGGACACTTAACTTTTTTAAAAGCGCGCTAATTTTACCTCTGACAACTTCTTCTATCTTCTTGTTTACCCACTCCTCTCTTCCTGGCGCTCCCTGATCCAGGAAGAAATCATTCAGCAACTCTACTTCCTCTTCTTCAGAAAACACCAGCATCCTGCCATAGGCGGAACGAATTCCTGCCACACCGCTATGCACCATGCTTTTTATCCTGTCTACATCCGCCAGAAGTTTTTCATAATCCGGCTTAGCCTCATATCCCTGCCACAACTTTTCTATCGCTCCGGCAGTCAGCCCTCTTTCCCGGCATGCACCCTCTAGTTCGCTTTTCAGCTGCTGCTTCTTTTCCCCTAGCAGTTTGCGCAACAAATCACTGCTGAAATCCTCTTCCTTAATCATTATTAGGCTATCTTTTCTCATTTCTTTTAAAGATCTTCGCGCATACTCCTCAATCTCCGCCATTGCTTCCTGTTTCAGATAGACCGGATCAAACCTGGCGTTAACACTAGCCAAGGAAAAAGTCTCAGGCTTTTTCTCAGCGCGATGAATAGAATCAAAATGGCAGATTTTGTCTAATAAACTGAGGATGCTGACAACTTCCATTTTCCCCGCTAAATTAACATAAAGCAGTAACATTTCCTTAACACCCAAGCCATAACTGAGCAGGTAATAAAGAAACTTGATTATCGTCTTCTCATCCAGTAATGGAAATAGTTGTTTGCAGAGCAACTCTTGCCTATCTTCTTGGAGATAACATAAAGCCTCGGCAAGCGAATCCAGCCCCATTTCCATGTTTTCCTTGTTAATTTTCATAATAGCAATACAGGCTGCCAGATCAGCATGGACCAGCGCAAAGTCCCCCTTTTCTAAGTTCACACACACACTACTAGCCAACTTAAAGATATTGGATAGCGGAGCATATCTTTCCATCCTTGTGCCCGCGAAACGCTCACCAGCTTTCTCATATTCATGAATAATGAAATAAGTCCAGCCAATGAAAAAATTTGCGGCATCAACTGTTGTCTCTTCTTGCAGCCCAAGACAATCAACATATTTTATCCAATTCTCCAAACAGTGTTGCCCTTCTACCAACAGCGGCATTCCCGTCCCTTTCATCTCCCATTCCAGTTCCGCGCCAAGTGGAACCAGGCTCCTGCCCTTAAGAAAATAAACCACCTTCGCGTACCATTGCGGCAACTTTCTTAGTTCCGCTGGATCAAACCTCAATCTATTCTGATATTCAAGACAGATTTTTTCAAAAGCATTGATATGTGTTAACGCCTCATCTTCACGAAAGTGTTTCTGCAACATGAATATCAAAAAAGCATATCTTTTGAGCCAAAGTGTTAAATTGGTTAAATCCTTCTTCTTGCCGGCTGTGAGCATCCTCTCCTCAAATAGCCTGAACTTTCTGCTCAGGGCATCAACTTCCATTCCGGCTGTCGGTGAATCTTCAAGCAATAAGAGCTGTGCCGATATTGTATCCAGGGAAATCACCTCTATCTCCTCCTCAGTTAAAAAACCATAATCGAGTATCTTCCTTCTCTTGCTGCGGTTATTGATAATTCCTTTAAGGATACCAGCAAGTTTTCCCACATAATCACGGTCAATATCCTCGTTCCGGGCCTGGACAGTCTCAATATATTCTGCCAGCCGGCATTGATTCACCATCAACCTCAAATACTCAAAGTGCGGCCTAAAAATAGAGGAAACCGGCATCAGTGCTTTCCGCGGCCGGGTTTTGTCCCGCAAGAGTATATTTTCCCGGCCCAATAAATCCCTTTCCGTAATATAGGTCACCACCATCTCTTCCAGACAAATCCTCTCTTCCTTGTATTGCTCACCATAATTATTTATAAACCATTCCTTCATTTCTTCAAGCGCCTGATTATATTCAGGAAACATACCCAATTCGTCCTCTAGCGTAAACATTTCACCGATCTTCGACAGAAAATTCCTTTGAATTAATGAATGCGTCTCTTCATGATAACTGATATATTCAATCACATCTTCCGGGGTGAGCCTTTCCCTCTTTGTTTTCGGTAAAACATCATTAAGAAAATCCACTAATAAAGGAATTATTTCTTCTTCGATAATAATCAAGTCATCTTCAAGCCTGCCGATTCCCTGCCCTTCTATGACTGCCAGTTCATATACCGCCGGCGATATTTCACCAGCAGCCAGGGCCGCTGTCAATTTCTGCCTAAACCCCCGCCACAAATAAAGAGGCAGATGAATCAATCTACTTTTTGTCTCTCCTTCTACTAACTTTACCATTTCCAGGTGCAACCTACCCAGAACCTGTGCCCTGATATTACAGTTTCTGATCCTGCTAACATATCTTTTTGCCCCAGCAATATCCCCGGCTTGTAAGCATTTCTCCGTTTCCCGATACAGACCATCATCTCTTTTTTTAATAAAATCCCTCAGGGCCCTGATTCTGCCATGTAATTCCACGGGAAATTCCCGGCCCAAAAGCTGCAATATTCCCCGGCAACCTTCCAATTTATCGAGGGGATAAAACAAATAAGGAAAAACATCTTTACCTGCCGCCTCCCTTTCATAATTGGCCAGCCGCATTTCGTTGGCGCCAAGATCCATCACCTTTTTCTTGCGCTCTTCCTCTTCAGCCAATAACTCTTTCATTATCCTTAGCTGCTGTTTCCGGTCAGATTGAGCAAAATCATAAAAGTAAAATATCTGCCGCAGAAGACAATTAAGCTCACCACTGAATTCCGTAGCTATTCCAATACTGCCGCGGGGATCAATTTTCTGCATTTGTTGATACAATTCGTTGGCGTCCTTAATTTTACCTTTTTTCAAATATTCAAGCGCCCTTCTTAAACTCAGCTGAAATTCATAATAGGCCTCTGTCTGCCGATAACTTAATGTACGCTTACCTCCATACCGCGCCCAAGCCAACAACTTTTCCGCAAGATACAGATCCTGTTCCGGCCCTGATTTAGAAAATTGTTTTACTAATTCCAATATTCTGCCAACTTCCATTTCTGGCAATCCCAATCCGGCAATATCTTCTAACACTGACTCCCGACGCACGCTTTTCGGTTTCTCGCCACCGGGATGTATCTCATTTATCCTGAATCCAATTACCTTTTTGTCCGTCTGCCAGGCCTTCTGTACCGCCCAGACAATGGCAATTATTCTTCGTTTTGTCTTCTGCTCAAGCCACTTCAACTCGGGATTAAACTCCGGATCAAAAAACTCCTCCATTTTCTCAACAATTTCACTTTCGTTATAATCGGTCCGGCGGCTGCTGAAAAAATTAAAATACCAGAATAAAACCGCTAAATTAAGTGTGCGGTATTTCCTCCCGCTGCTCATTAAGGCATTCTGTTCATCCGGATCCAAGGAAAGATCAGGCTGTAAATGTCCCCAAGCTTCATGCAGGGCCAAGGCATAAAACAAAGTGTGAAGAATCGAAGTGGTTACCGGTTTTGTCATTCCCGGGAACTGCACCCTGATCCGGATATTGTTCCGGCTGGCAATAACACCTAGATTGTGAATGAAATTATTATGAACATTAACTTGACCTCCCACTTCCGCCATCACCATCTCGCGGAATTCTGCCGCCGGCTGGCCGGCTAGATCAAATCGCTGAGTATTTTTAAGTTTCAATCTCTTTACCGGCACCCTAACCGCTGTACTTAAATCAGCCTGAACTTCAGCCGCTCCTAATATTTGCGCAAATTTCTCTAAAGACGCTAATCCTTTCCCTCTAACCTCTCTCATTTTCTCAAGCAACAAATTACTATAATTTTCCGCCACTACCACTGAATTAAGATTATTAAGCAACTGTTCATAGACATGGTTGCGAATAATATCCTGCAGCAATAAATCCGTTGAATCCTCTTTTTCAATTTTCACAAAGGCCTGCCCTATTGCCTCAACAACAGCCTGTCTGTCAATATTCTGATCCTCGATCATCTCCAATAGCTCATGCAAGAGCAATTTTTGCACCCGATAAGGATTACCAACAGCCACCGGTGAGCGCAATTTCCCTAATCCCCGCGCACTTACCGGCGCGAACAAAGTGTCCCGGACAACCTCCCTGATCACCTCCGGCGTTAGCCGGGACGGCCCGTGCCCATAGCAGCTAAGGGCGCCACTTCTCCCTCGCCAGATATCCCTCCCCTCTTCTCTATTTAAGGCCCGCCACGCCTTAGCCAGGTCTAAACCATTAGCAAGATCAAGCAAGCGTATACGCACGTTATATCCATCTGGCACTACATAAGCATTTATGGCCACTTTCACTCGGTCATCATACTTTTCAGTTAAATAGCCAGAAAAATCATGATTATCCATTTCCTCATTCACCACCATCATTGCGATTCCCTGCGCATCTATTTCTATTTTTTGCCGTTTAATCTTTTCCGTATCATCCGCTAATTCAGCTACATTAATCGAATAATCACCACTGCTAATCACAGGCATTTCTGTTATATCTTCAGTAAAGGCTAAATAAAAAAGATCAGCAAAATTGGCTAACAAATCGTCAAACGGCATAACTAGCCCATTTTCTTTATTTATGATCGCCCAGAGTATTCTGTTAAAAAGTTTGAGTTCCCTACACTTCAGCTCATCTTGCGCGTATCTGAGAGGCATGACAAAATGATCAGAATATGCTACCAGGGCAAGAAGATAATCCAGCTCCTTCTCATTCAGAGTATCCCAATTACGGATAATCCACTGAGCAATAATGTTATCCTGGTCAAGATGATTCTGCACAAAAACAGCCGTTTGCAGACGCGGCAGCAACTCTTCCCGCTCCCGCGGAGATAAGTTACTCAGATGATTAACTACCAATGAAGTAGCTGTCTGCTCCCTCAACTCCTCATCCAGAAAGTGATGATCAAACGTATAAACCTGTGTCTGACCGATTTGCCTGATATTGACGCTATTATCACATTCCGGACTATGGCAATCTACGGTAACAACAGTTTCTACCCCCTGTCTGGCTAATTCCGCATACACTTCTTCAAATTCCTCCGTCGGTACACAGATTGTGCTCTTCCCAATATATTTTCCCTCTAAATCCACGATCTTATCCTCAAGATAATCCTCTCTATCCGGTCCATCGGAGACCGCCGTCAAAACGGAAACAAATATAAACGCTCCGGCAAAATACATTACAACATCCCAAACATCACTGGTAGACATTATGCCAAAAAACTCACAAACTACAGATAATGCCGCGGCCCAGAAAAACGCGGTTTGATACAAGGCTTTCTGAGGATCCAGAAACAGGTTAGCGGTCTCTGTTGAATCCGCGGGCACCTTGCCGGAAATAAAATCAGAAAAGTTATTTGCCGGTATTGTTTCCCAATTAGCGATATTCCTTATGGTTCGCAGCAAAATCGGGGTAAAAAGAACAAACAGGGGCACGGCCAGGAAATCATTTAAATACCAGGGAATAAGTACCAGGAGCGAATCCTCTAAGGGTCGTAAAAACCAGGAAAAGGCATTACTGTTAAAATAGGCAATCAGACTCAGGCCAGAACTTATGATAGCCGGCCGATAAAATACAGATTTTTTCTTGGCTATCCCCTTCTCTCCAGCATCGAGAAACACCTTGGCAATGTAATAAAGGCTGATACCAATAATCACAGGAAATTCCAGGCCCATTTTGCCGCTAAAGAGAAGAACTCCTGTAACGACCACAACGGCAAACATTAGAGCGGGTAAGGCTTTTCTGTCCCAGCTGCTATCTTCATCAACTTCAAATATGCGGTATTTCTCCGGCAGCAATTCACACAAAACAATCAATACAGGCATAAAAATCAGGGTCAAAAGCATATTCGTTGCCGTCCAAAGATTCGACCAGAATTCGAAGCCGCCATGGGTCCAGGCGGCAAAGGCAGGCTTTGGCAAACCACACATCGCCGCTAAAAAGCCGGCTGGAGCCAACATCGCCACGATATATCCGGGAATCTTCTTCCCCTCATCCTTCTCTCTATTCCCCTCAAGCCCGACCAGATAACTTTTCGCCGCTTCCTGATATTCAGTTTCTTTCTCCGCAAACCTTTTGAATATATCCTGGGCTCGCTGAATTCCCTCTTCCCGGCCATACATCCTGATAAGGGCTTCAGTAACCCCAGCAAAAACAGTTTCCGGCTCTGGATAAATTTTATAGAGGAAATACTCCGTCACTCCATCTCCATTGATCACTTCAGCATCTGTTTCCATATTAAGCAGATGCAGCAACAATAATAAATATCTTTCTTCCCGAGCAGCATTTTCCAACCCATACCGCCTGATCAGCTCCTGCAGATACCTAATCCCTTTCCTGTCACCGCCCAAACGGCCGGCCTCTGAATCAGGATCATTCATAAAATACGGCAGGGTGATCAAATACATTGTCTTAACCTCTCCTTGTTTGTCCACATCAGCCACAATATCACCCTTAAAATCATACATTCTGGCTATTTTCTCCCCGCCGGGCTCATCGATACCGGTAAGTTCAAATATAGTAACCGCTGTCATAATTGTTCTCTGTCTGATCTTTTCTGATACTGCAACATCCAACGCTCTCAATTGAGGGAAAGTGCACTTGTATATTACTCTTACTCCCTTATCCAGATCAGAATATATCGCGTACTCATCGGCCAGCCATTCAACAGTAAACATAGAAATTAGATTCATCCTGTCCTGATAAACACACTGGCCGTATCCTCGGTGATAGACCTCCGAGACTTCAGGCGGCAAATTTGTTCCCTCTTCCCGGTTGAACCTCTCGTAAAGATTTCTTACCAACATTAAATTCCGCGCATCATTATCCACCAGCTGGCTGCCTAAAAGGGAATTTTTGGCGCTGATAATTCCAAAACATACCTCTTCACCACTCGTCAACCGAACCTGCACCTTAAACACCGCCGATTCCGCCCCATCGCCATCTCTATGCAGCCAGATCCATTCGACTGCTGAACCAACATCTACTTTTCGCTCCAAAAACTTTTCTAAATGTTGCCCAAGAATCATGCCATTATCTCTGAACAACATATCTAAGACAGCATCTCTGATCACAATAAGCGGCAGATCATTATATTCCCTTAAATCATAATGCCACGGCATCTCTGTTATCATTTTTGCTCCTACTGAAACTAAAACCTCCCCCCCCCAGACATTTCCCTCAGTTCTATCTGAAGTAAAAACAACCTTTTCTAGAAGAGTCCTTCCCCCAGCCATTTCATTTTTCAATAAACTAATGCCCTCGGCCACTCCGGGTGTGCGAAGATCATTGCCCCGGCCCTTTACGGACAACAGATAATAAAGGCCGCCCCAGAAATCTTTCGGACTCATCTTGCTTTCTAAGCTCACCCGCCCCGCAAAAAACTCTACCAGTAACATCACCTCTTCTTTTGTAAAAACATTTTCTCTGATTAAATTCTCCTGTACGGCCTGGCTGTTAAGCATTTCCCACAACTCCGCCTGAACCTCAAGGAGCCTCGCCATAATATCCCGTTTCACTTCGGCAGACAGACGGTTCCGGCAGGACCAGATTTTAGTAAACAACTTCGGTTCGTAATCAGCGGGCTGCTCAGAATTTCGCCTTTTTATCTTCTTCCTTGCTTTATTCTTCTTTTTCTTCTTCTCCGATTTTTTCTGTTTATGCCTCTCTTTCTTCTTACTTTTCTTTTTTGCCAGGCCAAACATAAACGGAACCGCTCCCATTCCGGCTGACGCGACTAAATTTCCGCTTTCCGCGGGCGCAAAACCGGCGGCAATAAGCACCGCTGAAACAAGCGCTATCCATGTTAATGGTGTCTCTACATAATCCCCATAAATCCTCTTAAGAGAACGCCATCTTTTCAATCCGGAGACTTCTTTCTCCCTGAATGTCACTTTCCGGCTCACTCCCACAACACCGCCGGCAAAACTCTTGGCATCGCCGAATGAGTCATAATTGCGCATCTGCAGATACGGAGTAACTATTTTACTACGCAAATGGCTTTCAACCATTGTCGGATCTTGCCCTTCGGCCATTTTTTGTTCTTCTACCTCTACAAGTTTTTCAAGCATCGCGAAAAACGGCCCAGATCCCATCACCGCTTTTTCTTCTCTTGTCAGCGACCGCCAAAATCTGTCTATTTCATCGCCCAGCTCCTTGCCGCGGATAAAGTTTTCATATAGCAGCTTATCGTTTCTTAAAATTATATCTTCTTCTTCG
>CAZIXI010000084.1:0-12251 GCA_964543115.1 uncultured bacterium
ATGGTTTTCCCTCCCAGATCATCAGCAGTGTCGCGGCCGGTGATCATGGTGAGAATTTTGCGGCGGCCAGTGATCCGTTAACCATCGATATCCCTATGGATCCCGGCGGCTGGCTGGTGGTAACCAAAACTGTAAACAAAAAACGGGTACAGAATGGGGAGATTGTTACCTATAACGTGAAGATCGAAAATAAACATTGGTATGAAGCGGTGACCCATGTGGAGCTAGCGGATGAAATTGTGAACGGGTTTAAATACGTTTCCGGCAGTACTTATCGGGGGTCTGGGCAGCTTGTTGATCCGGTAATTTCCGGCCGGAAGGTGTTGTTTGATCTGGGCACAATCAGAAAGCGGAGTACGGTAAATGTCAGCTATCAGTTCCGGGTGGGTACGGCAATCCCGCCGGGCCGTTACAAGGCCGCTGCCCATACCCGAAATATTGTCAGTAAGAACCGCAGCAGTAACATTGACAGCGCCAGCGTGGAAGTTACCGCGGACCCGCTGTTCACTCGGGGAACGATTATCGGTAAAGTATTTTGGGACCTAAACAGCAACGGTGTGCAGGATGCGAGGGATGAAATTGGTATTGCTGGAGTGAAAATATATACCGAGTATGGGGTATGTGTAACAACCGACGAAGATGGCAAGTATCATATCGCTGACGTTCCGGCAGAGAATCATTTGCTGAAAGTTGATCCTGCAACACTGCCCCCGGATATGGAGTTTACGACGGAAAATCCGTACTTTGTTAAAATAACGGAAGGCTTACTTGCTAAGGTCAATTTCGGGATAACACAGACCAACGCAGACCTAGAAGCAGACCAATCCGACTACGCTAAAGCTTCGTCGGACAGGCGCGGACCGGAAGAAACCGTAGACAAAAAATCACAATCCAAAATTCAAAATGTTTTATCTCAGTTTTTCATTGTGGCCTTGGGGGAAGGGACGGTGCGGAATCTCAATACTTCCGGTAACATCAAGATGATGGATAAGGATGACCGCTATGATGATGGGGTGCGGGTAGACGGGCGGTTGGCATTTTATCTAAAGGGTACAGTATTGGGTAAATATCTCGTTAAGGCCTGTGTGGATACGGAACGGCTGCCGGGGGGGCGCTATCGCACTAAAGATCTTTTTACCAATCTTGACCCGGATAAGTATTATCCGGTTTATGGTGATGCCTCGACGGTGGATTATGAAGGAGTGGATACGCAGGATGTGGCCTTTGTTTTAATTGCCTGGGACGAATCGTTTGCTAAATGGGGCAGTTTTAATACGGAAATGCCCTTTAATATTTATGAGCGAACACTTAGCGGCGGGATAGTAAATTATGTCAGTGTGGGCAAGACCAAGTTCGGTGATCCCTGGACGGTGATTAAGGGGTTTGGCGCGGCCAGCCGGCAGCAGGCCGCCCATGATGAGTTTGTGGGTACGGGCGGCAGTCTGTACTATTTGCGGCATCAGGATGTGATTGAAGGCAGTGAGAAACTGCGGGTAGAGGTGCGGGATAGATTGAGTAAAAGTACAATCAGCAGTATCCCGCTGGCGGAAGAAAAAGATTATGAAATAGATTATGATACGGGCCGGATCCTGCTGCAAAAGCCCTTAAACAGCGTACAGCAGGGCTACAACAGCAGTATTATCAGTAATGACCTGTTAATGGGTGAACGGATATTCCTGGTGGTGGATTATGAATATTTAAGTACGGGTCTCAGTGAAAATGCCTGGGGCGGCCGGGCCAGCCAGCAGATCGGCCATCACGTAAGGGTAGGGGGCAGTTATGTGCAGGAACAGAAAGATGGGCCGAATTATGAAGTTTACAGCGGAGACGCGACATTAAAGATTAATGAAGATACATCAGTAAACGTTTTTTACGGGCACAGTAAAGAGACCCAGCTGGGCAGCAGCAGCAGTTATGACGGCGGGTTAACGTTCAGTAACCAGCTGGATACTTTTAGTAACGGCAAGACCGGTGAAGGTTACAGCATTAACGGCCGGACCAGGCTGTTTGATAATACCGATATCTATCTTTCACACAGCAAATATGATCCCTATTTCTCTATCAGTGACAGTATCAGCCAGCAGGGGACGGAGAAGTATATTGCCACTGTTTATAGTCAATTGACCCAGCATTTGGCGGTGGGCCTGAATCATCTGACCTCTAAGATTAAGGAAGAGACAACACCGATTGCCCAGCTAGGAGCCCGGGATGTGCATACTACTACGGGAATACTGGATTACCGCCGGGGTAAGTGGGATTTAAGGGCGGAGTACCAGCATCAGGGAGTGCATAACCCGCAGACTGAATACACATATTTTGGTATGTTGCCTTTACAGGATAATGATTTTGTCGCCGGCCGGGTTGGCTATCAGTTTTTCAAGTGGTTACACATGTATGTGCGCGGTCAGGGCACTGTGCGGGGGCGGACGGATAATCAGGGGACGGTGGGCGCGGATATCAGTATCTGGGATGATACTACGCTTAATGTTGCCGAGACGGTTGGGAACATGGGTGAGAGCACACTGGTAGGGGTGACCAGTAAGGTGACTGAAGGCACTGATGTGTATGCTAATCTGGAGGTGGGTAATCATATTCGCTTGGGCCGTTACGCGCGTACCGCTTACGGCCAGTCCAGTATGCTGAGTGAAACGAGCCGGGTGTATGTGGAAGAGGATTACAGCAGCTGGCAGGAGAATCTTGTCCGGGGAACGGTATTGGGGTATGAAGAAAAGATCAGTGAAACTTTTGCGTTAGGCTTGACCTATGAACGCAGTAATGTGGAGCGGAAATTTGACAGTAACGTGATTAACCGCGACGCGGGCAGTGTGAGCCTGACGTACCTGAACCCCGATGAGTTCTTTTTTAATACCAAAGGAGTGCAAGGGTTTAGTAAGCTAGAGCTGCGGAATGACCGGGGCACAAGTGAGGTGCGGCAGTGGGTGACGGAGAATGATCTGTTGTGGCGGTTAACGGAAGGATTGAGTGTAACCGGCAGGGGGAATTGGGGCTGGACAGAGGACCGGGACGCAAAGAAAGATGAAGCGGAGTTTTATGAAGTTGGCAGCGGATTCAGCCTGCGCCCGGTAAACTGGGACAAGTTGAATGTTCTGGGTAAGTACAGTTATTTAACCAATCTGCCGCCTGATAGTCAGATAGATTTTATTGAGAAGACCGAGAGCCGGCGCCATGTATACGCGATTGAGGGATTATTTGATGTTTTAAAGTGGGTACAGCTAGTGGGCAAGGTGGCTTACCGGGACATGAAGGAAAAGGTGGGTTACAGGAGTTGGACCAATAGTGATACGTATCTGTATTTAGGGCGGGCGAATTTTCATATCACGCGGGCCTGGGATATCGCGGCGGAATACCGTACATTAAGGAATAAACAGATAGAGGATAATAAGAGCGGCTGGCTGCTGGAAGTGGACCGGGAGATCGGCAGGTTCATCCGTCTGGGTGTAGGCTATAACTTCACCGATTACGACGACGATTTACGAAATGATGATTATGATGCCAAAGGCTGGTTTGTCAGGATTAATGGCAAGTACTAGCATTATAATAAGAGGAGCAGTCCCATCCTATAAGTATATTAATTGAATGGGACGACGACGACCTCCGCAACGAAGACAAATGGGACAGTAAGGGCTGGTTTGTTAGGGTTAACGGAAAATATTAATTGTAGTAGGGGCCGGGCCTGCCCGGCCCATTGTAGCCGGGCCTGCCCGGCCCCTACAAAAAAATAACAAAAAATGTATATATAATGACAGATCAGAAGATTATCAGTATTACGATTCTCTCTGGATGTATCATTGTTTTTTTGCTATCATGGGGGACGGCCTTATGGGCGGCATCCGGGCATTTTAATTGTTTGGTAAAAGAGTATATTGGTATTCCCTGTCCCCTGTGTGGATTAAGCGGCGGGTTCAAATATCTGATTCAGGGCGCGGTTGGGCCGGCTTTTTTTGCCAGTCCTTTGTCCGTTTTTTTTGGTCTTTCTTTTTTATTTATTATTCTTCTTAGTGTTTATTGTTTAATTGTAAATTCGAATCGGATGTGGCTGGTTGTTCCCTGGCGGATTTTTTTCTGTCTGACGGGAGCGGTTATTCTGTTGTTGTGGATATATAAAGTCAAAAGCGCTTAAAGGAGGTGGGTATGGCTTTAAAATTTGGGGATGTTTATAAGTTTCCGTTTAAGGACAAGAAATGGTGGGTGAAGATGTTAATCAGCATAGTGCCGATTGCTAATCTTGGTTATCTCCTCCGGGTGTTAGCGGATGCCAAGGAAGGAAAAGAGGCGGTAATGCCGGAATGGGAAAAATGGGAAGATTTATTTAAAAATGGTGTAATGGTGCTGGTGATTACTGTTATTTTTCTTGTTCCGATAATTGTTCTTAATCTGCTGGGGGTGGCGCCGGTTATCGGCCTGCTTTTCAGGCTGCTGGCCATCGCCGCGGGAGTGTTTTTTGGGCCGATTGTTTCTATTGCCCTTTGCCGCTATGTTGAAAGCAAGCAATTGAAAGATGCGTTCAATTTTCAGGCATTGCTTGATAAATTCAAGGCGAATATTAAAGATTATCTTTTGGTGTCTGTAATCTTTATGGTGCTTCTGGGAATACTCTCTGTTATTGCCTTTGCCTCAATATTTACCATTTGTCTTTTCCCGCTGATATTTCTTTGCGTCTTTTATGTTAGTTTCTATCTTAAACTGATTGCGATCAGATTATACGGGGAAATATACAGGAACCAGGGAACATCGGCGTAAGCCATTAGGGAAGTTATCATGTAGAGAGCCCGTCCGGAGGACGGGCTCTCTTTAATTAATTGATTTGCGGAGTGAGTCGTGAAACTATTTGTTTTTGTGATAATTTTGCAACTTTTGTGCCTGTCTCCGGGCTGGGCGGAGACCGATGATATTCTGGCTGAGGCCGGGGCTTTGGCCAAAGAGGGAGAGTATCAGGGGGCCTATAAACTTTTGTTGAAAGAGGTCGAAAGACTAAAGAAAGAAAACAAGAATGTTAATGGTGTCCTCCAGCATTACAAAGATGAACTAAGCAAATTGAAGGATGAGAAGTATCCTGTCGTAGGGCATGATTATAATAAGGCGGCAAACAGATTGTGGGCCAGTGCCTGGCGGAACCAGCATGATGGGGTATTTAAGAAAACCGGTAGAGAGAAAGAAGAAGCGCTGAATAAGGCAGTTGCTCTTTATAAAAGAATAGTTATCGATTATCCGCATGCCGATAAAGCGGAAGAGGCGCAGTATCGAGCCGGACGGGTGTATTACAAATTTCTTAAAGAATATAAGCCGGCTGAGAAAGAATTGCAGAGATATCTGAATCACTATCCTAAGGGTAAGTATGCCAGTGATGCCAACAGTATGCTGAGGCGGATAAGGGGCGAATGAAGAAATATTTGATTGCCTTAGCGCTGTTATTCTTACTGTTGTTTCTGGTTGGCGCGCCGGTACGGTATGTTTATGCGCCCCTGCAGTACAGGGCATTAGTAAAAGAATATGCCGAGCGTTACCAATTGGATTGGCTGCTGGTGGCGTCAATAGTTTATCATGAGAGCAGGTTCCGCGCTCAGGTTGTCAGCCCCCGGGGCGCGCGCGGATTAATGCAGATCATGCCCGCGACAGGAGAAGAGATTGCCAGAAAACTCGGGCAGGAGAGATTTGTTACGGCAGATCTTTTTAAGCCCCGGATTAATCTGGATTTTGGCTGTTATTATTTCAGTAAATTGTTAGCGGAATTTAACGGGGATGTAAAAATGTCCCTGGCGGCTTATAATGCCGGCCGCGGCAGTGTCTATCGTTGGTGCAAACAAAGTTCGGGGAAACTTTCTTATCCCGCCAGCAAAAGGTATCAGGCAACATATAGCGATATAAGCAGTGAAATTTATCCGGAAACAAGACGATACGTACAGCGGGTTTGCGGGACATACCAGCTGTTAGGTGCTCTGAATAAGATATGGAAGCTCTGATCCTGATAGACGGCTATAATGTTATTTATAAGTGGCGTTCAATGGCTTGTTATCAGGGGAATGTGGAATTGGCCCGGGACAGATTTCTGGGGATGATTTCTAATTATCAGGGATATGTAGGCAAAGAGATAAAGGTGGTTTTTGACAGTTCGGCGAAGGAGGGAAGGGATGACCTGCCGGGACCGAAAAATATAGAAGTAGTCTTTGTTGCCAGGGGAATAACAGCGGATACATATATTGAGCGGTTGGTGTATGCGGATAATAATCCTTCCCGGATCATGGTGATTACCTCGGACCGGCTGGAAAAAATGATGGTAGCCGAAAAAGGGGCCGCTGTTATGTCACCGGAATATTTTGAACAGGAGGTAGAGAGAGTATGTCAGGACGGAGAGCAATTATGAGAAGATTAATCGGGTTGGCTTTAGCGGGGTTAAGTTGTTTTTTTATGCTGGTGAGTGTCGGCCGGGGTGAGGAAGAGATTCTGCATGGGCAAATACAGGCGATTAATAAGAAATTTGATTTTGTTATTATTGATATTGGTTCTGAAAACGGCGTTAAAGAAGGAATGGTTTTTATGGTTCACCGGAAAAAGAAGCTCTTGGGCAAGGTGCGGGTGGAAGAGGCGTATCCCCGGATGAGTTCTTGTCTTAATCTGCCGGCGTGGCAGCAGGGCAAGTTCCGCGAGGATGATGGAGTGATTTTAGAATAGGTTTTTTATATTGGCAAAAGAGAGGTACATTTATGAAGATTATTTATTATGCCGTTTTTGTGCTGGGTTTAGTGTTGTTTGTCGCCGGTTGTGAAACGACGCAAGAGGAATCCAGTTTGCCCTGGAGCCAGCCTGAGCCCTGGGAAAATAATATCGGGATCGCGGAGTACTGATGAAAAAAATAAAAATCCTTATTTTGTTGTCTGGTTTTTTGTTATTGGCTTCCTGCTCTTCTGTTACAGCGGAGGTAAAAGGTATTTGGGTGGAATGCGAAGGATCAAATTCTACCTTGAACAGTCCGCAAAAACTTAAGGCCATGGTTGACACAGCGGCTCGCTGCGGGGTGAATAATATTTTTCTGCAGGTATATCGGCACAACCGCTGTTGGTATCGTTCCCGTATTGGCGATGGCGCGCCGTTTAACAGTATCTGGGCCAATTATCACAGTGATCCCCTGGCCTATACCATCAGGCTGGCCCATAAGAAAGGGATCAAGGTTCATGCCTGGATCAACATATTCAGGATCGGGAAGGATAAACAGGCCCCGATTGTTAAAAAATTGGGTAAGGATATTGTTACCTGTGACGGTTCCGGGAAATCCATGCTCCGCTATTCTCAGAGTAAACTTCCCGACGGCGGTTACTGGATCGATCCCGGGGACCTGGCGGTACAAAAGTACCAGCAGCAGATTGTCGAAGAAATATTAAACGGCTATCCGGATGTCGACGGTATTCATCTGGATTTTATCCGTTATCCCTATAACACGCTCAATCCCGGGTCGCAATGGTCACAGAAGAAGGATTTCGGCTACGGCAAGCGTTCGGTGGAGAGATTTATTGTCCGCTATGGATATTCACCTTTAAAAATGAATTTAAA
Source organism: uncultured bacterium (assembly GCA_964543115.1). Taxonomy (GTDB): domain Bacteria; phylum Auribacterota; class CAZIXI01; order CAZIXI01; family CAZIXI01; genus CAZIXI01. The sequence goes on from CAZIXI010000084.1 coordinate 7,567, forward strand.
GGATAGATTTAAGACGCAGCAGTGGGATCAGTGGCGAAGAAACCAGGTCAGTCAATTTGTGGCCAGTACTTATAAATTATGCAAAAATATCAGAAAAAGTGTTCAGCTCACGGTAGCGGCGCAGGCCTGGACTGACCGGGCCTATATGGTTGCCTATCAGGACTGGCGTTACTGGCTGGAGAAGGGTATTGTGGACGCGGTAGTGATTATGAATTATTCCACTGATCGCCAGCTAGTCAGGAATATAACTCAAACGGTGGTTAATCTGCCTTACAAAAAACCCGTGTATATTGGTTTAGGTGCCTACCTGATGCTCAATAAACCGGATTTATTGTTTTTACAGATCAAGGATTGTCAGCAATTAAGGGCAAAAGGAATTGTTTTATTTTCCTATGATGCCATGCTTAAGTCCAAGAGAATGTTTACTGAGATAATGAAGAACAAATGGTGGAAATCCTCTAGATAGAGTAGAGAGTAGAGAAAAAGGTTTTAAGCAGGGTTGTTGGAAATTCCTCATTTTCCCTCAAAGATTAGAAATTAGTTTGAAAATCTTAAAAGTAAAACTCATTGTTGGGCTGCTTTCCGCGGATAAATCTTTCCTTGCGCAAGCTAAGTTATTATTAATAAAAAGGTTCGGTTCTTTGGCCGCGGAAAGTCCGCTGCAGGCGTTTGATTTTACTGATTACTATAATGAGGAGCTTGGAGAAGGGATTGAGCGCCAGTATATTGCGTTTGAACGGTTAATCAATCCGGAAGAAATTGGCAGGATTAAACGTCTTACTATTAAGCTGGAAGCCAGGCTTAGTGTGGCCGGAAAACGGAGGGTGAATATTGACCCCGGTTATGTTGCTCTGGATAAGATGGTCCTGGCTACAACCAAAGATGCCACTTACCGGGTTTATCTGGGTAAGGGGATTTATGCTCAATCAACATTATATTTTCAACAAGGCAGTTACCGTCACTGGGAATGGACCTATTCTGACTATCAGAGCCAAATGGCGATTGATTTCTTTAATCAGGTGCGGGCCCAGTACAAAAAGAGCATTTAGAACCATTCCTAGGGACGACACGGAGGTCGTCTCCTACTGCACTAAAATGTAACATTCTGCTTTAAAACGGACATGCCGTTTTTCAACCAATTACCGTAAGATACTGATAATCAATGCCATAATGTTTTACTTATTGTTTGGCATGCTGCTTGCTCCTGTCTGGAGATGAAGGAGGTGAGCAATCATGAAGAAGATATTGATATCGCTGGTGGTGATGGGGTTTTTTGTGTCTGGTTTTTGCTATGCCGGAGATTGGGAATACGCTGCGGGAGGATTTGTTGGCGGACTGGTTGCCGGGGCGGTAATTGCGGATTCGTATTCCAGACCGTATTACTATGGCTCCTATTACCCTTCTTACCGGTATGGATATTGTTCCCCCTGGGGATACCGGAGCTATCCGGTTTATCGCTCTTATCCCAGGTATAGGTACGATTATCCTTATAGTTATAGTTCCTCTTATTACTATAATGATGTACCGTACGTGTATGAGGAATACTGTTACTAAAATGTGGACTTTTAAGCAGCAATTGTGCTAGAATGGAGGACATTGTGGTAGAAAGAATTATTGAAATCGGCATTATTATTGGGGCACTGTTTATCATGTGCTTGTCTGTCTGGGCTGCGGAAGTAGAGATTGTTCAGGATCAACTGCCCGCAGCTCAGCTGGTTGTGACCGGCAAGGGCTATTCACCCGTCCAGTTAAAATCATCCGCAAAGGGCCGGCTGTTAGCTCAGCGGGCAGCAACCGTGGATGCCTACCGGACCTTAGGGGCTACCTTAAATGGAGTTTCCGGATATCTGGAAAGAGGGCAGGGCTATCTTCGCACCTCCGGCTATGTCAGGGGTGCCCAAGTAGTGCAGATCAGGCATTATCCGGATGGTAAGGCAGAGGTTGATTTGACCTTGCCGATTAACCTGAAAGGACGAAGAGCAAGAGGGCGGACAACCTGGGAAAGGGTAATTAATGATATTAGCGGCCGCGGCTGTCAGGTTTACTATCTGGAGAAACCTAAAGTACAAATTACTGAAGAAGAGTGGGTGGAAATAGTAGAGAAAAAAGGCGAATAGCTTTTTAAGTGGGGATTGCGGATTGTGGATTGCGGATTTTCTGCGAGGGCGGCGAAGAGCCCGAAGCTCGAAGCCGATAGCGGAACGGAATTGAAATTCCGAAAATCCGAAATCTAAAATCTAAAATCCGAAATCAAGGAGGTGGGTTTATGAGGTCAAGGTTATTTGTAGTAATTGCCATTGCCTTAGCAGTGACTTTTGTCTGTTCAGGGCTTTGCGCGCAGAAACTCAATAAGGCTCAGCAGCGTCTGCTGGCCAAACGGGCTGCCCAGGTAGATGCTTACCGCAATCTGGCTGAGCGGATCAAAGGGCTGCAGATTGATTCGCAGACCTATGTGCGGGATTTTGTCGCGGAAAGCGATCAAGTAAGGACTTCTTTTGATACCTTTATTAAAGGAGCAAAGATTTCCGGTCCGGCGAGGTATTTTCCTGACGGAACATGTGAGGTTGATGTTGAAATGAGTCTTAAGGAGATCATTACCGGTTTGACAGAGATCGCGAAGTTTAATTCTTTTGGTCACAAATACAAATTTCAACAGATGACCCAATATGTTCAGGAAACTGTGATCAAGGCCTCCGGCAGTGGTGTGCCCAGGCCGGAAATGGCTGCGCCGACTGCCGCTCCGAGTACGGTAAGCATGCCGACGGCCGGTATTCCAGGCTGGGAAGATGTTTCTGCCCGCGGAAGGTTGATGGGCGAACGGGCGGCGAAAGTTGATGCCTACCGGAATCTTGCTGAAACGGTTAAGGGGATCAGGATCTCCGGGCAGACCTATGTGCGTGATTTTGTTGCCGAAAGTGATTATGTCCAGACTTCTCTTGATGCCTTCCTGAAAGGCGCAAGACAGGCAAGTCCTTACCGTTATCTTCCCGATGGAGAAGTAGAGGTTGATGTAGAGGTTACGATCAGGGAAGTAGTAAAACAGTTAAGGACTATTCAGCAGCATTTGGTGCAGCGCGGCTGGCGCTGGCGCCGGGATATCTTCAGGACGGTAAAGTTTGAAGATATTATTGCTGTTTATCCGAAGAAGGTAGTCCGGGCAACCGGTAACGGAGTTGTGCCTGATAAATACCGTCTGGCTCCGGTAGACACCGGATATAATCCTTATGTACAGCCTACCTGGACAGCGGCTGTGGTTTCCGCCGTTGGCAGCGGTATCCCGCCAGAGGGAGTTACCGGCACGGAAGGGAAATTAATGGCCGTACGGGCAGCGGAGCTTGATGCCCGGCGTAATTTGCTGGAAAAGGTCTATGGAGTGAAGATTGATGCCCAGACCACAGTACAGGATTATGTCGTTCAGAACGACCAGGTGAGGGCACAGGTAGAGAGTTTCCTGGCCGGTGCGCAGATGAGTGAACCACGCTATCTTGCTGATGGCAGTGTTGAAGTCACCGCCTCGCTTCCCCTGGAAGGAATGGATCGCATTGTAAAATAAATCCAATCATTGTGTTACTCCCGCCCTTTGTTCTAAAGGGCGGGAGTAGCCAAGGATAAAGGAGCGTGTTATGAAATATACTCGTTATGCGATTCTCGCTCTTGTTTTACTCAGTCTCGTTTATCTTTGTGCCGGCTGCGCGACCACGCAGTCAACGGTTGTTGAGGAAACTACGGTTGTGGAAACAGAAATGCTCGTTGAATAGGTTGAATAGATAGTAGAGAGTTGAGAGTAGAGGGAATTTTTAAATCTTTGCTCTACTCTCAACTTGTTGCTGTCCGCCATTAAATTAATCAGGAGACATTGATTGTTGGTTGTGGGCCCTTTTGCGCTGGCTGTGAAAAAGCCTGACAAACAATCCGCAATCCGCAATCGAAAATCCGAAATCGAAAACGGGAGGTATTTATGAAGATGTTGAAATTAGCATTTGTATTGGGACTGTTGGTTTGTTTTGTTCTGCCCGCGCTAGCCCAGATTCCGGAGAAGGTGATTGTTGCTGAAGGGATGGCTGCCGGGTCAGACCTGCGGGCGCGTGACGAAGCCCTTAACCGGGCATTACGCCGGGCGGTGGAGCAAGGTGTGGGAACATTGGTTGATACTGAATCAATGACAAAAAATTACCAGTTGCTTGATGATAAGATCTATTCTGATGTAAAAGGATACGTTAAGGAATATAAGATTCTTTCCGATAATGAAGGGCGGGATGGGGTATATAAGGTTAAAGTCGAAGCGGTAGTGGCCCTGGCCCGGTTAACCAAGGATATTAAGGCCTTGAATATTGTCAGGGAGCGGAAGGCCAATCCGCGGGTAATGGTGCTGATCAAGGAATTTGTCGATGGATTGGAACAGCCCTCGGAGTTGACGCAGAGCAAGATGGAGAGTGAATTTCTGTCCAAGAACTTTCCGGTTGTTGATAAGGGGCAGATGCAGATGATTAAGGAACGTGATGTGGCCTTGTGTTACGATAATCCGCAAAAGGCCGCGGTTTTGGGGCGGGAATACGGCGCGGAGGTGGTTATTGTCGGACAGGCCACCTGTAATCTTACCGAGTCCTCACGTCCCTATGGCGTGGCAGTTTTTGCCTATACCGCTGACATTACTACAAAAGCGATTAAGACCGATAGTGCCGCTG
>CAZIXI010000085.1:0-12245 GCA_964543115.1 uncultured bacterium
TTTAAACAGTTTTGTTTTCATAATTCCCTCCATTAAGTTTTAATTGACTAGTATTCTTTCCAGACCTCGATCATATGATCACCGGGAATATCAGGATCCGGATTAGGGCTGGTAACCAGAATCTGCACACTCTCATCATAAGGAAAGGTTACCTGCGTATTCAGAGAAATCGTCCCGGAATAAAGACAATCGTATGTGTATTCAAAACCCGCCCTCACCATATAAGCGGCTTCTCTTCTGTATACTTCACTGTTCATCAGCTGACAGTGATTGAGCATATAAGAAACCATCGTGGCGGCAGTAGCGGAAATCACAAAGGCGGTCACTATCGAAAACAAAAGCGCCCCGCCGCTGTTATCTTTCCAGCTGTTTATTTTCGTAAACATAACTTATTCTCCTTAAGGCACACTGTACACCGCCGGTGCGGCGGTCAAACAAGATTCAATCGCCGTACTTACGGTATAACTATCATCCTGATTCCCTTCTTCATCAACGGCGGTTAAGGAAACATTAAGCACCGCCGTGCCGGATTCCACTACCGTCATCTCGCAGACGGTTAATTGATCGGTAAGCATAGTCTCTTCCTCTGGAACATTAATATCCTTACCGTAAGAATAAACAAGTTCTCCCTCGCTCGCATCAAACAAATACTGGCAGGTCACCGTCGGTCCTAAATCAAAAAGTGCCGGATCATAAACAAGAAACTGCAATGTAACATCATTAATCTCCGGACTATCAGGCAAGATAGTTAATTCACTGGCGGCATTCCGGACATATTTCTCAATATGCATCAGCGCCGTTTGCGCGTTTGCCTGGATCCGCGCGTAGTTCTGGATATCGGCGGAAATACTCAGACTACTGAGGTAAAATCCGCCGGCGCAAAGCAGGACAACGATAAACAAAGACAGCGACAGCATAATCTCCAGCAATGTTGTTCCGGCATTATTCTTCATCGTTATTCCTCCCAACTCACCAGCGCCGTCACAATCCGGCACTCACTATTGCCTTGAATATCTTCTTCTACCCGATACGACCAGGAAGATGACGTCACCTCTCCCAGGAAAGGATCAGAATCCAGGCCGATTAAGGTCATGTCCTGATGATCGGCAACAGCAAAGCTATCATCTCCCTGTTGGTCAGCCGTTACCTGCAGGCGGAGATTTTCCATAATTATTGCCGCCTGATTAGCCGCCTGGTTCTGCCGGCGCTGATCACAGATATAATCATTAACCGTACCAAGCAGGCACCAGGAGCCGGTGATCACGATCCCCAAAATGATCACAGACACAATTATCTCTAAGTAGGTAAATCCTGACTTTTGCCCTTTCATGTTTTTCCTCCGTTTTTGGCTTTTCTTATTTCGCCACGTCCAAGTGCTAATAACGCATATCCTATGCCAGTTGCCGCTTAATTTAACATATTTGTTTTCAGACTGTTACAAATACCGACAGCTGGCAAAAAACCACCATTCTTGAAATCCAAAAGCCTGTTTAATGAAAATAATTTCACCTTCTTCCTTGACATTTTTCCCGATTTTTCATACAATATAACTGTGAATAAAAAGCAAATTCTCATTATCGATGATAATAAGTTTTTTTGCGAAATGAAAAAAGGCGTGCTGGAAGATGCCGGTTATGCCTGTGAATTTAGCCTCAACGCGGAAGCAGGCCTGGAAAAGCTCAAGGCCCACCCCTACGACCTCATCCTGCTGGACCTGCAGATCGGCGATACCAGCGGTATTGATGTACTGCCAAAACTGAAAACCATCGATCCCGGGGTAATGGTGATTATCCTTACCGGGCACGCGGAGATCCATACGGCGGTAGAAGCAGTAAAAGGCGGTGCCTACGACTATCTCTCCAAGGAAGTGGAAGATGAAGAGATCCTTCTGCGGATAGAAAAGGCCCTGGAGAAAAAGGAAGATACCCTCCAGCTGCAAAACCTCAAACGCGCTGTCGGCGACCGTTACCGTTTCAGCAGTATTATCGGTAAAAGCAAAAAGATGCTGGAAATATTTGATCTGATTGAAACCGTCGCCGGCACCGATGTCACCGTACTCGTCCATGGCGAGACCGGCACAGGCAAGGAATTGATCGCCCGGGCGATCCATTTTAACAGCGCCCGTAAAGACGGGCCGTTCTGGGAAGTAAACTGCACGGCGATCAGCGAAACATTAATGGAAAGTGAAGTTTTCGGCCATGAAAAAGGCGCGTTTACCGGCGCCTTTAAACAAAAACCCGGCAAGATCGAACTGGCCAATAACGGCACGCTTTTCTTGGATGAAATCGGCGACATGCCCCTTCCCTTGCAGGGTAAATTATTGAGGTTCCTGCAGGATAAAACATTTGAGCGGGTGGGCGGCACGGAAAAGATTCAGTCCGACGTGCGCATCATTTCCGCCACTCACCGCAACCTGGAAAATATGATCGCCGAAGAGAGATTCCGTAAGGATCTTTACTACCGTCTGAATGTTGTTAAGATAGAAGTACCGGCCCTGCGCGAAAGGGTTGATGACCTGCCGCTCTTAGTCGAGCATTTCCTGGAACAGACCAATAAAAAATATAAAAAAGAAATCACCAGCGTGTCCAAGGCCGCTCAGGAAACACTGGCCGCCTATCAATGGCCGGGCAATGTGCGGGAGCTGGAAAACCTGATGGAAAAAATTGTGCTTACCTGCAAGGACAACATCCTCCCCAACGAAGACATCCAGAAACACCTGAAGAAAATGCAGGTAGTGGGCACTAAGGCAAAGTCAAAGTTTAATTTCGACTCATCCCTCAGCGACCTGCGCGACCAGATAGAAGAAGCCTACCTCCGTTACCTGATGGATAAGTTCCACGGCAACATCAAACTCATCTCCGAGGCCGCCGGCCTCGATAAACGATCGATTTACTACAAGATCAACAAATATAAAATCGAAAAAATCTAATATATTTTTTTGCCACGGATCGAGTTTTGCTCGCGGACTTTCACTATTTTTTTTAAAACCTAGCCCGATAATCGGGCTAATACGGGAGGAGGCACGATGAGAAAGTTAGCATTGTTTGCGCTTGTGCTGGCTGTGGTTTTTGCCGGTGCGGCAGTGTCAAATCCCGAAGAGGGCGAAGTAAGCAGGGCCGAATATATTGAGAATATCGTTAATATCCTCGGCCTGGACACGGAGTTACCAGAGGGTTATACGGCCAAAGATTGCGGGGAGCTGCTCAACACCCTGGGATTTCAGATCAAAGATCTCGACAACCTGAATGTTGCCATCAGCGAGAAAGAAAAATCCGCTATCCTGAATACACTGATTAACCGCCGGCTGACCAAGAGCAGGAAAAGGGCCCCGGGCACGGTAGAGACGGCCACCGTCGACGAGGTCAAGGGCCGCGTGCAGGCCAAGAGAGAAGGCACCGATAAATGGATCGACGTCAAAGCGGAGATGAAATTCAGCGAGGGAGATATTTTCCGCACCGGACCCGCGTCTTTCGTCAGGTTAAAGGTGGGTAAATTCGGTCGGGTCACCATCAAGGAAAACAGTGAACTTTCCCTGAAAGAACTATCCTACCGGCCCAAGAAAAAGTCGGAGAACATTATCCTCTTCCTGGCCCACGGAGAATCCATTATTGACGTCCGCGATATCGACAAAGAATCCCGGTTCGAGGTGCGCACGGCTACCACCATCGCCGCCGTCCGCGGAACAATCTATTCCGTAAAGATCGAAGAAGACGGAAGCGTAACAACACTGGAATAAATTAAAGACGACTGACGCCGACCAAAGACCAAAAGCGCAGCAGTAAACTGTTGCGCTTTTCTTTTTTAAACGGCACTTCGAAGAGGAAGTGAGTCGTACTGCTCATTAGGATATCTTCCTCCTGCCTCTGAGACAATCCAGTCATTGAAGAAAGAAAGTCTTTGTAGTTTAACTTAAAAACTGGTAAAATATTAGGGTTAGGGTCAGGTCACTATAAAAACAGGGCTTAGATCTTCACCTGATCAATTTATTCTTCCCTTGCCCGCATTTTCTTGTTATATTTCTCTCATGAAAAAAGCCGAGTTTTTGTTATTAATATTTGTCTTACTAATGTTAGCCTTTGCCGCCTATATCTATCCTGGCATGCACGATCCCATGTATTCCCACTGGAACTTTAGGGCAGCATTGGACGGTCTCACTTCCAAATTCTGGGGGATGTTTCTTTTCCCACTGGTTGCCGCTGAAATTTATATTCTCTATCTACTTATTTCCCGCATAGCACCATTCAGGGAAAAAATCAATGAATTCCGGTGTTATTATGATTGGTTGTTTGGCCTTTTAATCGGATTTTGCGGCTATTTCTACCTGCTGACCGTTATCTCAAATATGGGTGTTTTATATGTAAGCAGATTTCTGCCGCCGGCCTACGGCGTACTAGCCTATTACACCGGCAGCTTAATAAAGAATGTAAAAAAAGACGTCTTTGGCGGGAGATTGTTAAAAACCACCGGCATAGTGATTTTTGCCGGCACTGTATGCAGAAAATACGCGTTTGATATTGTCTGGATTTCCATATTTGCGGCTATCGCCATTGTGTTTCTGCATTCATACTTCCTGAACAAAACAAAAAAATGGAGAAATCTTGCTTTTTGTTTTTTTGCCGTCTGCGCCTTAGTCTCTCCTTATGTTCTCCGCAATAATAATATCAAAATAGGTGTAATGCTTCCACTGAGCGGACCTAAGGCAATTGAATCCGCGGCCACCCTTAACTGGGCAGCAGAAAAAATAAATTCATCCGGCGGTGTGAACGGCAAAGACATAGAGCTTGCTTACAGAGACACTAACATAGAAAATCCCAGAGAGATCGCTGAAGAATTCATTCAGAATCCGGCAATCCAAATTGTCATCGGCCCCGGAGACAGTGACCAACTTCTGGAAATTGGCCCTCTGTTTATTGAAGCCGGTAAAATCCTAATCTCGCCCACGTCAACCGCAGACACAATCTCAAGGGCATTTGCCGGTAAACAGCATATCTGGAGAACAACACAATCAGATATAGCACAGATAAGGGCCATTTTTGACCTGCTGGAGAGCCGCGGGGCAAAGAAGGTAGCACTTATTTACGATGATTCAATTTACGGAGAAACATTTTATAACTGGTTCGGCTTTTTTGCCACTGAAACAGGGATGGAAGTTATTGCCTTACTAAAAGTAGACGAAGACCTCACTAAGGCCGATGAAGCGGAGTATATAATCTGCGCGGTTTTCCCAAAAGAGGCAGTGAGAATTGTCAGGGAAATTGATAATATTAATAGTCCAGCAAAGCTTTTTTTCACAGACGCCGCGCAATCCCGCTATTTAATTGCGCAACTGGGAGAAAAAGCCCTCGGCCTAGAATTCTCCAGCCCGGCAGCGGATCCCGATTCCGGCTACGAAGAAGCATACAAAAGAACATTTGACCATTATCCGCTGGATTTTTCCGCCCCCACCTATGATGCCCTGCTGCTGGCGGTTTTCGCCCAGGCGAGGCACGAATATGTACTGTCAAAATACAAATGGGAAAGTTTCATAACCTCATTTACGCGAGTGGCGCACGGAGACGGTGAAGAAGTAAACTGGCATGAACCAGAAAAGGCCATTGCGCTTATTTTTAAGGGTGAACTACCATCAATAAAGGGAGCTGGCGGCAGAATCAATTATGACAAGAAAAAAGGAGTGGATCTTACAGAATCATTTTATTCGTTTAGCCGGATAGAGAATAAAGATCAACCCAAATTTCGCACCTTTTCAAGAGTAAGTTCCTCTGAGTCATTGGAGCATGGTATTCTTGGCAAGGGCCGAATCGCCACGGAAACAAAGGCAAGTGATAAATACCTGCAAAAAACAGATAAAGTAACAGAACTGGTCTTTAAAGAGAAAAAGGACCTCTGGGCAATAATTATCTCCGCCAGTAAGGGCTGGAAAGACTACCGGCACCACGCAGACGTGCTCGGCGTCTATGATATACTTAAAAGAAACGGCGTACCTGAGGAAAAAATCGTGCTGATGGTCTATGACGATATTGCCTACAACCGCCTTAATCTTAAAAGAGGCGACATCCACAACGAAATCAAAGGAAAAAATCTATATAAGGATGCCGAAATCGATTATCGAGAACAGGATATAAACCCTGAAAAGTTGGAAGATATTCTTCTTGGTCTAGACTCTGATGAACATTCCAACGTGCTGTTGTATATTTCAGCCCACGGTGGACATCAAAAAATCGGGTTCCCAAAAACAGAATGGACAGCTGATCAGTTCTTAAAGACAATTGAGGAAATGCACACTCGAAAAAAATTCAGACAAATGCTTATTGTTATCGACAGCTGCTACGGAGAATCAATGGCCATTGATCTTAACACCCCCGGAGTTTTATATTTGACTGGCGCAGGCGAGTTCGAACCTGGGTTTGCCCACCAATTTGATATTCGTATTCTAGCCTGGATCAATGACCAATTTTCCCATGCCTTCTTCCAGAACGCCTCGCAGCGGCAGGGCCTGGGAATCTACGATTTCTACAAAAAGCTGTATCAAAGCGTCTCCGGATCACATGTCAGAATCAAAAACTACAAGAACTCTGGTCAGGCCGAAGCCTCAATCGACGATTTTACTTCCTGAACTTGAAATACAGGGCAACTGCTATGGCAACAGCAACCAGCCCGACAACAGTGCAGGGCATTGCATTTCCGCAAACAAAATCACTAACGGTTTTTCTTATGAGCCTACAATACTCCCCCCCGCACATGCCGACATATCGCTTGTTGGCCTCTGTGCCAAGATCACTACGGCAATAATAACTAACACCCCAATACCAATTATTGCGTATTTTACTTTCGCCTTCATTTTACCACCTCCTGTATAATTAAAATATCAATGATTAACGGGAAAAAAAATAATAAAGGTTGTGCCGGCGTTGACTCGACTTTCCACCTTAATCGTACCCTGATGCAGTTCCACTTTCTGCTTGGTCACGTACAAGCCTAGGCCCGAGCCTTTTGTTTCGCCTTTGGTGGTGAACATGGGCTCAAATACCTTATCAAGGTTTTCTGCGGGAATGCCGCAGCCAGTATCGGAAATCTTTATCAGTACCGTTTTATTGGCTTTATCGAAACTGGTGGTTATTTTCAGTTCTCCGCCGTCAGGCATGACATCGATGGCATTGAGCACGATATTGAGAAACGACTGCCGCAGATCCGCCCGGTTGGCGGCCAGCGGCGGCAAATCCTCCGCCAATTCTTTAGTAAGTTTAATTTTATGTTTGCTGATTTCATTACGCAGGAACAAAAACATGTCACTAAGCACCTTATTCACGTCAACTTTTTCCAGGGAGGCGCGTGCCGGTTTGTAGAGTTGTTTCAATTCTTTGTTCATCGTTATCATCCGGTTTACCTCTTCCAGGGCGGCGCCAACCATGGATTTCTGCTTTTGCAGTTTCGCTCCGGCATCCGGGCTTTCCAGATCTTTGGTTATGCGCTGCAGACAGGTGCGCAGGGCGGCCAAAGGGTTATTCAGTTCATGATGGATCGAAGAAGCGAGTTTACCCATAGCGGAAAACTTTTCGGCATTGGCGATTTCCTTATAGGCGCTTCTTAATTTAGCAATCATGTTCCGCAGGGCGGCGTTTCTCTCTTTTAATTCCTCGGCTACAAAATTCAGCCCCACCTCCTCCAGCTGCGGCACCTCTACCTGATCCAGATCGATCTTATCGCGTTCCCGGTCATAAATAATGATCCTCCCCGGACCTTCGGTTTCCGCCCGGCCCAGCGCCTTTTGGGCGTGCTCGATAAAAAGCAGGGGTTTTTCGGTTTTTACCAGATTAAGGGCAACCACACCGCCGGAAAGGCTCACCTTGCATTCCCCGCCGGCGGGCAGGACAACGGGTTTCTCCAGGATTATCTTCAACCGCCTGAGATAACTTACCGCGCCGTCATCACCGCACTCTATCAAAATAACGCCGTAACTGTGCTCGCCATAGCGGGCAATAAAATCCACCCCGCGCGAGGCACGGGAGTTCCTTCTGATTATCGCCCCGGTTCCCTTGAGCAAATAATCCGATTTCTCCGCACCCAGTGAGGCATTAAGTAAATTGAAGTTATCAATCGTAAGCAAAACCACCGACAAATTCTTTTTTTCGGCAATCGCCCTCTTCAGTTCACTGCCCAGCTTAAAAACAAAATAACGGCGCGTACTAAGACCGGTAACATCATCTGTAATAACCATGTTGCGCAGCCGTATTCCTTCAATAATCAGAGAACTGTATTTTATCGCTTCAATAGCGATAAAGGAGATAAGGATAAATAAGGGTATGCTGAAAAAATCAACAACTATGTCCTGCCAGAGCAGGATTACGCTTAAGCCCAGATAGGCGGCAATCAGGCCGAACATGATCATAATATTCTTTACCGCCGGGAACCGCCAGAAACAATAGACACCGATAGTTATAAAAATAATGAACAGGATAAAATTAAGGTAGAAAGGATCTACCAGGATATAATCCTCAGCCAGCAGCATTATCAGTGTATTGGCGATCACCTCAACCCCGGCCAGGGCTCCCAGGGGGGTATTGTTCCTCTCTTTCAATACCTCTGCCGTAGCGCCGACAATCACTATCTTATCCTTAAATAATCCGGGCGGAATTTTGTTGTTCAACACATCCAGAACGGGCACAATAGTGAGATCGGACAATTTCACCGTATAGTTTAAGAAAGTATAGCCTCTTTCATCTACGGGAACACTGAGCAACAATTCTTGCTCCCGCGGGATAACAACCCGGCCCTTCGTCCAGGTAAGATTTTCGCTGGGAATTCCATAATAAGCGCAGAGTAATTTAAGTTCGAAACAATAATCAAGAATATTTTCGGCAATTAACAGATCAGGATGTTCCCTTTTGGTTAAGGGCTCAAACATGCTTGTATAGCGGATAACCTCATCTTCTTCTCCCGGCTTATTGGTAAACCCGTAATCCTTGATCACCTCCAGAAAATTCCCGTCCGGTATTATGTAATCATCTTGCGCGCCGGAAAAAGAAGCCAAAACAACATTTCCGGCGTCGCGGAAAGACTCCTTGAGCACTAAATCATACGCCTGCTCGTCACTTTCTTTAAAAAAACCTATATTCATACCGATGACCGCCGGTTTACCCCTATTGATATTGGCCACCAGGCCGGCAAAGAGATCACGCGTCCAGGGCCACTTTTTGCCGTACTCATAATAGGTCTTGTCGTCTATGGCCACCAGCACGATTTCTTTCGCGGCCGCGGGTTTGGCTTTTAGTTTATACTTGAGCTGACAAAAAAAGTCCTGCATCAACAGGCTGGGCAGTGACAGGAAAGGGATTATTTTGACATAAATTAATACATAGGTAAAAACAATCAGCGCGGCAATCAACAGCGGTTTGAATAATTGTCTGAATCTTAGTTTATACATAAACTTTTAAATGATAATATCTTATTCAATATCTTTATGTTGCGGATTAAGTTTTACTAAAAACTCTTCAACAGGAAGACACAAGATACCCTTTCTCATCATCCTTTCTTTTCCCCGGTATAAATAATACGCCGTACATTCCGGGTACTCTTCCTTAAAGGCCCCTAAAGAATACAAATCCGCATCGCGCACCTGGGAGGAATTTTTCACTTCCAGCGCCCAAAAAACCTCCGGCCCATAAATGATAAAATCAACCTCAGTTCCGGAACGGGTACGCCAATAATATACATCATTAAACTCTCCGCGATAAGCATTCCAGGCAATAAGATGCTGCCCTACCAATCCTTCAAGAGCATGCCCTGCTATCTCTTCCGGTCTATCAAGGGGACCCTTAGCCCTTAATGCCCGGAATACACCTGCGTCAAAATAATAAAATTTTGGGTGTTGTACTGTAGCTCGTTTAGCACGCCTGGTAAAAACAGGCAGGCGAAACGCCAGCAGTAAGTCTTCCAGGATACTGATATACCCTTCAATAGCCTTTCGTTCAACCTGGCATTCCCGGGCAACATTACTTATGTTGAGCACATTTGCGTGTGAAAAAGCTATTACCTCAAGGAATCTCGAAAAAGCCCCAATATTTCTCACCAATCCCTCCATCTGAACCTCTTCCCGGACATACAACGCCGAATATGACCTAATCACCTCTTCAGGGTCTCTCGCCATAATGACGAGGGGAATAAGCCCCTGATGTAATGCTTTATTCAAATCAAATACTTCCTTTACTTCAGCCGCTATAAATGGATGAAGAGTTCGCTTAACAACTCTCCCCGCAAGAAGATCAACTCCGGCCCGCTTCAACTTACGCGCGCTGGATCCGGTCAAGATAAATTGCCGCTCTATTTTTTCTTCGATTAATAAATGCACAACAGTTAACAGAGAGGGAACCTTTTGGATCTCATCAATGATCACTATTCTTTTATCCTTATTGCCCCTGACCAATTCTTTTAATCTTTCCGGCCTGGCATTAAACGAGCGATATTGCTCGGGATCCAAAAGATCTATCCAGAGAGCGTTTTTAATCTCTTCTCTAAGCCATGTTGATTTACCAGTACCCCGGGGCCCGAATAAAAAGAAACTATCTTGCGGACACTTAAAAAACCTGGGAATTATAGGAACTATCTTTTCCATAATGAGCCTCATTTTGGAGTTTCTGTTTCCATTATGCTAGCACAAAGCCTCATAAGAATCAACTATTTTTTAACTAGAATGTTTTATCTCTTTTACTTGTAAGCACTTATGTGTACGCTGCTGTTCCCCATTTCAATTGTGTTACATCAATTTCATTTATAGCGGCTGATGGTCTCAAAGATGTGCCTGGTCTGGGCGGGATGGCGGCCCTTGCGGGCGTTTTTCAGTGTGCTGAAATCGCCGATCAGCACCATTTTTCTCCGCGCCCGGGAAATGGCCACGTTGATGCGGTTCAGTTCGTTTAAAAAACCGATCTGCGCCGGATTATTATTGCTTCTGGTAAAAGAAATAATAATCACGTCATTTTCCCGGCCCTGGAATGAATCTATTGTCACAATATGAGTAAGCAGATCATCAATCGAGCGTCTTGATAATATATTTCTTAATCCGCCGGCCACCGTACGGCTGATCTCTCTTACCTGATGGGCATAGGGGGTAAGAATGGTAACGCCCTTTATCTGCCTGGTCCTGATCCCGGTTGAGATGTAACGATGCCTGATTATTCCTTTTAATTCCCGCAAAACCAGCCGGGCCTCATACTCGTTTTTAAATCCTCTGCCGCCAACCTCCGTTTCCTGGCGCTTGGCGATCGGCGCCAGGCGGCTGGTATCCACAATTACCACACTTTTTGCCCGGTAGATATCGGGCTTGGCCGGGATAAGTTTGCCTTTATAAAAAAGATCGCTGACCAATTTAACAATCGCCGGATCGGAACGGTAATTCATTTTCAGCATTGATTTCTTATGACCGGCCTTTACCATCCTTTCGAAAAGACTCTGATTTAAGTTTTCCTGCAAAACCGCTATTCGGCGTTCAAGCTTAAATCCGTTTTTTTGCGCGAAGAGCTCAATAATTTCCTCTTCATATTCAAACGGTTTACCCTGCTGATGGTCTCCGACAATTATCAGCTTACCGGCGGGTTTGAGCAGTAAAATGGGCAATAACGATTCCACCACATTGGACTTGCCCGCCTCATCCATAACCAGCACATCAAATTTCTGCTCCTTCATTAAGGCTAACGTATGTGTACCCACATTGGTGGCCCCAATAACCAGCCCCTGCCGGTGAATCATTTCAAACCGGTCCAACTCTCTTTTGCCCTTTAGCCAGATCCGGCGCAGGCGATGATCCACAATCTTCTCTTCCTGGCTGGCTACCCGACCAACACCCACATCCGCCGGACGAAACCGTACAATATTCTCCAGGGCGTTATCAACAGCATTGTGCGTCTGCGAAACCAGCAGGACACGCTTGCCCTGTTTCAAGTATTGCAGTACAATCTCCGCGATAACCGTAGTCTTACCGGTTCCCGGCGGCCCCTGAATCAGGGTCATCCTCTCTGAGGCGCAGGCCCGCTCTACCGCCTGCTTCTGGCTTTTATCTTTCGCCAGTAACTGATTGATAAACTCCAGGCGGACTGCGGTATTTTTCTTTTCTTTCTTTTTCTTCCTGATCAACAATTCTTCCGCAATATTTTTAGCCTCTGTCATATCAGCCAGTATTTCTATCTGGGCAAACAACGATTCGTCGGGTTCCTCCAGCTTTTTAATGTAACCGGCATCCGGCAGTTTCTCCT
>CAZIXI010000086.1:0-12240 GCA_964543115.1 uncultured bacterium
TAGTGACAGAGGTGTTGGCGTTTATCGTGAAAGCAGAAGCGTATTTGGCATTGCCGGTGGAAAGAAGAGAATGGCTGAAGGCAATGTTGTTACAGCTGGATTTTAACGAGCCTGAGCAGGAAAATAGGTTTCTGCCGGTAATTGAATTTATTGAAAAGTCCTGGAAAGGGCAGTTGGTGGATAAAAACGGTGTAGAAAAAGTAATTACCTTTATCCGCCAAAATCCTGATTATCAGGGAGAAGCGGTACTGGATGTCGATGTACTGGTAGAAGCTGTTAATGAAAATTTGCATGCCAGGGAAAATAAGCTCATGCGGATATTGGCCGGAAAAATTCCAGTTAAAGAAAAAAGGAAAGCATTGCTTAATACCCTAAAGAGAAATTTCTTTAATTTGGATAATCATGACCGTGGAGCAGGCAGAGAGGCTTATTGCCGATTGGCCAAGGAATGGATAACGGATGTTCAGGAACAGGAAGAATTACTTAATGAAATATCGCAGTTTTTTAATGATGATGATGTGCTTGTGTGTGGAACTGCGATAAAGATATACGCTGAATTGGCACTGTTTTGGCTGACTGATAATGCGAAACAGAGACAAGCGCTTGCTAAAATTAAGGAAAAATTTGATCGTGATATTCATGATTATATACGTATTTCTGCGATAGAAAGTTATTGTTGGCTAGCGCTGGCCTGGATAAGCGATGAGCAGGAGCGGGCGCAATTACTTGAAGAAATTAAACTGCATTTTTCTGTGCGGATAAGGAACTCCAGCCTTGTGGCATTGTCAGCCTACGATATTCTGGTTCGGGCCTGGACAACTGATAGGAACAGCCGTCGGCAAGCACTTAATGCGGTGATGAATGTAGTTGTAGAAACAGATGACATGGCACATTTTACTCGTCCGCTTGCGGCAGAGATCTATTGCCGTTTGGCACAAAGCTGGATTACAGATGAGCATGAACGGGAAGTGATCCTTAGCGGCATGCAAGAATGTTTTTCTGATCCTGACGTGTCCATTGCAAAGTGTGCACTGAAAATGTATGGAGAATTGGCCCAGGCATGGATTACCGACCAGCGCAAGCAAGAACAGATACTTAAGGGAATGTTTAAACAATTCAAAAAACCGCATATGAATATTGAATCAACAGCGGTTACTGTTTATACGAAATTAGCCGTTGCCTGGGTAGCTGATGCACAAAAACGGAATAAAATACTGCGAAAAGTAATAAAAAATATGGGCAAGAAAAATGAATTGGTGCGCAAATTCGCAGTACAGGTATATGGACAGCTGGTGCAGGCCTGGGTAACCAACAAAGATAGCCAAAAACAAACACTGGCTAATTTAGAAATACTATTCAGCGATTCGGTTGAGGACATTTGCTTGTGGGCAATGGAGGCGTATTGCAGGCTAGTGCCGGTCTGGATCGAAGAACAAGTAGAACGAAAAAAGATGTTTGGGAAATTGGATATGAAAATTGATCATGCCTTACTCTATCAGGTTCTTTCTTGCAGTGAAAAGCTGGCAGAGACCTACAGCAGCTTGGCGGTAATTGTCATTACTGATAAAGTTAAACAGGAGGATTTTCTTAACCGGCTGAAAAAACTATTTACTAAGTTTGATCCCTTTAAACATCAAAGAGCCATAGAAATATATGGGATGTTAGCCTCAACTTGGCTGACAGACAAAAAGCAGCAAAAAGACGCACTTGCCTGTGTAAGAGTAAAATTTAAAGATAAGGACCCAGGAGTGCGGAAAACTGCCGCGCAAACATGTGCAAAAATGTTAATTGGTTTTGGCGACGATTGGGTGAGAGAATTTATAGAAGAATTTACAGCTAAAGACAGGGAAGAATTGGACGCAAATGAATTTATAATCTTTGATGAAGTAACGCGCTACGTAGCTGATATGGATGGAGGGAGTAAGTTGCGCGGCATTATAGAAGATGACAAGGATGATTTAGCAAGAGAAGGCAAACAAGGCCAGACTGAATTTCAGCCAGTAGTCTCCTCGCGGCTGGGGTTAAAACAAAAACAGTCCGCGGAGGCGATAGATATGTTAGTAGATGAAGCGGATCAGGATAATGCTGTTTATGAAATGGTGAATGGGGAAGAGATTGCTGCCGCTGCTGCCAGGCTAAGAAAAACACACCCCAAACAATGGCAGGCCCTAAAAGAACGCACAAATGATTTTGAGTATTTCTACTTCTTCCGCAACCTGCCTTCAGCAGCGGGCATCTATGATTTGGGTGCTGATGTGAAAGAGGAAGAGCGTTATGTGTTTGCCCTGGATGCAGATCTGCGGGAGATGCTCAGTTCTGGAATATTGGAGCAGGGAGCCTTGGTGGATTTTTATTATCTGTTATTGGTGCATGAAGGGACGGAGCTAGTGCTGCGGGAAGAGCAGCCTAGTTGTGAAACCATTTCCCCTGATCTACAGACAGAGGTGTTGGCGTTTATCGAAAAAGCCAAGGCATATTTGGGGATGTCTCCTGTAGACAGAGAAGGGTTAAAAGAATTATTGTCAGAACTTGATAAAAATGAGCCGAATGAAGATGACCGTTTCTTGCCAGTAATAGAATTTGTGGAGACTCTAGGTGTGGGAGGCTTGGGAGATGAAGCGGGAATGCGGCAGGTAATTGACTATATCCTTAAAGATCCTGATTATCGCGGGCAAGAATTAAGTGCTGCGGATAAAGATAATTTGCTTCGTCAGGGCAAGAGACGGCAGAGACAACTAAAGGGCGACGATCGTTTAATGCAATATTTTAATAAATACGTTACCGGTGGAAGAAGAAAAAGTCTTTTAAATCAATTGAAGGAAATGCTGGATAAAAGAGACGCACTGCGTGAAGATAGTTGGTTGAAGACATATGGCATGTTAGCGCGGCAATGGGTAGCGGATAGTAAGGAGCAAGGGCAAGTGCTTAGCGGAATCACAAATTGGTTTAGTAATCATGGTGATAATTTTCGCAAGCGGGCAGTTGAGGTTTTTGTCGCATTAAAGAAGGCCTGGACCAAAGGTGAGTCTCTACAAGAGGCAGCATTAAGTGTGATCGCAGCTCATTTGGATAGACGGAAGGAGAATCTGCGGGGTTGTATTGTTACAGTTTATAGTAAACTAGCTTTAAGCTGGATAAAAGATGAGAAGGTGAGACAGCAGGTGCTGGCGGCGGTGGAAAAACGTTTAAAAGACACAGGTTCAACTTATCATTATCAGGCAGTTGAAGCCTATGGTGATCTTGTTTACGCTTGGGTGACGGACGAAGATGAATGTGTCCGGATTCTGGCAAAAGTGCGGGAATTATTAACAGTGAGAAATGTGAATAGCAAGAAAAGTGTAGTGAAATTATACGGCCGTTTAGCGCATGCCTGGGTGACTGAACCAAAAGAACAGGAAGGAGCACTGGCGCAAATGGAAGAGCTGCTAGCTAGGACTGATCTGCATTGTCATGAGGCGTTGGCAGAGGCGTATTGCAAAATGGCTATTGCTTGCGTAAAGCAGGAAAACCGGCAAGATGAGATATTAGAAAGAATGAACAATTTGTTAACTGCTCAAGAAATAGCTGTTAGGAAACGAGCTGTGCTAGTTTGCGGGTATCTGGCTGTTGCCTGGCTGAAGGATAGCAAAAAACAAAGGGAACTTTTATTGAAAATGGAGCAAATGTTTACTGGGGATGAGGATCAAACTCTACGTGAATATGCAGTAGAAGCCTATGGTTTAATGGCAATTAACTGGATTAAAGAGGCGGCTGCTCAGATGGAGGCAATTCAAACGCTAAAAGAAATGCTAAAAGACAAGGAAGAGCAGAACCGCTTGAAGGCGCTAGAGCATTACGTGAAACTGGCTGCTGCCTGGGTAACGCAAAGTAATGCGCAAAAGCTAGTGCTTGCGCAAATAGAAAGAGATTTTTTCTCTAAAAGCCATGTGCCTGCTATGGCAATCAAGGCTTATGTGGATCTAACGCTTAAATGGATAACCGATAAGAAAGAACAAGAAAAAGCCTTACAGGCCGTAAAAAGACTGTTTCGCCAGCGCTCCCGGGCCACGGAGATTCATGCCTCCAGAGAATACAGCCGCTTGGTTGTGGAAACAGCAACAGGAAAGGAAGAGCAGGAGGAAATTCTAGTAGAGCTTGAACAAATGTCTAATAGTGTTTTCCCTTCTGAACGATCATGCGCGGACAGGGTGCGCAAAATGTTGGCTTATTTCTTCTTCTCAGAAGAGTATTTTGATCAGTATGTTAAAGGAATATTGGATAAGCCATTCTTTACTGAAGATGATGTGAAAGATATAGGCAGATTAGTGGAAGTGATAAAAGATTATCAGCAGCAGGAAAAAAAGCAAACCACCACAGCCAGTGCAGTGGTTTCCTCCCGTTTGGGTTTAAAGAAAGAGCAGCCGCAAGGTAAGTTGGAAATACTTGTGGATGAAGAGGATATGGTCTCAGATATCTATGAAATGGTGAATAAGGAAGAGATTAGAGCGTCGGCGGCCAGACTGCAAAAAACACATCCCCGACAATGGCAGGCATTAAAGGAAAAGACACATGATTTCGAGTATTTTTATTTCTTTCGTAATCTGCCTTCTGCGGCCGGCATATGCGATCTGGGAGAGGAATTTGAAAGAAAAGAACGCTATGTGTTTGCGCTTGATGCTGACCTGCGCGAGGTGCTTAGCGCCGGCAATTTGGATAAGCAGTCGCTGGTGGATTTCTATTATTTGCTGTTGGTACATGAAGGCACAGAGCTGTTGCTGCGGGAAGAGAGGGACAGCGTTGAGACCATTTCACTTGATCTGGAAACAGAAGTAATTGCGTTTATTGAAAAAACAAAGGCGTATTTAGAGTTGCCTGCCGGACAAAGGCGGCGGCTGAAGGCGATGTTGATTAAGCTGGACAGTAATGAGTCTGATGAAGAAGATAGATTCATGCCAGTTATTGAGTTTATTGAGGAAATAGATGAAAATGAACTGGAAGAAAAAGAAACGATATTGAAAATAATAGAGTTTGTTCTGAGTAATCCGGATTATCGTGGTGTAGCTGTAACTGATCCAGGGACTATGGCGGAGAAGATTGCGGAGAAAATGAGCACAATAGCTCCAGCGTATGAGCGAATACTCTCAGAGGCTATGCCAGGTCAAGCAGAAAAAGAAGCATTACTGGCAAAAATGCAAGCAGGCTTCAAAGGTATTGAGGTTGATTTTCGCAAAACCGCAGCAGAGGCATATTATCGCCTGGCCCTGAAATGGGTGAAGGATAAAAAGAGGCAGGAAGAGCTGCTTGCTGAAATGAAAAGAAGGGCTCAGCCCCGAAATAGTGGTTGGCCTGCTTGTCTGGTTGCCTTAGAGATATATTATCGTTTAGCTGAGGAATGGGTGTCAGATAAAAATGAGCAGGCAAGGATATTTAATGAAATCAGGGGAAGATTCAACAAGGATAATAATACTAATTATGAAAGCCAGATTGCTGTGGAAGCATATGCACGCTTAGCCTTAAAATGGATATCTAACAAGAAAAAACAACAAAAGGTGCTTTGGGAGCTAAGAGAAAGGCTTGGGTTTGGCGACTGGGGCGAGTTTCAGAGCGCAAAAAAGGCATATTACCAGGTGGTCCTGGCCTGGATAACTGATAAGGATGAACAAGCTGAGGAGCTGGCTGAAATAGAAGATATGATTATTAACGCCCGCTGGGATATTCGTTCAAAGGCAGTAGAGGTTTATGCTGAATTGGCCCGAAATTGGCTGTTTGAAGAAGATAAGCAGGAAGAAGTTCTTCAAAAATTAAAAGGATATTTTGCGGATGATGAATCAAAGCTGCACAATAGTGCAATAAAGGCCTATAGCGAACTAGCCGTGTGCTGGGTAACAGATAGAGGAAAGCAAAAGCAGGTGCTTAGTGCTTTTAAAGTAAAGCTTGCAATTGAAGACTGGACAAATCTTCGGATTACGTTAGATGCTTTCAGAAGATTGGCCCTGGCCTGGATAATTGATGAGAATGAGCAGGCAGCAGCACTTGAGGCAATAAAAGAAAAACTTGGACATAGATTTTTACCTGTAAATGACAGTGCGACAGCGGTGTATGGCAGCTTGGCCCGGAAATGGGTAACTGATAAGAAGAAACAAGCAAGAATTCTTAGTGAACTGAAAACAAAAATGGGGCCGGGGAATTCTGAGCATCAGCGAAGAAGCGCAGTATTTACGTACTATAGATTAGCCTTGGCCTGGGTAACTGATAGGGGTAAGCAGTTGGAAGTGCTTAATGAAATAAAGGGCAAGCTGCGGGATGATGATAAATATGTTGAAGAGGCGGCAGTAATTGCTTACGGCAGGCTGGCTGCGGAATGGTTAACTGATAAGGATGCTCAAGTAGCAGCGCTTAAGACAATAAAAGAAACTTTTTGGGCCGAAAAACCCGCTCGTTGGAGGACAGGAGATGCCTGCGGTAGGATGCTGGTTTATTTCGGCGGAAATTGGCTGGCCGAATTTATGCAGGAGATAAAAGGTAAAAATAAACTAGAGAAAGAAGATATGTCGATATTTATTGGAGTAATGAGAGCGTTAGCTGATCTGCCCGAAGAAAAGAAAGTGCTTGTGTCAGCAGCGCAAACGATTGTCTCTTCGCGTTTGGGATTGAAGCAGAAAGAGCCAATAGAAGTTGCGGAGATGTTAATGGACGAAATGGATCCAGATAATGCTGTTTATGAAATGGTAAATAAGGAAGAAATTGCCGTGGCTGTTGATCGCTTAGAAAGCAGATATCCTTTACAATGGTCCGCCTTGAAGAAACGCACCAATAATTTTGAGTATTTCTACTTTTTCCGCAATCTGCCCTCGGCTGCGGGAATCTATGACTTGGGTGCAGATGCACCTGAAGCGGAACGTTATGTATTTGCCCTGGACAGCGATTTGCGCGATGTGCTTGTCGCAGAGGGGCTTGATGGGGCAGCGCTAGTGGATTTCTTCTATTTGCTGCTGGTGCATGAAGGCACAGAATTACTGCTGCGGGAAAAATCGGGTGCTTGTGAAACCATTTCACCTGATTTAGAAACGGAAATAGTTGCCTTTATTGAGAAAACAAAGGCCTATTTTAGCATGACTGCCGAGCAAAGAGAACGGCTCATGCGGTTACTGAAGAAGTTTGACAGAAATGAACCGGACCAAGAGGATAGATTTATGCCGGTTATTGAGTTTGTTGAGACTCTGCCGGAAGAGCAACTAGAAAAAGAAGAAACTATCTTAACAGTTATTGAGTTTATTCTCAATAATCCTGATTATGCTGATCTGGAGATAGACGACAGAAAAAAGATGGCAGTTTGTGTGGGCGAAAAGATTATTGTTGATGAGAAAACAAGAGAAAAGATACTTAATGAGCTAATCGGCAGAATGAAAATAAGAGATCCGGAAGCGGTGGAAACCTATTGCCGGTTGGCTGAAGAATGGGTAAAGGAAGCTGACGAACAGCAAAAAATACTGAAGCAGCTGCGGAAGATAACTGATACAACAAGGCAGTCGTTTCATGGTCCAGGTATTCAGGATTCGCGTAAAAATGCCTTTGAGTGTTACTGCCGCCTGGCGCTTGCCTGGTTAACAGACAACAAAAAACAACAGCAGGTACTAAACGTAATAGCAAGTCGAATTTCCGATGGTGCTTATTGGGCCATGAGAAAGATGGCCCTGGATATGTACAGCAAACTGGCCCTGGCCTGGGTTCCGAGTAAGAAGAAACAAATAGAGGGACTTCGAGCAATTAAACGTGCTTTTAGTGATCCTACTTGGGATGTCCGCAGCACTGCGACAGAGTGTTATTGCCAACTGGCATTGGCTTGGGTAACTGATAATGACCGGCAGCGGAGTATTCTTTGGGCAGTAAAAAGGATTTTTAACAGCTCAGATAATAATATTCGCCCGTGTGCAGTAATGACTTATTGCCGTTTGGCCCGGGCTTGGCTGTCCGACAAACAGAAACGAAGAGCATTACTTGATGAAATATTTGCTGTGTTTAATATCAGGGGCTGGATGTTTAAGGAAAATGTGGGAAAAACATACAGCCGGCTGGCCCTGGATTGGATAACCGATAAAGATGAACAGGAACAAATATTAGTTAGCTTAAAAGATAAATTTTTTGATAGAGATGGTTTTATCAGGCGTAATGTCGTTGAGGCCTACAGTCTGCTTGCCCTAGAATGGATAAGTGACGAAACAAGAAAAGAACAGATACTTGAGGTTATGAAGGAGAGAATGACAAGGTATGATAGTGATACTTATGCAAAGATGATGGCGATCAGTGCCTATGGAAGATTGGTACGTGCTTGGATAACTGACAAAAAAGAACAAGAAAAGGTATATCAAGAAATAGTGAAAGAAGCTGAAAGATGTGATTTTAGGGTAAAAATAGCAGCAAAAGCCTATTGTGAAGATTTAGCTCGTGAGTGGGGTATTGCTGAGGAAAATGGACAGCCTGTTGCTTCTTCACGCTTAGGCATTAAACATAAACAACCCACAGATCCAGTTGAGATGTTAATCAATACGGAATTGATCACCGCTACTGATTATGAAATGGTAAATAAGGATGAAATAAGAAAAGCTATTGATAGGCTGGAGCAAACACATCCCCGGCAATGGTCAGTTCTTAAAAGACGCACGCATGATTTTGAGTATTTTTATTTCTTCCGCAATCTGCCATCCGCGGCAGGGATATACGATCTGGGCCCAGATTCTACTGAGGAACATCGCTATGTGTTTGCCGTGGATAGTGAACTCCGTGAGATGCTAAGCAAAAGTAGCCTGAATAGTGAAACCTTAGTGAATTTTTATTACTTACTGCTGGTGCATGAGGGTACTGAATTATTATTTAGGAGTAGTAGAAACAGTTGCCAGACCATTTCGCCGGAACTGGAATCAGAGGTTAATGCCTTTGCGGAAAAGGCGGCAGCGTATTTGAGGCTGCCGGCAGAACAAAGAGAACTGCTCAAGCAGTTGTTGCATCGGTTTGACCGTAATGAACCGGATGAGAAAGACAGGTTTATGCCGGTAATAGAGTTTATTGAGCAACTGACAGAAAGCGAATCAGATAGTGAAAATATTGTTTTAAGAATAATTGATTTTATCCTCACTAATCCGGATTATACCAACCAGCATCTTGAACGGGTTGAGCGCGAAGCTTTGGCGAAAAGTATCGTTAAAAAAGATATTGATTTAATTGATCTACTTACCGCTAGCCTGTCTAAAAGCAAAAAGAAAAAACTGCTGAATGTTTTAAAAGATGGCTTGAAACATGATGGTGCTTCTGTCAGGGGGAAAATCATTACGGGATACAGCACTTTGGCTCAAAGGTGGGTGCGCGAAGAAGAAGATCAACGAGCAGTGCTTTCTGATATTGAAAAGTTTATTGGGGACGAAGATGAATATGTTGCTGAACGTTCGGCAGCTGCGTATGCCGCGTTGGCCCTGTCCTGGATCAAGAAAAAAGAAGAGCAGGAGACACTGCTTAATGAACTGGCAATAAAAATGAATCATGATCAGAATCCGTATATATGTTTAAGTGCTCTAGATATCTTCGGAAAATTGGCGGAAGAATGGGTGACGGAATCAGGTAAGCAGTCGGCAGCATTAGCCGCGATATCACCTTTCTTAACTAGTGCGGACCGGAGAGTACGCCAAAGGGCATTTTGGATACACAATTGTTTGGCGCGGAAATTCGCAGTTGAAAAAGAAGATAGAAAAAATGTTCTCCAGCAATGGGAGCGGGAATGTATGGATGCTTCCAACCGTATGGTGGATTCTGTGCTGCGGGGATACGAGATCCTGGTGCGGGAATGGGTAACGGAAGAAGCAGAACAGGTAAGAGTGCTGGAATTATTGGAAAAGAGAATACGTATGGAAGAAGAATATATCGGATCTGCATCAGAGGAAGTATATGAACAATTATTCGCTACATATATTGATTTGGTTGAATTGTGGGGAAGGGATAGAGAAAAATTAAATAGCATGATTGCTGCTGTCAGCAGAAATTTGGCTGCAGAGGATTGGGATGTTCGTCAATGTGCGCTTGTGTGCTATGGCCAGCTCTCATTGATTTCGATAACAGACAAGAAAGAGCAGGCTAAGGTTCTCAAAAATATAGAGGCAGCACTTACGGACGAAAACGATATTGTGCGTTCAGTGGCAATAGGGATCTATCGGGAAATGCTCCTGGCCTGGGTAAAGGATAAGGATGCTCAGGGAGATGCACTTTTGAAGATTGTTAATGCTTTTAAGGATGATGAGGAAAATGCCCGGAAAGCGATAGAGACCTATGTTTTACTAGCTGATAAATGGATAAAAGATAAGGATAAACAAGATAGATTGTTTGAGGAATTAAAGAGAGAATTTACGGCAGATGATTTGCGAATGCGCCAAAAGTCATTGCTGGTATATGGCCGGTTGGCCAGAAAATGGGTGACAGATAAGAAAAGGAAGGCAGAGATGCTCGCAAATATCAGACCGCTCATATTTGATGAAAATGAGGATGTTCGCCAAGCGGTAATCGAAGAAACCAGTGAGCTGGCCATAAGTGCTTTGATTGACAATACAACAAAAGAAGATATTCTTAAAATGATAGAATTTTGTTTTAATGATGAAGCCCCTGTGGTCAGGCTGCTGGCGTTAAAAGCTTGCGGCCGGCTAGCGAAAAAGTGGGTAAAGGATGATGAGCGATTGGGAGAAATGCTAAAAAAAGTGCGCAAACGTTTTTTTGATAAGGGTACATATATAAGGCTGCAGGCAAGAAAAACATATACTTGCCTGCTAGCTGAAATCGGCCTTGACGAGTTAGCCAAATATTTAGAAGGCATTCTTGCCAATGCTGATCCCGATGAGCTGATGATAGTCAGCGATCTATTTGAGTATTTCGCCGAATCTGCCGAAGAAAAAGGAAAAATATTCTCAGGTCTTAAAAGCATAGCAAAAAGCAAAGAAGCCTCTATGGCGGAGTATGCAAGCGCGGTCGTTTCTTCCCGCCTGGGTATAAAACATACAAAGCCTGCTGGAAAGGTAGAGATGCATATAGATGAAACGGATCCTGATTCTACGGTTTATGAAATGGTGAATAAAAAAGAAATTGCTGACGCCGCTGCCAAATTAAAAGAAACTCATCCGCAGCAATGGGCAGCCCTGGAAAAACGAACACATGATTTTGAATATTTTTATTTCTTTAGCAATCTTCCTTCGGCGGCGGGACTCTATGATTTGGGAGCAGGGGAGGATGAGGCTGACCGCTATATTTTTGCGCTGGATGCTGATCTGCGTGAGGTGCTCAGTTCCGCAGGGTTGGATAGAGAGGCCCTAATTAATTTCTACTATCTATTACTTGTACATGAAGGCACGGAACTGCTGCTGCGGGAAGGAAGGGATAGCGCGGAAACCATATCGCCTGATCTGGAAACTGAAATAATAGCCTTTTTGGAAAAAACGAAAACCTATCTGGATCTGCCGGTTGAACAGAAAGAAATGCTGAAAATTTTACTGCAGCAATTAGATGCAAATGAACCACTTGTGGAAGACAGGTTTATGCCAATAATTGAGTTTATTGAAAGCCTGGCCGAAAGCGAGTTGGATGAGAAACAGATAATATTGAAAGTGATGGATTCCATTCTCAGTCATCCTGACTATAGCGGTCAAGAACAAGAGGAAAAAGAAAAACAAGAAGTGGTTGATAAAGTAAAAGTTTTTTGCGGGAGATTAAGTGAAAATATTTTTTCAAGCTGCCTCGCAGGACATTTTCCGCTTGTGGAAAGAAAAGAGATACTCGATAAGATAGAAAATGCTACCAGCGCAATTGTTGATCAGAATGGATTATGGACAGAAGGAGAGTACGAGGCCATCGGCGCAGTGCAGGTATATGCCAGAATAGCGAGGGAAACTGCAGTCAGTCAAGAAGAGCAGAGAAAAGTACTTAGTCATTTAAAAGATCTTCTTGGTGTGAAAAACCGTGCTGTGCGTAAGCAGGCGGTGCAGGCATACACCCGGTTAGTGGCAGAGTGGGTGACAGATAATAACCAGCGCGAAAAAGTCTTTGCTGCCGTAAGCAACCTGTTTGGAGACGAACAACAAGAGGTGTCTTTAGCAGCGGTTAGGTCCTATCGTGAACTGGCGATTGCCTTTATTCAAGATGGAAAAAAACAAAAGCAGGTACTGGAGCAGCTGGAAGATATTTTCACAGAGAGCGATTCAGCTGTTCAGGCTAGCCTCAATGTGCCGCTTA
>CAZIXI010000087.1:0-12142 GCA_964543115.1 uncultured bacterium
TTCTATCGAACCGCCGTAGAGGCCCAGGTTGTCCCAGTCCTCCAGGCAGTAACCGTTTACTGCCAGTAAACAACAAACAATAACAATGACACTAAACAACATTTCCCTTTTCATGCACACTCTCCTTCCGTTAGGTTACAGTTATATATATTAAATTTACCGTTAACTAAAAATTAATCACTCAATCCCCTGCTGACGTGCCCGCCGGTACCGCCGAAATACATTGCCCGTTCCACAGCAATGCCGATTGTGGCGGTGATGCTGGCCGAGAAGGAGGCGCTTTCCAGTCCGGAGATGTTATCGGTATGAATGGTAAATCGGGATTGAGCAGGAACGGTATAGGTCTCAGTTACGGTGGTGCCGTCGGTTTTTAAGTAATTTACGGTTACTGTAGCCGCTGTGCTATTTGGATTCATTAACAGGATAAATTCATCAAAATCCTCCGCGGTGCAGCCCTCTGCCAGGTACCAGGTCTGGGAAAGGGTTTTGGCGCCGATAGTGCAGTGACCGTCACCGCTGGTGCCGCTGCCCCAGTACATGGCGCGTTCAGCCACTACCTGGGAGGTACCCGCATCAATAAAGGTAGAAACTTCATGATTAGAAAGTATATTATCCACATGAATAGAATAACGGGATTTCCCGCCGACGATATAAGTGCGCTCTTCTGAGCTGGCTCCGTTCACGTAAAAAGTGACGGTGCAGGTGGCCGCGCCGTCACCGGGATTTTGGATCAGGATCCAGGTGTTATAGGTGCCGCCGGTATAACCTTCGGTGAGGTACCAGGTACTGCTGGGGGTGGTGGTGCCGATAGAACAATGTCCTCCGCTCATATTGTTCCAGTAAACCGCCCGTTCAGCCACAATGGTCAGGTCAGAGTCCACCTTAGTGGCGAAATTGGCATTGGCGATAGTGCTGAGGGAACTTGTGTTAACGGTATATCTACTGTTAGCGGGGACGGTTACGGTATGAACAATATTGGTGCCGTCGGTTTTCATGAAAGTTAGGGCCACGTTAGCGGCGGAGCTGTTGGGATTCAATAAAAGGATATAGGTATTATAATCGGCTGTTGATCCTTCAGCGAAATACCAGGTCTGGGAGGTAGAGGTCACTCCGATTGTATCATGGCCTTTGGTCATATTGTTCCAGTACATGGCCCGTTCCGCGGCAATGGTGACATTATTAGTTACTTCTATTTTCATGGAAACATCGGTGTCTTCCAGACCAGAGATTGTGTCCACATGGATACTGTAGCGGGAAGTAGCGCCGATAGTGTAATTTTTGCTGATTGTGGTTGACGGTGTGTAATAAGTCACAGTTACGGTTGCCGCCTGGGAGTTGGGATTGGAGAGCAGTAACCAGGTATCGTAACCGCTAGTGGTACAGCCTTCGGCGAAGTACCAGCTGGTGGATGTGCCCCAGACGTAAGCGCCGGTTTCCGCGCCCATGCTCAAGGAATAATCGGTGGTTTGCGCGCTTATTCCGGCAGGATTTCTATAGGCGCGGGACAGGCTGTTCGCGTATACCTCTCCTTCCATCATATGTAAGGCCAGAAACCTGGCGGAAGTGTCACCCACATAATGCTCTTCCCAGCTACTTGTTTGTTCTTCATCCTCATCTTCATCCTCATCCTCATCCTCAGTATTAACAGTTTCATTATTAACAAGGTTACCGGCAGAAGGGCTGTAATAGATAATGTTTCTCATGGCCGCGTATACTTTATTGGAATCATTGGGATCAACAACCACGTCCCGGAAAACACCCAGGTTGCCGGCGGAATTTGGATAAACATCTGTCCAGGTCAAGCCGCCATCAGTGCTTTTGAATACCGTGCCCGGCCGGCCGGTTTCTCTGTTCCGGCAGCCGTTGTAACCGGTACCGGCATAAAATACATCACTGTTATTAGGATCCTGAGTAAGACAGCGCCAGATGTAATCACTGCTGCCTTCGATAGTTTCCCAGGTCGTACCGCCGTCATTGCTTACTTGTAAGCCGGCACCAGTTGCTGCTTCATCGTCAGGAGCAATAGTAAAGTTGCCAAAGCTGACAATGATCCTGGGGTTGGATACGGAGGCGCCGTAATCGTAGGCGTGAACAGCCAGGATGGGGGTGGAGCTTATTAATTCCGTGCAGGTCCATTCGCTTGTGTCCTCGCTATAGGTTACTTTATACAGGGCGCCTACATCGGCTTCCGTTGTGTCGGAAACAGCAACATATATTGTCAGCGCGGAGAAAGGATCAGGGCAGATATCCCTGATCGGGATTCCCGTGTAGGTAGTTACGATAGCTATCTGAAGCTCTTCTATTACAGTCCAGGTAGCGCCGTTATCGTCACTGTATGATACAATGGCGCCGTTATTACCGGCGTAAATCCTTCCGTTGCGGGAATCGGTGGCCAGACAAGTCCATTCCGAGGTGCCGGATTGCACCCAGGTCCAGGAACTGCCGCTGTCCGTGCTCCTGGCCAGGCCGCATTCAGAGGCGATAATAATAGTATTTTCATCATTAGGCGCCTGGACCACATCTTCCACCTCCACTGCCTGCAGGCCGTTGTTAATACCGGAAAATGATTCACCCGCGTCCAGTGAGCGGGCAACGCCCCGGTCAGTTTTTGTGTATATAATATTATCATCACGGGGATGGATTATTACAATATCGCCACTGCCAAATCCTGATCCTTCATCCGTATCCGGTAATATTGTCCAGTTAGCGCCGGCGTCAATACTCTTATAATTCCTACAATAAACTACGTTGGAATCCGCAAAATAAACCTTATCCGCTTCATTTTCAACAATGTTCACTTGGGTAAAGGTTGGTGAATCCGCAGTTGCTTCCGTTGTTTTTATTAGATATGGCGCTTCTTCGGGAGTAATACCTTTAATGAAAATAGTATTGGGGTTATTAGGGTCAACAGTAACTCTTTGCGGCATGAAATCTTCGAAGGTGTCCGATATCTCGGTATAAGAACTGATTGTTTCTTGCGTCCAGCTGCTGCCGTTGTAATAACAGCGGTAAAGATAAAAAACATCGTCGATAGTGACTGCTGCCCAAACGTAGATAGCTGTGCCGTCCGCGTTCTCGTAAACAGATAAATCCTCAAAATTAGAGCCAAATTCCAGCGATTCGGTTAATACCGTTGACCAGGTGGTGCCTTGATCACTACTATAGTAAAGCTGGGAGTCAGATGCATCATAATAAGCATTGCAAAAGATTGTATTATTCGCGGTAACGCGCACGTTTCTAGCGTTTTGAATATCATAAATAGGCGACCAGCTGCTGCCTCCATCGGTACTGCGAAACAAGGCACTTGAAGTTGCCAGATAAACATTGCCATTATCTTGAGTTACAGCGATGCCGTTAATAGTATAGTCATAATCGCTGGTAAATCCCAGCTTGGTCCAGCCGCCATCGTGTCCGCTGGCCTTGTGGATGGTATTGTGGGTGCTGATAGTTACATAAACTTCATCCAGGGCGTAATTATCGGAACTGTGGGAATTGCTGGGACTGTAAATAGTAACGTAGGCAACTTTTCCGCCATAGAGTCCCAGGTTTTGCCAATTTTCTAAGCAGCAGGCGTCTTGACTAAAAAACACCAATAATAAGAAAGAAAACAAAAAGCAGAATTTTAAGTTCATCCTCCCCCCAATCGTTAGCTTCAGTTTAACAAACCTGCAAATATAATGCCAAGGAAAAACTTATTTTTGCCCTGCATAAGGCATTTACGCGCAACGAGGTAAAAATGTTGACAAGTAGTGTTTGTAAAGATTGCTTTTATTTGTCCAGAATTAGTACAAATATTAGTGTCCTAAACTCATACATATATATATTAGTAAATGTGGATTATTTATAAACATTTTGCTAGAATATCAATATTATGGAGGGGATTTATGCCTGAAGAAAAACAGAATATGGATGTTCAACCGGAACGCAAAGAAGACCGGCGCAAACGCCCGACTCCGTTTATCAGCCGTTATACATTTAGGGGCCGCCGCCGGGCCAGCCGCCGGGGCGAGGAAAAGCATAATTATTATGTGGATCGGCTGGGCAGCAGGGTGTGGTGGGTGATCGGAGTGGTGGTGCTGCTGTCGGTAATTGATTCTATCTTTACGCTTTATTTTATCAATAAAGGTTACCAGGAAGTGAATCCAGTAATGAATATTGCTATTATTATTGGCAAACCTACCTTTATCATATTTAAATACCTATTAACCATCCTCGGCATCCTCGTTGTGGGGATGCACAAAAACTTCATTCTCGTTAAACCGCTGATGGCGCTGATTATCGCCATGTACACCTTTCTTAACTGTTATCATATTTATTTATTTTTCAGTTAATGGCAGTCTATATACATTCATATAATGGCAGCCCCGCAAAGCGGGGCAGTCTCAGGCGTAGCCTGGGGGTGTTTACGCGGAAGCGGCAACGAGTTCTCTTGTATATTGAAGGGCGTTATAGTAAGGTTTTATGAAGGGCACGATTTCCGGTAGTTGAATAATAAAAGGTTTTCCAGCAATAATTGCCTGCATAGCGGCAGCAATGTATTCATCAATTTTTTCACCCGCCAGTTGTCCCTGGTAGTAGGCAGTATACAATTGAGTAAATTTATCTTCAAGTATACCTTTTTCTGCTGTTAGATCCGCATGTGTACCGAGAATAACAGCCATCCGGCTCATCAATAATAGATCGCTTTCCCCGGATTTGCCGGTAATTATCCGGTGCTTAGCGGATAATCCCTGCAGGCCGCTGGCGGTAGTTTCTGTGAGCATGCTGACCGCGTAGAGGGATTCTTCAATAATGTCTGCCGGGTAAGCGCTAGCAAAAGACACAGCAGTAATGCCATGCGCGGCCAGGAACATTTTTACCGCTTCTTTTTCCATTTCTGTTTGTCCATCTTTGCCTTTATTAGCGGCATTATAGAGTATGCGCAGTTGTCCCTTTTCCGCTGCCTGGCGCAGGATGCCGATTGCCGATGAACCCAAAGGCGCTACTGAATATGTGCCGTCACCATTATCTTTTACCTCACCGACGAGATGTTGGGCCTCGACAATTAACGGAACGTCTTCGGACCACTGGGCTGTTCTGGCCGCCGGAGCCGCTGTATCCAGCAATTCTCCGGCTTTCTGGTAACCGGCCAGGGCCTGGAGCAGCTGCTGCGCCTTTCCCGGTTCCAGCAGCAGATGGTTCCGGCCGAGTGTTTCCATTAATTGCGGCAGGCCTTCAATGTCCAGGTTTTCACCGGTTTCCAGGCTATCAATAACGTTGTTGGCGTCAAATACCGGTTGGCCCCCGTTGCCGTAACGGTCCAGGTAGTAGGGTCCCGGAGCAGTATTTACTTTGCCGGCAAGATGGCTGATTAATTCAACCAGGGCCAGCAAATAGTCTTTTATCCGCTGGAATAGTGAAGGTGCTTTCTGTTCCTCTATTTCTTTCATGGCCAGTTCCATGGCCAGGATCTCCTGGATGCGGGACATCCTTTCCTGCATTTTATCCGCTACGCCTATATTAATTAAGGCCATAACTTTGCCTACCTTATCCGCGTTGGACGTAATTAGCTGCAATTCAGAGGTGGTAACCCGGCCGTCTTTTTTCAGCAGATTAAGTAATTTAATCCTGTATTCCAGTGTTGTTTTCGTGGCACCTTTTTTGCTTAAGATCCGTTCCAGTTCGTGTACATCCATCCCCAGCAGGGCGGCAACGCAATTAAGTTTAATATCATAGGTCAGCCGTTCATTGGCCTTGCCCCGGTACCTGCCGTTTTGATCATTTTGCAGGTAATAACGCGCGTAATAGTGCCGCAGGTAGGCAGCATGATCGGCAGTGCCGGCATAGGGCGCTGCTTTTTGATGGATCTTGTCTCTGGTGCCGGCCGGCAGCGCGTCAATCGCCGCGCTTAAATCAGCGGCTGACATACTAATCAGAAAAGCATGTAAGGCCTCGTGGATAATCGCCATATCATTATCCAACAGCGCTTCATCCAAGTAGAGGACTCCCTCCCGCATATGGCCAAAGGCCCCGGCCGCCCGGGAACTGTTATCGCCAGTAAACAGCCTGATTTTCCCTTCTGCTAACATTCTTTCCAGTACCCGCATAAATTCCGCATTCTCTCCCGCCTGGATTCCTCTGGCTGTTTCCAGGATCTTCTCCCTTCTGGCGGCGTCAAATTCTTCTGCTGCCGGTTCCCTTGCCTCCAACCCTTCACTAATCACCGTCCCATCCGGCGCCCGGATAACGATGGAATTCCCGATAATTTCAAAGGCCAGGTCTTTGCCGATATTTTCTGAGGCAGGAAGGGTGGGAGTCTGTTCCTGTTTTAAGGGTGGAGCGAGAGTTCTTATGTCTAATGGTTGTCCTGAAGCTAATTCTGCGCCAGCAATAATTTCTTGCCAACGCTGCCAATGCTTAATTTCACCTTCAAGGCGCGTCATTACACTTTGAAGCTTTGTGTATGTTTCCATCATTACAGTGCGCAAGTATTGCATCTTAGCTGACGTAATTTTTGTTAGCGTTGCCTGTATTTGTGCTACCGACGCGCCACTGTCAAGTTGTTCTTGTAGCTCATGTCTTATGCGAACAATATGGTTACCGCTAAGTTCAGCGTAAGAAAGTTCGTCGCCCCACTGGGAGAGGTATTCTTTTATCAGTTTAGAAGAAGAAGGATCTAGTTCTAGACTTACTCTTGTGGACATAAAGCTTTCTAATCCCTGTAGTATTCTCCAGGCTGGCACACGCCCACTTTTAAGTAGGCCTTTTAATCTTCCGACAATACTATGTTTGTGGTTAAGTCCGCCAGGCGTATCATCATATATCCCAGCGCTTTCCAGGTCATCTTCCCAGGCGGAAAGGTATTCTGCTATTAGTGCTAATGCTTCCTTGTATTCTTTTGCCTCTGTGTTTTTTGCACTGCTTAATAATTCGAGTATACTTGACCCCGAGATAGTGCTCTGGAGCATTTTTAATGCTTTATCTTTGTTTGTTGTTCCTTCCAGTAAATCAAGGATATCTTTTTCTTTATTGTAGCTGATGATTTCTTTCACAAGTTTTGTGTTGAAACTGCTGACGTCAAATAGTCTGCTGTATAGCCTCAGAGATCTTTCCACTATATCTTCATCAGCGATATTGGCGGAGACAAAACCAGCAATATCAGGGATCGCTACTATGTTAGAGATTAGACCTAAGAAAGAATCCCAGCCGTCGCTCTGTTTTTCGGCTCTTGTGAATAGTTGATTGACGAGCAGTCTCAGAATCTGTCCGACAAAGGCATTTTTGAGGTTTGCTTCCATGTCTCTGAGTTCTGATTGGTAGTGGGCCTGGGAAATTGCAGAATACCCTCTGGCATCTGTCATTCTGCCTAGCAGGAGATCTTCGCCCCGGAAGTGGCGCGGGATAAAGGGGATTATTCTTAATTCCAGTGTGGCCCGGGTTGTATAGTTTCCGCCCGGAAGCTGTTTATGGTCCATTTCGGTCCAGAATGCTTTTCCCCCGCTGGTGTTGGATACTGAATCAAAGTAGTAAATGTAAGCACGATCCGGTTGATTAGCTATACTGGCATCTTGGATAGTGACTCCGCCGGCGAATATATGCAGTTCTTCATCTTCGGCAAAAACACGTGAGGTCTGGCCGAAAAAATTGTATATATGAACTTCATCGAAGCCGGCATATCCTTCTGTTTCAGCTTTCAGCTGGCTGGTTCTTCGTAAAGGATTAGAAAGCTTCATGTCATCATCGGTGTGAAGCACGAGCAGATTATTTTCATCCAACCCTTGCTCTCGTGTTTCAATTGCGGCAATGATTTGCATCATGTTTCTGATTCCTCCGTAACCTTTTGCGTGAAAGGCCGATGTTTCGTTAACGAAATAACCTAAATCAACCGGGCCGTTTTCCTCTCCTTCAGTTGCTTCGCGCAAATTCTTGATTATACCGTGCTGACGTTTCTGGTCGTAGTATGACACTGTTACTTGGCCCTCCCATTTTGCTAGCTTACCGGCAAAAGTATTGTATATATCTAAATAAGTATCATTATGCTCTTGCTTGTATATGTGGCTGTCATTAAGGATGACAATATGTATTCGTCTGTTCTTTCCGTAGTGAAATGATTCAAGTTCCCTTTCAATACTGGCCAGAAGATTATCGAGGTCTTGCGGCCGGTTAAAAGAGGGTACTACTATCATGAAGTCCGAGCGTGTATCTGTAAAACCGGGTAGCTGACGGCGGGCTTTTTGAACCAACTCTTCATATTGTTGTGACAAATATTGTAATCTGCCGATTTTTGTTTCTCTCTCCGTTAAGGGTGTTTCTTTGTCTTCGGTTGGATCGTAGTTCAGTTTTCTGTATGAAGGTAATGTCTGTTGAATTATTTTATTGCGAATGTGTTTGGCGTTACCCAATTTGCCTTTAATTTGGTTTCTTGCCTCCAAAAGCCTTTTCCTTTCATTTAATAATTCTTCTGTTTTTGCTATCCCTATTTTTCTGTTTATGCTATTCAATTTAGCATCTATTTCCGCTAATTCTTTCGCCAAAATTATGATTTCTTTTTGTATTTTCATTAAATTTTCTTGTGCTTCAAGTTGCCGTATTTGGGTGATGCCCGCGGTTATTTCTTGATCAAGCTTGTTTATCTCGCCGGCATAATCTGCCAGGGACCTTTTCAGTAAGGCGCGATATTTTTCTTCTAGACTAGCCAGAAGAATTGCCTGGCCTGGATCCTGACTAATACTGGCTATTAAGCTCTCGTATATATCCAAAAGCACAATAAGATTGTCTTCGCCCAGTAAGGCATTAAAGCCATACTCTAGAGCTTTAGCGAAGAGGGCATCATCTGCTCCTTCCAGCAAAGACCGGCTGATTGTAATTGTTTTGTCGTTTATTGCTAGGGGAAATTCTTTTGTGTCAACTATAGTAATTCTAATGTCTTGTAAATCGGCTGCTTTTTCGAAGCCGTGCGCAAGAGCAGTAGCGATAAGGGCGTTTCTAATAGTACTTCGTCTGGACGCTAGTTGATGATGAATATCTAAAGAATCATAGACAGAATCAATTTGATTTATTCTTTCTTGGGAACCCGCAACAGCCTGAGTTGTGTCAAGCAGGAGGGCAAAAAATCTATGTCTGCTGTCTGATGAAGTGATGTCTTTTTCTTTTAGAAAATCCAGGATGAACTTTATGTCGTTATCGTCCAGGACTGCTCTTGCTGATTCCAAACTGTCCGCTTCCCGCAGTTTAGCGACTGTGGCTGCGCCTGTCATTTCATCGCTGATCAGTTCCAGTATTCCTCTTCGTATGCTCTGCCAGCTGCTGTCTGTGATTACATCCGGAGCAAGATGGGCCAAGCTAAGAGTGTTTAGAAGTTTATCCGGGGAAAATGTATTATCAAGCATTCTTTCCAGATATGCTTTTCTTGAGGAAGGATCATTTTTGGTGATTGTCGGTGTGATTGTGATTACTTCCAGGCCTTTTTCGGTTAATAGTTTTTCAACGCCCAGAGCATGAAACCCCCCCACAATTAGGGCCGCCCGGTCGGTGTCATTTGCTTCCAGTTGAGAGATCAGCTTGTCGACTATAGATTGTTCTCTTGCCAGGGCGTAATGGTAAAATACCCTGGTGCGATTGTAGAAGTCCTCTGTCTGAAGGATCTGCTGGCCGTTAAAGATTTTGGGAACAGGTAGTAGATTATGCTTTTTGCTTTGTTTCCCAAGAAATGCAGCAATTTTTGCCGGAGTGAATGCTGATTTGTCGTATTGGTTGAGTTCTTCTCTGCTGATCTCCAGTTTTTTTAATTTATTGAGCAGAAAAACGGCCGTGTCGATATTGTGCAGATCAAGCAGGTCTTTTTCAACAAGAATCGTAGTGTATATTTCTTCAATTAAATTATCTATGTCGATAAATAAGCCGTCAGGATCTATTCCGGAATGAAATTGCAGGATCTTAATGTAGTTTTTTAGGTTGGTAAATGATGGAGACGCGGGAAAAGCTGGCAGTAGAGTTTCTAAAAATTTGTAATAGTCAAGACTAGATATTTCATCTAGTTTGTATTCAAGACTATTTTTGACAAGCTGTTTCAGTTCGTCTGCGGGAAGGGTTTCTTCGCATTTTTCTATTAATAATGCTCTTTCCTTTTCAAGCTTGTTGAAATCCGTTGTTTTTTCCAAAAGGATTGCTTTTAAGGCCAGGGATACGTTGCGGTATTTTGGGATGTATGAGCTATAGGATCCGGAGAGATATTCAATAAAAGCCGAAAAAGGTAAATTATTGTTTTTGTAATTTGTGACGTTATCGTCAAAGATCAAGACATTTTTTGGGTAAAGAAGCTTTTTTAGTGGAATTATTATTTCAGTGGATTTTTCCAGGAATTTATCGGCTTGGGTGTTGTCCCGGTAAACATCACGAAAAGATATCAGGTTTTGCAGGTAGAGCCGCAGGTCCTCGATTCCACGGATGGTGAAGCCGTAGTCTTTTCCTCTTTCTATAGCCAGGGCCTCAATGGCCGTTAGCCAGCCCAGCCGCAGATATTTATCGGCTACTTTTTTTCTTTGTTGGGCGTCAGCGGAGCTGCTGATTACGTTGGGGTCTACGGTTCCGGCGGCGCCTTCCAGGCCGATAAGTTCAATCTGGTAGTTTCTGTTCACAAGATCAAGTATTTTAGAAATATTTTTTTGCGCTTCATAATGGCAATGCGCATCTTTTATTAGTATGACTAGGGGCCTTTGATTTTGATAGTTATTAGAAGCAGGTTGTTTGATGTGACCGTAAGATTCTGGAATGAATAAATCTCCGATGGATCTTGTGTTTTTTTGAGCGGTTGATGGAAATTCAGCGCCAAAGCCTGTGGTTAAACCTAGAATGCTTTGTAGTGAAAAAAATAATATTGTTAGGTAATAGACAAAATTATATTTCTTCATAATGTTTATAATATATAAATTAGACTTCTTCAATGATAATACAAGCAAAATACATGCCAATCTCTAAGCGCCTTAACGAAAGAGGGATAGCAATTAAAATGTATGTATTTGCTACATATGTGATGCTTCGTTTTGATACATCTTGATTTCAGAATTAATGCCTGTATTTGCTCATAAAACAAAAAAGCCGAGTAGCCATATTACGGCAACTCGGCAGTCCCAATTTGTGTTGGGATCCGTAGCTTTGCGATCCCCCAATTATTACATGTTTAGGGGCACTAACATTACTGTTAGGTAGCCTTTGCGAAATATTTTCTTAATGTTGATTAATGCTTTGTAAAAATATTAAGTTTATACTGAACTAGCTGTCTCCCTCTCTCCAGGTAATTCAGCGGAGATGACTGCTGTCTGAGAAATTACTTTGTCCAGCCATTGTTTCCAAAAGAATAATGAATTATCCATTTCACGGAGTGTGGCGATCCAGACAGTCAATGTCTCTTCTATCCACTTACTAAGGAATTTACCTTTATGGCTGACGATAGCATCCAGGGCCAGGTATAATTCAGTCATTAATGCAGGATCATCAGCCTCGTTGCTACTGATTAAAGATTGCAGCCAGTTTCTGGTTTGTAATAATTTATTTTCAGGTTTGTCAGTTGTGCTTAGAGTTTGTAATTCCAGGGACCATTGATCAAGATAAGTATTCACTTGCTCTATCATAATTGCTGGAGTTAATTTGGGTTTTTCGGTCATCCTGGCCCTTTGCCTTGTGAGAGATATTGCCCTTAGTGATAGTTTTAATTCTTGAGCATAGCAGAGAAGTTCTTTGTTTGTTCTGTCAGAGATAGCTTTTGGAGAAAACGCCTCAGCTAGAGTAGTCAAGGTGCGAGCTAGTCTCGGATCTGCCAAGATCTCTGCAGATAGAAGCTCGATATCCGCTTCGGTATATAGCTTGCTGGTCTCCAGTACGTGTTGCAGATTGTCCCAACCCTGTTTTCGTTGTGTTTCTCCTTTCTTTGCCTTATCTTCCAGGAAGTACGGGGCGAGAATGTCGAGGAACGCGAGGAGAACATCCAATCTGAATCTATCGGAAATATCAGCACCTAAATCTCTGTTTGCTGATTGAAGGTGAGCAAGTGCAAGCCCATGTTCAAGATCGATTGGTGTTAATAAAGGTAGAATGCGGGCAATACCTCGACAATTTACCGCCGGCAATGGGGCGGCGCTGATTTCAAATGCCGGTGTGCAAAGGT
>CAZIXI010000088.1:0-12134 GCA_964543115.1 uncultured bacterium
GCCAGTACTATCAATAAAAGCATCTCTTACATCTTCTGTGTTGTAATAATCCAAATCATAAAAATGCTTACACCCCGAAAGCTCCGCCAACGGAAATATCTGAGAAAGATTTTGTCTTAACCGCTGTTTAAGTAGCTGAAAATGTAGCTCCTTCATTGCGGAATGAGGAGCAAGACAAGCTCGATCAATCTGTACCGCCGGCGCAGGCGCTAAAAGCCTTTGACGGTATTCCCCAATCTCTGTCTGCGTAACAATACGTACCGGATCGCAAAAACCATCGGCATCACCGTCAATTGCCCGTATATGCTGAATGATTCCTGCCGGACCGGCAAAACTGTTTTCTTGAAATACCTGCTGCTGCCATGAGCCCTCAGCATTCATAACAAATCTAACAAAATAATATTGCGTGCGTCCGCTGCGCAGAACAAAACCTATCGCATCATTCTCCGTATCATATTCACCCCAGGGTTTGGCCGTAACTATCCTACCCACACTAACCGCCGCCATCGCTATTGCTCCCGTAATTCCGCCGTTTGCCAACCCGGCACGCAGCCGTTCTAAAAATGCCTTTCTGATTTTACCGGCAAGTACTATATCTTCCTTTCCTTCACTGCTATCATACACTTCTCCATTTTCTGAAATCAGTATCTGTTCCGGCAAATCCTCTAGCATAGCTAAATCAGAAAATAATATATCTATACGTATTTCATCTATAATTTCAGCGGAGACTTCCGGCAGACTCAGATAGAGAAAATCAGCGCCCAAGCGATAAAAACCAATTATTTCTCTAGCTGCTGACTGCCCGGGAAAACAAAAACGATAGATTGTTTGTTCTGCTTCTAGTATCGGCATCTCCCCTTCCCTGTCACCGGTATATATCTGCCGGAAAATAAATCCCACCTGTTGTTTTACGTGGGCTGGCAAAGCAACCCAATCAATATTTAGAGAGGTCTTATATTCCAGCCATTTTGCCTCAAACTTTTCATACTCCTTCAAGCTAGCATCAAATTCAGCCACCCTAATTAAGAATTCCTCATAAAGAATAAAATCTATAGGCGTACTGCATGCTGTCGTTTCCCTTTCTTCGCCAGGCAGTAATTGATTCAGTAAATCGTTAAAGTCAGCACGTAATTCGCTAGCCCATTCGCTTTCATTTGTTAGGTCTTGCTCCAATTCGGCAATAATAGCCAGTGCGTCGTTTAGTTGTTGCTGTCTTTCCAGAACGTTGTATTCCAAATTACTTTCATTGCCTCCATCCTCCCAGATTAACTTAAGCCCCAACGGTTTAAGAATTTTTTTCATTAATTGGCGGAGAGCAGGTTCTTGTGCCTGCTGCATTAAAAATTGAAACATCGCTCTCAACCGGGTAT
Organism: uncultured bacterium; assembly: GCA_964543115.1. GTDB lineage: Bacteria > Auribacterota > CAZIXI01 > CAZIXI01 > CAZIXI01 > CAZIXI01. The sequence continues at coordinate 1,371 of CAZIXI010000088.1, forward strand.
CATCTTCTTCTGCTTCCAGGCTGGCATTTTCATTCAATAATAGATTGGATATATCCCAGGCCAGAACAGCAAAAATAAGCTCCATTTCTATTTTGCCATCTTTAATAAGATTGTGAATACTGCCGATAAGATCTTCATCCTGCCGCACACTGTTCAGGGTATCGTATTTTTCCGCTCCGGTGGCAAGATCAGCCCTAATTGCCGTTAACACGGAATCAGGCAGAATACTGACCGCGGCAAATTCAGCAGCCTTTCTTAATAAACCTTCGTACTGTTCTTCTGCCCGGGTAGCTGCGGCAATAATTCTTCTTAAGTTTTTCAGATCGTCAAGCAGCATTCTCTGCACAACCAGTTCCGGCAAACCTGAAATCACTTCGTTTATGGCCTGAGCCAGTGCAGTTAATTGTTTATATTCAACACCATTTCTAAACGCCTGTTCCAGGCCCTGAATACGTGTCCGGCAGCGGGCAACTTTACTTTCCGCTGCAGCTAAAATTTCTTCTCTTTCTTTGGCCTGCTCAATCAGCGGTTTAATTTCCTGTAAATCTTCCAGGATGGTGCGCCACATAAACTTCAACTCCAATGGCGTTTCGGCCAGCCTCTCCGCTGCGGTGCTTTCCAAATCATTAAGTTCCCTTTCTGCCTCTGCCGCCTTTAATGTTTCCATTTCCAGTCCCTCCCCTAAACTGTTTATTCGCTTGGCAACGGTGTCACAAAATCTATCGGCATTTTCACTGGTAAAGCCCAAATGAACATTGCCTCCTTTAACATTCACCAACAAACCAAATCTGCTCATTAGCACAGCAGTTTCTTGCGGATGAAATTCCGCCATTTTACAGGAGAGAGCAAATAGTATGTCTTTATTATCCTGGGCTATTTCACGCAGTAACTGTTCCAATATTTCCTGATAATCAACTTTATGCGCCCGTTTTCCTTTTTCATTGCGGTTACTTATCAATTCAGCGCAAAGATCAATGAATGCTCTATTGCCATCAGCTGCTTCCGCTAGCATCTCTTTTCCATAACTGTGGACAATACCTTCTCTTTGCTGGTCAGTGCACAGTTCCAGTACAGTCTGCAGATGCTCGGCATTCCTTACATCAAGCAGCAAGCGCACTATCCGTCCCAGCAATTTATCATTATCCGGATCCAGCGAAAGACAAACACGCAGAATGTCTTTTTGCTTTTTCTGCTCATCAGCACTGGGTTGACGAAACCGGGAAATACCACAGAGAGAATTCAGCATGCAAAAACTTATTTCCGCCTTAACCTTCCTATCTGTGGCCTGTTGATACAGGCGATAGAGAATATCCAGCACCTCTGCGTGCTGACCCAATTCTATTAAATGGGCCACGGTGGAAAGCAATAAGTGCCTCTGTTTGTCCGGCAGACAGGCAGGGAGTACATTATCGCGAACCATTTTGTCTAATTGCCGATAATAATCACGCCTGCCCAAAACAGCCATCCGCTTTTGTGTATCTTCATATATTGATCTAAAAAAATCATAGTCAGTGGTAGTAAATTTAGTAAGTGACTGCATTCTCCTGGCCAATGCCTCCTGGGGATATCCCAAATAACGAAGCACAACAGATAAATCATATTGCACCTGCTGATCGGCAGACTCCTTTAACCCGGCATACAATTCCTGGACGGACTGATCGCCGCCAGCGCATTTTAGGTATATCTCCGATACCTGCAGCCGCTGATTATCGGGATAACTTCTACGTCCAAGTGCAACCAATTCTGACGCTTTTTCGTATTCTCCCATGTAGAAAAATCCACTAACAATCTCCGAAATCTCTTCAACCCCTTTATCCACTATCGAGTCATAATCCGCTGATCCAATAGTTTTTTTGGCTTTCTGCACCGCTTGTTGGAAATCCTCATTAACCATGGAACAACAAAAAAGATTCTGCTGCCATAATTCCCGGATATGCCGCCTCACCTTTTCCCTCTGTTCTTCCTCTTCTATGTGTTCTACCAGCCATTCCAGGCCACATCTCCCCTGCTTTGGTATTCCGGTAAGTAATTCTATTATCTTTTCGTGTGCCGCCTGGTAATTTTCTGCCTCAATAAGCGCTTCTACCTCTGCTCTTTGGGCGATAATATCTTCTCTTTGTGCACGAAATGTCCGGTAAACTCTTGCCAATATTTCCAGCATCTCTCTTTCGGCATCAGCAAGTGTCTTATTTCTCTCCTTGGCCTTGATTAAAATGTCTCTCACAATGATATCGTTTAAGGTGGGATATTTATTGACAAAATGTTCTATTTCACATTCTAGCAACAGCTCTCGATACATTTCCGCTGTGCGCGGCGTAAACTGCAAGAGCGTTTGTTCCCATTCTTCTATGCTGACGGCAGTATTTCCCCGGCGGATATCCTCTTCAATTTGCCGTCTCTCTGCAATTGCTGCTGCCGCCTGGATAGCTGCCTTTGCATTATTTTCCGCCAGGCGGGCAGCAGATTCTTGCAAAAGAATCGCCAATGACCCAGAGGCTGTCTGCGCGGCACAGCGCAGCAGCAGCGGATTTATTCCCTTTAGCTTTTGTTTTTTCTTCTTTTTCTTATGGCTAGCAGCAATATTTTCTTCAACTAATTTTTCAATCAATTCAGCCAGATGCTGACAATCAACCCCCGTTAGCCATCGCCGGGCCCGTTCCAATCCTAAAGTAGTTAATTCATTGTTACAATAGAGCATCAGCAGGTGAAGAGGCAGATATCCATTGAGGTGATAATTGAGCAATGGAGTAAAAAAATCAATTTTCTTGTTATTCAAGATTAATAATAAAAACCTTTTTCTCTGTTCACTCAATTCCGCCGAAGCATCAACTTCCAGCACCAACTGACTCATTGGACGCTGTACATACAAAAGGTAATCAACTCCCTTCTCTGCTAAGGGCAGAATTACCGCCGAGTTTTCTGACACTTTTTCCAGCATTTGTACAAATTGCGTTTCTTTGTCAGCCATCCAGTACAATTGGGCCAGCACCAAATGGCCCATCGGCGCCATTGCCCCCAGTTTGTCCATCAAGCGATAATACTTAATTGCCTGCCTTGCGTTTTCTTCAACCCTCTCCCGGTCACCGCTCTTTTCAGCCGGTATCGTTGCTTGATAAAAGATCAGCCCTACCCGATGAGCGGCATCACCGCGGATAGCCTCATTTAAAACTTTACCCTCAGCCACTGAACAAAGATACTCGCGGGCTCTTTCATTACCAACATCCGCTAAAAGTGTTCCCAATCGTGATCGTAACATCATGACTAAATATTCATTATCTCCTTCGGGAAACCAGTCCTCAAATTCTTCCCATTCCGCCAGGATTTCCTCAATTCGTTCGCCTTTTTTAATTGCTACAGAGTCGGCAACATACTTTAACTCCATTGCTGTTTCCACAACCTCGGGCCTGACCAGCAATGGCGAGAGTCCCAGAAGGTTATTCTTCACAAAGTCCTGAGCCATTTTTTGTAAATTACTATCTGCCTTAACGGTTGATTCTACTATCTGTTTTTCTGTCATTCCGGCCAGCTCAGGATTCTGCAATAGCTCAGGCATATATTTTATGACCACCTGCAAATGCCTTTTACTTGCTAAAACACTTTCCATTAGCTCAGCCATTTCCGGGAAGCGTGCACAGAAATCAGCAAAATCAGCTAGCGACAAGTGACCTGCACGATACATCTTTAATGCTGGTTCTGCTTGCTCCAGTTTTTGCAGTACCTGCTCATATTTTTGCTGTCCTGCTTCATCCAGCTCTGACAGTGCCTCAACAACAGCATAAATAATCCGTGGAACAACCTCTACTCCGGCAGTCTTAGCCATAAGAATATTCAGTAGTAGGGCAAAATATTCATCCATTGAATAACCACTAATGCGGCAGATAAAGGAACGTATTATTGCGGGAGACAGTGCCGTTCGGGCAATCATGTTCTCCAGCAGGCAATTAATTTTCTTATACTGTTTGCTAAAGTCTATTTTCGCTAATGCTGCAGTCAGGGCCTCTTCGTACTGATCATATAATCCGGCAATCAGTCTTGCGGCCTGTGGAATGCTTGAAGTAAGCACATCATCATTTGCAGCAAATACTCGCTCAAACAAAACAGAGGCCTGCTCAATGTCATTTTCCTGTATAAGTGCCAGTGCCTGATACCAAAGAGCCATATTCTTTGTTTCGCTATTATTCCGGCATTTATTCTCCACGCTGCTCTTTAACTGCGGGCGCAGGGCACTTTCAGAACAGTCTGTTAACAATAAACGCATCCCCTCAGCATGAAACATATGTTGCTCCCGGCATTGCGACAAATTCACTAATGCCTGTTCTTTATCTGCAAGCATAAAATGGCACATGCCGCGATAATAACGTATTGTTTCTTCCATTCTCATTTCCTCAGCGTTTCTTTCTTTTGCCGGAACAGTTGCAGTAAGAGCTGGAGCAGGACCAGCGGGAGCAGCAGGCAGGGCACCAGCTACGCCTAAACCTTTTGCCAGCAATGATCTTTCCGGAGACGCCGGCCTGATTGAGGCCCATTTTTGCTCAGCAACAGAAAAGTAGTTAACAGCAGTATCATACCAGCCCAAATAGTAACAACTGCGGCCCAAAGCCACCATTGCCTTTATGCCCAGCATCGGACCAAAACGCGGCTGCAGGGCAGTAGCAATTTTTACCGCCGCCCGGTAAGCCTGGGCAGCAACATAATAATTATGTCCCTTTTCACAGCCTTGTCCCTGCAAGATATAGAGGTTGTATAATTTTTCAATATCAGGCTGTTTTTTCGCTGTTTCCCTGGCAATAGCCTTGCCGCTTTTCTCAATAAACTCTTCAACATCAAAATCATCTCTATCCAGCATGTTCCTTAATTGCGTCAAAGATACCGGCCGGTGATCACCCAGCCCAGCGACACCTGCCTGCTGGCGTTTTCCGCTTGCAGCAGCTTTTCGCCTGGTTCTTTTTCTTCTTTTTCTCGCAGCAGTAGGATCCTTTCTCATCTTCCTGGCCATACCTAACATGGGCAACATTAAGGATAAACCAAAAAGGAGAGACAGGATTGTACTATGCTCCGGAAACAGATCTCTAAGATTCATAATTATGGTTGGTAAAACCACTGCTAAGGCCCCTGCTATTCCAGGATGTGATTCTGTTGCTTGTTCATCGTCATCATTGTCATCAAGATAGTCCTCTGGATTAATAACAATCTTCGGCACCGTAATCCGGAAAGGAATTTTGCTGAGGCGGTTACCCCAAACAATAATTAGTTTTCCTCTTTTATAGATTTTTCTCTCTCTTGCCTCTTCCAGACTGATCTCTATACAGGTATCGGGCTGAAAAAGCCAGGACTTTTTCGGAAACACTCTTCTTCTTCTGCCTAATTCTTCCTGAACAGCAACAATTTTTCCCGTTACCTCATCCGCAAATAGACATAACTGTGTTTCTCTAGTATTCCAACTAAAGGCATCCTCAACAGTTTCCCGCAGATCTTCATATCCCAGGCAATCGTCTCTCTGGTATTGGCTAAAAACCCCCAGCCCCACCAATGCGCATAAACCCATCAATCTCTGCGGATCACTACTAAAATAAACTATGGGCATCATTGCTGCTCGTTCATCTTTTGCAAATATTATTAAACAATAACCATCCTTGATCCTGCTCAGAAATGCCTTTTCTTTTTTACTTTTTAAGATTTGACCTTCTTGGATACAGGCCCAAATAATATTACGTATTTCTTCCTCTAGCTCATCATCTGATTTAGCGCTTCCTGTCAGTTGACGATACTCTGCTATGGTTCGCAGAATATCTTGGATGGAGAACATTGACTCTTGTTTTTCCAGAAAATCGAGTACTTTGTTTCGATAACGTCTGGTGCCGCGAAAAGATGCCTGGTTATTGCTTAAAAATTGCATTTTCCTAGCAGTAACACCTGGTATCTCCAATAAATTATAACGTGTATTTCCCTCTTGCAGAAAATCTGCCAACAACGAAATTGCTAAGTGATCAACTAAATCCTCTTTTTCTTGATAGGAAAGTCCCGGCGGAAAAGATGTGCTGTCAACGACCAGAAACTCTGCTCCGCAGCTTACCAACGGCACAGAAAAGGAAGAAATGCCCTGTTTAGTGAGATAGTCAAAGTTAATTGTTTTTACTGCTAAATATTCTCCCCCCTCTTGTCCAAGATCAACATCAAGGGCAATATTCTTCCGGATAATCTTTTTTACTCTAGGTGATAGATACACCCAAAGTTCCGCTGAATGCTTCTTTAGTCTCTCTTCCACCCGACACAAAGTTGCTTCTCCTTTGGCAAGTAACTTTTGGAATTCACTAATTTGTTCAAGCTGCTGACGAATGATGAAACGAGCAATATTATCTTCGCTTACGGCAGCCTCTTCCGCCAAACCGGTACTGTTCACTAAAGCATCCACTCCGGTCCGTAAAGTGGCAAAATCAGTTCCTTCTAAAAATCTATCACGATAAAGTCTTAGTGCACGTTCAGCAGTGTCAATTTTCACTGGTGCTTTATCCTCAACCCACTTCAGAAATACCAGATGATTTTCTTTGGCCAAAGCCAGGTTATAATGCCAGAAAAAGCGGCTTATTTCTGCTGTTGCTACTTCCAACTCAGCCCAGTTCCTTAAAAACTCAATCACCCAAAATAAATCACTATACAATTCAGAATTACGTTGTTCATCAACTATCTGTTGACAAGCGGCAAAAAACACCGTTTGGCACTGTTCATCATCCGCCTCCAGCTGAGAGAGGCAAAAAGCCGCACTCTTGGCATCTCCTGTTGCCGCCCGCTGAATACAAGAAACATTATATTCGTAATTCGTTCTGTTTGCTTCTTCAATCTGCCGCTGTATTTCTGTTACTGTTCCAGAGAGAACATCCTGGATCTGTTTGGCCTGACATTTTTTATTATCCCGTAGCCCCTGCAGACAGGCAAGCACGGCGGGTGTGGGCGCGGTTTTGCAAAATTCTATTATGGCGCAGAATAATTCTACGTTCTTTATTTTCCTTTTCTTGCCTTTTTTGCTTCCCACTGCTTGAGTTACTAGATTAACAATCTGCTCTTCCCCGGCAGAAAAATCCACGCCGGCCATTGCCTTGACTAATTTTATTTTATCCGGTGCCTGTAATGACCGGCGGGAAAAAGACAAAGTCAAACTAACCGTCATCCGCAACAGGTTGCCAAACCCCTGCCGCAACTCGACGTATTCAGGATTGACTGCCAGCTGTCGCACGCTCTCTGTTAAGGCTACCAATAATATCTCATTTCCGCAGATAACCTTGAAAATACCGGTACAACTCTCCGGCGGATAATCTCCTGATAATACATCAAATAAAAATAACAGGATTAACCGGGCGATAATTCTGCTTGTCTCTTCCGGATCGCTAAGCTTTCTGGTAAATAACTGCCGTAACCGCTGAAATGCTAAATCATGTTGGCCAAGAAACCCATGAAACAACACCCGGAATAACAAGAGCGTATCCCTGCTGGTTTCTTTTGACAAACCATTTTTCAGCGCCGCCTCAATATGACTTAATCCTCGCTCCGCGTATTCTTTCTCATCAACAGCAAGTTCAATATCCGAACAGAGGGCCCGGTATCCAGTAAAGGCGGAATAAAAATACAATGCCCGCAGGATCCATTGTGATAAGGGGATATTAGTATCAAAGGCCCCTTCCACCAGCCCTATTCCCTGCAGCAGCACCACCAGGGCCTGATTATGGGAACCTTGCTCAACAAGTATCTGCCCGATATAACTGCAGGACCAGGCCCGCAGATGGGCTATCCCTGTTTTCTCGCATGTCCGGATCGTATTAAATACCTGCAGTTTCTCTTCCCGAGCCAGGCTGGCTGAATTAAAAACCACCACCATAAAAGCATGGACCAATTCAAAAGGCAGCCCGGCAAGCAACCGGCCATTGTCCTGACAAACTAACACCGCCATCTCCGCATAGCCTTCACTGCGTCCCAGGACACAACGCTCCAGGGCATAAACGGTTTCTTCTATCTCTCGCTCTTCCTCACTTAGCTCGGCACCGGCCAACTCCCCCATTATACCCCAGACAACATCTGTCCCTTCGGGTAATCCTTCAGGCAATAATTCACGCAACCGGTCCAGTTCATCATCCCCTTCTGTTTCTTCTACCTCATCCGCTAACGCCACTAATTTATCAATAACCAGATCCGGGTTAACTACTCCGCTGCTGGATAACCGTTCGCCGGCTGCCTGCATATCTTCTCGCAACAAGGGCACTGCCCGGCCATGATAGTAGGCCCAGACCGCCTGACGAAAATAAGCCACCGCCCGTTCCTGCATCACCCTGGCTTCTTCAACACTGCCCTTAATGCCGCAGGCCAAAGCCTGCTGCTGATAAGCCGTTCCTAACGTAGAATACAATTCATACTTGTAACATAAGATATCAGGATACTCAGCAACCACCCGCAGCAAAGCATCTTCCTGAGCCAGGATACTGTCGGTTCCCGGAATCACCGGTAAGTTTCCATCTTTTTCCTTGGCGGGTCCAGCCTTTCTGCTATGAGTACCGGCAGCTGCTGGACGCGCCTTCTTCTTCCGAACTTTGCGTCTTTTTACCATTCCGATAACCGGCAATCCCCAGAATAACACACTTAGCGCCAGCATTACTAAACTAAGGGCCGGTTCGTCAGCCAGCATTGCGCCCAACGCGCCTCCGGACAAGACAACTCCCAAGGCATTTTGCCCTTTTGCCGCTAAATCAGTTTGCTGATCCCTCTTACAGATTATCTGAACATTTTCGAGCGCGGCAAGCTCGGCACGCGTTGCCATGTTATCTTTTAGTATTTTAATCTCTACATCACCAATTCGCTCTTCCTGCAGAAGTGTTGCCAATGGGGGCAAGGCCTGGGAAGTATTGCTCCCTGCTTTGCGTACACTCACAATAACCGTACCATCAGCAATATAAACTGTTTGTGAGTCAGGCTGATAGACAATCATTGCCGGTATATCTGACGGCAGTCTTTCCGCCAGCTCTGACAATAGAATACCTGCCTGCTCTTGATCCCGGCTTGCTGCTTCAACAATCCTTATCGCCGCCTTAATAAATTCCGGCTGCCGTAGGCGTGTTTGCTGCTGCAAAGTATTACCCGTAATGTCCGCATAGACAGTTAGCGACTGTAGGGTAAACACCAGAATTACAAACCAGGTAATATAAGTAATGTATGAAGATTTCATATATATAAGCACAAAAGAAAACCGGGAAGCTGGTTTAACCTCCTATCCTCTGAGATTAAAACGGCGACCCGGTCTTCTTGATCCCACAGGCGAAGCGGGGGTCTTCCGTTATCTAAGTTATGATTATTCAGTAATCAATCTACCATCAACTGTTATTTTGTTTTCCAGCCCATCGTGGCAATAGTCATAGCAGCCGGCAATCAAGGTGCCGGAAGCACTATTATCATCTAAACCAGCAACATACCAATAATCAGGCGCAGTTGCCGTACCCTCATAGATATGCACCGGACAATCAAATACTCCCTCATCATCCAGACAATCCGGATAAAGTGACAGTCCCCAGGGTTCAGCGGGAAAATCACCATTATTTTTCAGGGCATATACGTGCAGGCCGGCAGCAATCTGCTTCAGGTGGTTGGCGCATTCTATCCGGCGGGCCAACCGCTTGGCCTTGGCCAATGCCGGTGACAACAATCCCGCCAATATCACTATTATCGCCAACACAACCATTATCTCCATTACAGTAAACCCTAATGACGATAGATAGAAAGTTACCTTATTGTCATTTTTTATCGTTTTCATAGGATTCTCTCAACTCAGTAATTTCCCCAGAAATCATCATCAACAAAACTGTTGCTCCAGCTACCCACTTCCACTTCCTTTAACCTTTCAATATCCTTCCTCCACTCCAGTTTGATCTCAATATCTTTCGGAGAAAAGAAGAAATTACAATATGTACAGTGCGAACCCGTCCTGGTATTAGCGGTATAATTCTCTCCTAAACAGCGTGGACATACTATTTTCATGATTTCCCCCTCCTTTTTATGCCGCTTTGGTTCGCGGCAAGCAGTATTCTTTAAAGCACAAAATATGCCAAATTCGAAGAATACACAGAAAATCACATAATGCTCTGTACATCAAGGCATTATGATGTGTTTGTCTATCTGATGAAAGCAGATTTTTACTTGTTTTTTGGAATAAACTCCTCATTTTTACGAATTATAGTCCGTTTGGGGATTTTTTCTTTTTTTGCTTGCGATTGAAGGAAACACACTTTATAATGACAACGATCAAAAAAAAGGAGGTTGTCAACATGAATTCTTCAGTAAATAAAATTATTGTTATTGTATGTCTGGCTTTGATTGCCGCATCTTTTTCTTCTGTGGCCACGGCGCAAATTCGCCGTCGCGGAAATAAATCACCCTTTGCCCAGAATGACAAAAACGCAGACGGAAAATTGTCAAAAGCAGAATTCCCCGGTCCGGATCAGGCTTTTAAAAAGATTGATCAAAACGGGGACGGCTACATCTCCCGGCAGGAAGCAAAAGAAAGCCGGCAAAAAGCCCAGCAAAGCGGAATGATGCAGCAAAAGGGCCGCGGCCAGAAACAAGATCAAAAGCAGCTGTCTGGTCAGACTCAACAAAGCACAGGAGAATTGAAGGTAGATATTTGGCAAAAAGACAAGGCCTGTAACGGAACAACATTATTCGCCCTCATCCCCAGAATCGTGGAAGTAGACATGCAGGGTAATGTTGTCTGGGAATACAAGTTTCCGC
>CAZIXI010000089.1:0-12120 GCA_964543115.1 uncultured bacterium
TTTGCTGACGGGGTGTTGTTGAGCGATGAAGCGGGCCTGGCGGAACGGGGAATTGACGCTGCTGCGGTAAAAGATATTTTGGCGCGGGAACTTATTATGCGGCAGCTGGCCCTTGATGGTACATACCACGCGGATTTACACGAAGGGAACGTGATTGTCGCTAAGAAAGGTAATCAGGTTACCATCCATATTATTGATTTTGGCGCTGCTGGCCGGATTTCGCCGGCCAACCGGCTGCAGTTGTTTGGGATTATGACGGCAATCTATAATCAAGATCTTACGGCCTTAAAAGAGGTTTTGCCCGCTATCGGGGAATTGCCCGTGACAGGGCAATGGTGGGTTGAGGATATTCTGGCAGCGGAGGTTCACCCGGGCCGGAAACTATTGCAGATCCTGACTATGCTTAACGATGCCGGGATCAAGATCAGTGAAGAGTTTTATTCGGTGTTCCGCATGCTGCAGGCGGCAGGGTATTTGGTAGAAAGGATCAACCCGGATGCAATTAAGGCGATGTTGGCAGCTAGTGGTGGCGCAGGATTGTTGTCTATGATTACTGGTGCTCAACAGGCAAAGCGGCCTGAGGCGCCCAGTCACATGGAAGGTTTACAGTTGAAAAATGACGGGGCAGTTCCGCAAAGCGGGACAATGACCTGGCGCGGGGAAAGGATTGCGGATAAGGATATTAATGAGGTTATTACTGCGGCCAAAGAACGAAAATATCTCTCCCGTTTCCGGGAAAAGATTGCCGGAAAGACGGTGTTAATGGATAAACGATTACTTTCCCGGTATAAGAGTTTTGGCTTTCGCACACAAAAGGAATTCAAGGATTTTCTGAAACAATTTATGGCGGAACAGTTTAGGCTTTCTCCCCCGAAGAAGGATGAGATTGTGATTGGATTACTGGATCAGTCCAGTCATTTGTTTGAAGACCATATCCAAAATGGATTTATTGGGATTAATAAACAGCTTTTTAATCGGAATATTTCCAAAGTATTACGCCGAAGGCTTTTTAAACTCGGCCTGCGCCATGAACTGCGGCATGAACATGGTGTAGGAAATAATACTGTGGATGAGGAGATGCTGTTGGAAGAGGATTTTATTTATGCGGTTAGTCTGGGGATCAGTGCGGCGGAACTGAAAAAAACGGGGATTTTTCTTGGCGGTGCGGGGTCATTGCTGAAACGCCTGCGAGCCAGGCCAGCGCAGGTGGCGGTGCTGGCGCAGCTGCGGAATGTGGAAGGGATCGTTAATCCTTCTGCGGAGGTTTGTTTAGAGGTAACCAGGCTGGCCCGGCAGGCATTCCGGGACCTGGAGATGGAAGCGGAGGATTTTGTTGTTGTGGTCTCCGATAGTGATCAGATAAACGCGGGCATTGATATGGCAATGAAGATAGTGCAATTCAATTGGGGAATGTTGGAGTTTTTGCGAAGAAATAATATTCTCGACCTGGATACGATAAAGTTTCTCCTGGGGCATGAGGCGGGGCATGAGCTGGTGCGCAGGGAAAAGAAAGCGGCGGAGGAGGAAGGGGAGGAGCATGAACATTCCCGGTTATCGGCAGAGTACCAGGCGGATGAGTACGGACTTTATGCCGTTGATGCCGGTGACGGGGAAGTGCCTTATACGCCCCTGGCCGGGGTAAGGTTTATGGAGGCCCTGAGCCGGGAAGATAAAAAGGCGACTATCGGTATTACCCATCCCCAGAGCCACCGCAGGCAAATGAAGCTTTATCATAATGTGCGCAGCCGCTACTGGCAAAGCCTGCACGGCGCGCCGCGGCGCGTTGATTCGGACCAATTGGAGATTGACCGTTCCGGCCGTTTTGCTTTTGCTAACGGTCTTTACGGAAAGCTGTCATTGGCTAATCTCAGGGCCATGCTAAGCCGGGCCACGTCGCATCATGATCTTTTGAGGATAATGTCTTTGTTTAATGTGTTAATTGAGTATCAGCTGGCCCTGGAAGAGGTGGAGGGGGCCGGGAAAAAGCTGGTGTTTGGTTATTTGTCTGGCCGACAGTTAGAGGAATTCAAAAAACAGCGAAAGGAAAAAGGCGCTACTTTAGGATTAACGGAAAAATTCCTTTTGGATCAGGGAGTTAGGCCCGGAGATTTTTTTAGTGAGGCAGATAGACAGAAGATTGCGGATGAAGCGGCCGACGAGATTCAGGCGGGTTTGTTTTCCCTGGATGATGCACTTTTGTATATTCTGGCCCGAGAAATTCAATCACGAAGCCGCTCCCTGCTGAAGTTGACTGCCCCCTGTATTCATGGCGGTATTGAAGAGCTGTCGGAAAGTAGCGGTCAGCTGAAACGAAGAGCGGAAATTTGTCGGGAAAGATACGCCTGGTTTTCATCTTTATTGCGGAAGAAACTGCTGGAACTATTACCGGAACTTAGTGAGTTAAGTGTTGATGACCAGCGGGAAATGGAGAAAATACTGTTGCCCGGGGTCCAGCATTTGGAGATTGACAACAGCGGTGAGAACGGGTATTGGGGGAATTTAGTGAGGCTTCCCCTGGTGTCTGTAGCTTATAACCCGCAATGGGATGATCCGCTGAAAGCGCTGCGGATGCTGCTGCGCTATTTCAGCCGGTACGAAAATGATTATCTGGGAGCACGGCCCGATGAACAATGGGCCGGGGAACTAGAAAAGCTGGAACTTTTCTTGTCTGAGCAGCTCGGGTGGTACAATAAATTTAATAAGATCATTTTGGAGACGCTGAATACTGTAGTGAATACTCCGTCCCTGGCCACCAGGGATGTACTTACCGGGATTTACCGGACCTATCTTATTTCTAAACGGGTATTACCGGAATCTGAGGTGTGGCTGGGAGATGATTACCGGGAAATACTGGAAGATGTATTATGGCAACAAGTAGAAACAGCGGCTGATTTTATGGAAGTTTACCGGCGGCTGGAGGATGTGGTTATTGGTGAGTTTAGTGAGTTAAAAGGATTGCCTGCCTGGATAGAAAAAACTGAAGATCAAGGGGAATTGCTAAATTTATTGGAGTTTATGCTCAGCCGGCCCGCCCTGCGGCCGCAGGCCCTGAGACAGCTGCAAGCGTTCATGGAGCAGGCGGTAAAAGAATGCGGAATGACGCCGCTGGCGGCAATAGAGTATCTGGACCGGGTGCTGGCCGAGCAGGGTCTGGAAAGATTGTGGCGCGATGCGGCTTATAAACAAACCAGTGAACGGTTGCTCCAGCTGCATCGAGAAGTGAGAAAGGGTGAATTTGAAAGATTGCGCAAAACTCCGCCCAATTTGTTGGCGCATGTTTATCTCAGTCTCATCCGGCAGGTAACTGATCCCCAGCGGCAGAAGGGACTGATTGTTAAATACTATCGTAAGTATGGACATTGGCTGTTGGACATTGATCTGGCAGATTTGGCGGATAATCAGTTGATGAAGTTATTGCGCGAAATTCTGGCCGCGGAAGGAAAGACGGAAAATGAACAGTTAGCCTATTTTCTGGGAAATGGGTTGCTGCCGGATAGCGATCTTCTCTCAGCGGAAAGCTCTGCCGGCTGGGGTTTGACCGGAGCGTATGAGGTTGTTGCCGTTTCTGCCGGTTGCCTTACAGGACAAGAGGGTGTGACGGAAGCGGGAAAATTGTTAGTTGACGATATGCATATTATGGTCAGGCCGTTGGTTAGGGTAGAAGGCAGCCGGAAAATGGATCATCTTGCCGGAGAGCAAATTATTGGAGGTATCAGGCAGGGACAGATAGGTGTTTGGAACGGGAGTTTCTATTTTCTGCCCGCTAATGAAGCGGAGGAGGAGGCAGTCAGGCAGGCGCAGGCAATGATTGCCGGACGGGAAGAGGAAAAGGAAAGGCTTTACCGGTTGTTACTTGCCAATCAGCAGAGATTTCAAGAAAACGGAGTTCCGGAAGACGAATTCAATAATCTGTTAGCGGAACTCTGCTGGAGCTGGTTTTATCCGCACAATGAATTATTTTATGGATTTGACGGGCTGTTGGCCAAGCTAAGGCCGTCACGTGTGACTACAAGTAGGAGTATGAACACAAAAGGCCTGCGAACCAGATTAATTGAGCCGGGAGATTGTTCCGAGCAGGAATGGGAACTGATGTTTAGGCTGCTTGCGCTGACGAAGCCGCCGGCTGGAGCAATAGGGATAGTAACGCCCAGGATTTTCCTTAAATATGGTGATTTTGTTCAGCTATACACCGATACCCGCACTGGTGAGTTGGTTTATGGGGGTGAAGAACATCGTAAATATCTGCGTGAGCGGCCGGGATATACGCCGATTTGGGCGCGGGTAAGAGAGAGCAAGTTCCAAGACCTAACGCTGGATTGGGGCGAGCGGTTATTGACCGCCTGGCTGCAGCGGCAGGGCCGTTCCCTGTCTGATCCGGAAGATGTCTGGCCATTGGCCGGGGAGGACGGGAAGATCGCCGCGGTTCTCAGGGCCTATCCCAGGGAGTCGCGCTGGCGCAACCGGATACTGATCGATCTGGTGGGGGATCCGCTGCGTGATCCGGCCCGGAACTTTGAAATAATTTTTCCCTACCTGACGGATAGTGAAGTTAAGGATATCCTGGCCAGGCGTATTCTTGTTGCTAAACGGGAGGCCGGAGAGTTGGTATTAGATACTTATGAAGATGTCGAAAAGATAATCCGGGAATATTTTCCTGAAGATTCGGAAATCGGCAGGGAATTATTTAATGAGTTCCTCCAACAGGCGAGGGTGACACCGGCCCAGCTGCATGCGTATCAGGAACAACCGGTCCTGGAACGCTTGGCCCGGGATAAAGAGAAACGGGTAACGCACCGGATCCTGGAATTTGTTGCCGATAAACTAGAGGAACGGGAACCGCAGGATAAACGGGAGATATTCGAGTGGCTTGTGGGTATCAGGCCCCGGGACAAGATGCCGATAGCGCTGCAGTTTTATGAGTATGATTATGAGGTTAATTTGACTGATCTGCCGGAGATGCTGCAATGGGCGGCGCGTTCGCAGCGGTATGCCTTGTTAACTATCCTGTTCCTGGGGCCGCAGGGGATACTGCGGGATGAAGAGCAGGGGAAGATATTATTAGAAAGTATTTTCCGGGCGGGTACCGGTGAAGAGCCCGGTGAGGATAATGTGCTGTTTTTGATTTTTCGCGAGGTTTTTACCGGCAGTCCGGACACTAGAAAAATGGATTTGGTAGCCGGGATCTTTGACCATTTTCTGCAACGGCAAGAGGAGGCCACAGCTGAAAGTCGCAATCAGTTGATCCGCCAGTTACTGGTGAGCTTTGGTGCGGTGGGGGTGAAGCTGGGCCAGTTCCTTTCTAAACAGCCGGATGATGTGATTTCGCCGGATCTGAAAAAAGTACTGGAAGAGTTATCTGATGAAGTAGACGCGATTGATAAACGTTATCTACTTAACGCGCTGTTAGAGGATATGACCTTAGCGGAGATAGAGGAGCAGATTGAGTATATCGGTGAACTGGTAGGCAGTGCGTCTATTAAGCAGGGCTACCGGGTGGTAAAAAAAGATGGGACAGAGGTAGTGTTGAAGTTTGTTCGGGCTACCGCTCATTATGAGATTGAGGAAAACTTGCGGATCTTAAGAGAAACACTTCAGCGCTTGCGGCAGGCGGGGAATGCCAGATTGAATGAGGTGCTGGAACGGATTTCAGAGCCGCTGCTGGAGGAGGTTGAAGAGACGGTGCGCCGGGAACTGGATATGGGTCAGGAGGTAGTGGCGCAGGTAGAATTGGCGGAGTTGCCAAGTGAGGTTAGTTATAATGGTTGGGAGCTGGGGATTCCCAAGGTTGACCCGCAGCTGCGCGGCCAGCAGTTCTTCGCCGATGAGTTTATTAGTGGTGAGCCACTCAAGGAAGAGTTAATTGCGGAATTGAAAGAAGCGGGGCACTATTCGGCGATTGCCAAGCTGATCTTTCATTCCATCCTCCGGCAGATATTGATTCATGGCCGTTACCACGCAGATTTGCATGCGGGTAATGTGTTTGTGGATAGAGAAAATCGGCAGGTAAGCCTGTTGGACTTTGGTAATACAGGCACATTTTCCGTGCAGAATCAGCTGCGCTTAATTATGTTAATGACAACCCTGCAGACTGCGCAATTTTCCGGAGATATCTCCCCGGTAATCTCTGTTTTGCGGCAGATAACCGGCCAGCAGGAATTGGACTTGGATATTACAGAGATTGTTACCGGTAAAGAAACTTCCTTCGCGGAAAAATTGCGTGATCTCAAGCAGCTACTTGATAGCCAGGGTATTTCTTTGGGGACAGAATATGAAGTGTTAGCCAAGACCTTGGAATCTATTGGTTACCTACTTGAGGCAATTGCTCCTGCAGAGCTAGGGATTATTTTTGCCCAGGTGGCCATGGAAAGACAACAAAAAACACCGCCCAGCAGTTTCGCCAAGGTGATCAGCGGCCGGCTGCAAGGAGAGGCGGAGGATGTTGCGGAGAGTGAGGAAATCATTGCTCCCGAGCAGTTCGAAGCGAAGCTTTGGGCGGTGGCCAGGGAAATCCAGGCGCTGCTGGCCGGTTCCCGGTTTAAGATAACCGGCGTGGATATTATTCAGCTCCAGGAGGTGCTCCGGCGGGCCTGGCAGGGAAAGACCGGGATTGAACTGGCGGATATTTTGGCTGGTATCCCTGTTTTGGAGAGGAAACAGGTAATGGAGATGGGTGAAGCGATTAGCGGTCTGGATTCACTGAACGAATTATTGGGTAGTCAGGCACTGGTCCACGGCGGGCAGATGGTGGTTTCTGCTTTAGCGGTAGTGGCGAAAGCAGAGGAGCAGCCTACTGAGCTAAGTGGAGAGGTATCGGCAGCCGCGCCGGTAGCCGATCCCGCTCTGCAGGCAGAAGTGGAAGAGGGAGTTTAAGAAGAAAACTGGTGCAGAGCACACTGATTTTAAACACAAAGCCACTAAGTGTTATTAAGACACAAAGAATTTATATAATTTGATTGAGGGATATGGTATAAATAAAATTATAAAATTCTTGGTGTCTTTTTTTGTTTCTGAAAAGATGTTGTAAACGCAGAGATCGCAAAGCACGCAGAGTTTCGCAGAGTCTTTATAGTATTAAAATATCTTTTCTCTGCGTCCTCTGCGCTCTCTGCCCCAAGCTCCGCTTGGGGCTGCCATTATAGGAATGGGTATAGACTGCGTTAAGGAAGTATTTTTGTTTTAAAGTTTAATAAGCGCGAGCGTAGTGAGAATTTTATGTTTATCTTGGAATAAAAGTGAGGTATTTCCCGTCTAAGTTAATGATGGGAGGTGGATTATGAGGAAGAAAAAAGCAGTTTTGGGATTTGTTATTGTAGCTGTGTTTTGTTCTTTATCGCTAAATATTATTGGCAGTGAAAAACAAGAGTTTAAATTATTTGCTCCGGGAACGGAAAAGATTGTTGATTATGGGAAATATGGAGAGTTCCAGGGAATTGGTGCGGATAAATATAAATATCTAATTAGGAATCCCTATGGTTTGGCCAAGGCGGTGGGTGAGGGGGTGTATCCTAACCGAAAAATATATGTTGATCCAGAATATAAGAAGTTATTAGCGGCAGGGGAATTGGCGGGTAGTCCCTGGGATTTTTTGCAGGGGCCGGATTATCAAAAGAATTTCTACAAGTGGGCGAGCCTGGATAAGGAGAGTGGGGTAAAGCTTTTCTTTACGGCGGTAAATCTAAAAGAGGCGGGATTATATCTGCCGGCTGTTAAGGCCTATTACGCGGCTGTGGTGCATTTTCCCGGGGAGGCCTGCTGGGCCAAGGATGCCTCGTTTGTCTGGTATATTGGGCCGGCGGCTTTGAGCGCAATTAAGAATATTACCCGCCAGCATCCGGAACTGGGACTGGAATTGCAGGGGGCAAGGATTATTATTAAAAACGCTAATGATACAAATTTAGATAATGACCAGGTGATTGTTAATCCGGGCAAATTTGTTAGTTTTGATCCAGAAGAAAGAAAACAGCCGAGATATGATGTAAAGGATCTGAAAGTTACCCAGCAAAAAGGGAAGGGAAAGGTGAGGCTGGTGCAGTATGAAAACGGTGATTGGCAGATGCTGATTGCCGGCCGGCCATTTTTTGTGAAGGGATTGACTTTTACTCCCACGGCAGTAGGAATGGAGCCGGGGAGCAGTAGCTTGAATGAATGGATGTTTCTGGATACGAATAATAATGAGGTAATTGACGCCGCCTATGAATCCTGGGTGGATGAGGATGAGAACAATAAACAGGATGCTGCAGAAAAGACTGTTGGTGATTTTCAATTATTAAGGGAGATGGGCGCTAATGCGATTAGAATTTATTATGATGAGCGGATCAATAAAGAACTTTTAAGGGATATGCATGAGAAATATGGCATAAATGTCATTATGGGAAATTTCCTCGGTGCCTATACAGTGGGTAGCGAAGCTTCCTGGGAAAAGGGTACTGATTATACCAATGATGAACAGAAAAAAAGAATGAAAGAAAATGTAAAGAAAATGGTCCAGGAATATAAAAATGAACCGTTTATTCTAATGTGGCTTTTGGGGAATGAAAATAATCAGAGTGCCGATTATACGGGCATTAATGCTACGCGGACTAATGCCTCGCGCTACCCGAAAGAATATGCACAATTTCTTAATGAAGTGGCGGTGATGATTCATGAATTGGACCCGGATCATCCGGTGGCTACCGGCAACATGCAGTTGCGCCAGATTGATCTGTTTAATGAATACGCAACGGCGCTGGATATTTTGGGTGTTAATTCTTACCGGGGAAAAGAAGGTTTTGGCACACTTTGGGAAGAGGTTAAAGACACATTTGACCGGCCGGTAATGCTGACGGAATTTGGTTGTGATGCTTATTGGGAAGGAAAAGGTGAGGACCAGGAGGCCCAGGCCGATTACCACAGGAATTGCTGGCAGGATATTGCCTATAACCAGGCCGGTGGTTGGGGTGCCGGTAATAGTATCGGTGGTTGTGTGTTTGAATGGCTGGATGAGTGGTGGAAGGATAATAATTCCGGTGATCCGGCCGACCGTCAGCAGCTGGGGTCTCAAGGAGACATGAATTTTCCCGACGGCCGTTCACATGAAGAGTGGTTCGGTATCTGCGGTCAGGGTGACGGCCAAAACAGCCCCTTCCTCCGCCAACCAAGAAAAACTTATTATTTGTATAAAGAGATCTGGAATAAAAGGTAGGATCCACAGCAAAGCAGCCCAATCTTATGCAAAGATATCTTTAACGCAGAGATCGCAAAGCACGCAGAGCTTCGCAGAGTCTTTATAGTATTAGAATATTTTTCTCTGTGTCCTCTGCGAGCTCTGCGTTAAAGAATCTGTTTTATGCGTAAGCGTTACGAGCGAAGCGAGTTACTTTACTCTTCCAGTAGCGGAATGATTTCGGGGTTGAGTAGGAAGCGGCCGATTTTCGTTGTTAAATCCATTTTGTTTTTCTTTTCCGGGAAGATCTCTTTCATTTCTTCGGTCAGCTGTTCTTTTTGGATCATGAATTCTAGTTCGGGTAAATTGCGGACCTTGTCGTAAAACTGCGCTAATTGCTGTTCTAGCTTTTCTTCATCCGCTTGACTATGGCGTTTATGTTGTTTCCATCTATCAATTGTTCTTTGGATAATCTTGCTCTTACGTTCTTCGTAAGTATCTTCCGGCAGCTGATAAAGGCGTTCCAGTTTCTTCTGCAGCTGGGTATTGTCGGCCGCCTGGCCGATGCGCGCCGGGCCCTTGGGTGGGATAATGCAGGGTTTATATTCATCAATAACTATTTTTTGCATATTGGTTAATTTCTTTTCTATTTCCTGGGCCAGTTGCCGGTATTGTGCCTGGTATTGTTTCCTTATTTCCCGGGTATCCTTTTTCACTGAGAAGTGCGCTCTCCGGTTATTGTCAGTGACAAAATTATCCTTTTGTAAATCTTCCTTGATGCCGGCAAAGATATGTTCTCTTTCTTCTTCTTTAACCTGCAGGGCCAGTTCTTCCTCTTCCTGGAGCTGCTGAGCCTCCTGCGCCCGGGCGAGGACAAATTGACTTTGTTCTTCAGTAAGATAAAGGCTGTTAAGCAGGTTGAGGATAAGGATCTGCTGCCGGGATTTGTCTAACTGGCCGGCGGGGCGAGCCATAACGGATGTTGTTAACAATGAAAGAGTTAAGAAAATAGTAATGATTAACGTTGTTTTTTTCATTTCACACCTCCTGGGGGTTCCCGCTGTTTTCAACAAATATGACGTAATTTAGGGAATCTTTATTCCGGCAGAAATTTGTGCTGGTTGCAAAAGGCCTGACGATTTGTTAGAATTAGGTTCAAAATGGAGGTGGAAGATGAATGATGAGGTTAGAAAGAATTTGGAGTTTGCCTTCAGTGGTGAATCTCAGGCGCACGTAAGGTATCAGTTCTATTCGGAAATTGCCGATAAGGAAGGAATGGAGAATATAGCCAGGTTGTTTAAGGCTGTTTCGTATGCGGAACGGGTTCATGCCGGGAATCATTTGGAGCTGCTTGGCGGGATGAATATTACAAAGGACAATCTTGATATAGCAATTGCCGGTGAAACCTATGAAGTCAAGAAAATGTATCCTGAATTTCTCAAAAAGGCTAATTCATTTGCGGAAGAAGATGCGGCTACAGCTAATTATCGTGCCTTGGAAGCGGAAAAAACACATCGCAAGATTTATAAAAAAGCCGCAGAAGCCGTGAAAGCAGGCAGTGACCTTGCGATTGGTAAGATATATATTTGTCCAAAGTGCGGACATGCAATGTATGATGATGTCCCGGACAAATGCCCTATATGTGATACTGAAAAGGAATTGTTTATGATATTTTAACTGAGAAGGAGAGTAATTATGTATGATCAGTTTACAAATATAGATTCTTCTGATTTTAAGAGTAACGGTTTGTATCTTATCTTTCCAAATAAGACATGTCTGGACTTTAGCAGAGAGAATATTGAAAAGGAAACGGAAAAATTTTGGAATGATCCTTCCAGGATAACTCCGCAAATAAAAAAAGCAGTTGATTTTCAAAAATGTTATTTCTGCCCGCATAAAGAGCAAAAAGATATCTGTGACGCCATCCGGCCTGTACTGCCGTTTTTGGAAGATGTCGATAAATATTTGTCCTTTGATAAAGTAACGGCAGTGTTTAAGGGAAAAGGGGAGGTGCTTCATGTTGTAAATACAGATATGCAGCAGGCGCTTAAATATGTGTCCATTTTATCTTTAGTGTATTATCACGCTCTTGGCGGTAAATATTGGAAGTATTATTATGGAATAATCCCGATTATGAGGCCTAAAGAGATAGCGGGTAGAATTTTTCTGAATATGTATTATATGCATAAAGGAGATAAAGAAGAGATAACTGATCTTATTGAAGAATTTAGGGAGCAAATGAGAGTAGCAAGTCAAAATCAGGTAAAAAGAATAGGCTTAATAAGTAAAAACGATGCGTTTCTAAATGCCTTTGTCAGTTCGCAAGTGGTAACTGAAATTTTATCCTTTAAGATAGAAGAAATGCTGGAAAAATCAATTAGTGAATTTAGTAAAATAGGATAAGAAATTGGCAAGCTGAATTTTTCCCAAGCCGTATTATGTTGGAGTTGTATTGTAATGGGGCGGGTCAAGGTATTTACTTAAAATATAAAATCTTAATTTCAAAAAAATTATAAACATACCGTGTTTTTCTAGGCAGGACAATCCGTAATTTGTTTGACGCTATAAATGTTTCTCAGGCTTGAAATTTATCTATTTCTTTATATAATATTGTATCTATATGATAGGAGAAATCCGCAATCCGAAATCCAAAATCCGAAATTGAAGGAGGTGTTTATGCAGTACAGTGGGATCAAGCAGATCAATGAATTGGTGCAGAAGGAAGGAGTATTCGTTCAGAAAATGATGTCCGAAATAGGTAAGGTGATTGTCGGCCAGAAGTATCTTATTGAAAGATTGCTTATTGGGCTCCTGGCAGACGGTCATATCCTGATTGAAGGGGTGCCCGGTCTGGCCAAGACAATGAGCGTGCGTATGCTGGCCCAGTCTATCCAGACGGATTTCCAGCGGCTGCAGTTTACTCCGGATCTTTTGCCGGCGGATCTGATCGGTACCTTGATTTATAACCCCAAAGAGGG
>CAZIXI010000090.1:0-11937 GCA_964543115.1 uncultured bacterium
AGCGAAATAGAAACTAAAGGGGTATCAGCATTAGGAATTTCTTGTGATGTTCTTGATCTTTCCGATATAGACGCAACCGCTAAAGAAGTAATTGGTCAGTTCCAAACTATTCATATTCTAATCAATAACGTTGGTGGTGGAGGAAGATGGGGCGAAGAAGATATAGTAAAGACCAAGGATGAAGTCTGGTCGGAAGTTTATGCTAAAAATGCTTTAGCCGCAGCCCGTTTTATTACCCGTGTCTTGCCCTATATGCAAAAACAAAAATGGGGCCGGGTGGTTACTAATAGTTCAATTGCCGGTTTAGAAGGGCCGGTGCGTCCTTGGTATGGTATGGCCAAGGCTGCCGAGATTAGTTTGATGAAAAATTTAAGCCTCAAGCCGGAACTAGCTAGATTCAATATAACTTTTAATACAATTTGTCCGGGGGCAATTATGATTCCCGATACTGGTTGGGATCAAGAACGCAAAAAAGATCCGGGCAAATTTAATCAGTGGGCTAAGGGCCATTTTCCTATTGGTAGACCGGGAACCCCCGAAGAAGTTGCAAATATAGTGGCCTTTATCTGTTCTGAGGCTGCCAGTCTACTTAATGGAGCGACCATTACTATAGATGGATCTGAATCAAAGGGTTATTAATGATTGAAGATAAGATTTTAAAAAGTTTTTCTGCCTCAAATGTTTTGGTGACTGGTGGAACCGGTTTAATCGGCCGCCAGGTCGTAGACATTTTAGTTGAGGCTGGGGCTAAGGTAAGAATAGTTTCTTTAGATCAATTAAGGGTTAATGAAAGAGCAGAGCATATTTTTGGTGATTTAACCGATTTTAGCTTCTGTCGAGAAATTTCTAAAGACATGGAGTTCGTTTTTCATGTTGCTGGAATTGGTGCATCAGTTAAGGCTGCTAAAAGCAAAATTGCTAGCCACTTTGTGCCGATGTTGATTATGAATTCTAATATTTTAGAAGCCTGTCGAATAAATAAAGTTAATCGAACAGTTTATACCAGCTCAGTAGGAGCCTATAGCCATTCGGAAGTTTTCCGCGAGTCAGAGTATAGCTTAAGCAGTGAGCCAATGGACTTTGCTGGTTGGGCTAAACGTATGGCTGAGGCTCAAATTTATGCCTATTCGGTTGAGTATGGCTTAGATAACTTTGCAATTGTTCGGCCTTCAAATGTTTATGGTCCAGGAGACAACTTTAACCCTGAAAACTCTCTGGTGATACCGTCTTTAATTTATCGGATTTATAAGAAAGAAAATCCTTTGATGGTTTGGGGTGATGGCTCAGCAATTAGAGATTTTGTTTATAGTCGGGATGTAGCTGAAGGAATCATTTCAGCCTTGTATTATGGAACAAATTCCGGATTTGTGAATTTAGGAAGCGGAAGGCTTTGTTCAATTAAGGATTTAGTTGAAACTTTAAAATCATTTTTGGACTTTAATTATCAATTCGAGCCTTCAAAGCCCAGAGGGGCTAAAAAAAGAGTTATGGATTTAACCAAAGCTCGCCAGATGATTCACTATAATCCGACTACAGAGTTAAAAGAAGGCTTAACTAAGACCTGGGATTGGTTTATTAAGCATCCTGATGAGCACAATAAGAAGATGAACTACTTTTGCAAAGAGAGTTTAGTAAGCAATTAGAAAGATGAGTACAAAAAGAGTAAATGTTGGTTTAGTTCAAATTGGCGATAAGTTCGGGGAACAATACTATCTTCCTTACTCAATTGGCACTCTCCAGGCATATGCCCAAAAATACTTAAAAAACAAGGAAGATTTTAGCTTTCTTCTGCCTATATATAGGAGGCTTAAATCTAAAGAGGCTGTCGGCCAGCTTGGGAAGAGCGATATCGTCTTTTTTAGTGCTTATGTTTGGAATTATTCGATAAGTCTGCGTATAGCTGAAGCTATTAAGAAATCAAACCAAGATACGATTATTGTCTTCGGTGGTCCGCAAGTTCCTGAGACGGATCAGGCTTTAGAGTATTTTTTAAGAGAATATCCTTTTGTTGATTTTGCTTGTTATGGAGAAGGAGAGGCTACTTTTTTAAAGACTTTAGAGAGTTTTAATAATAAAGATTGGCAGGCGGTTCCTTCAATTGGTTTTATTGACGATCAAAATAAGTTTATCAAAACTCACGCCTTAGAGCGAATAAAGAATCTTAACCAAATTCCTTCTTCTTATTTGGAGGGAGTTTTTAAATCTTTAATTAAGGCTAATCCTAAACAAGAGTGGTCAGCGCTACTTGAGACTAATCGAGGTTGTCCTTATGGCTGTACTTACTGTTATTGGGGAAAGCAGGATCGAAATAAGATCTATCAGTTTGATGCCGAAAGAGTTTTTAAAGAGATCGATTGGTTTAGCCGCAATAAAATTAAGTTTGTTTTCTGTTGTGATGCAAACTTCGGTTTATTTAAGCGGGATTTAGATATCGCCATGAAGGTTTCTGAGAATAAGAATAAGTATGGTTATCCTGAGGCTTTTTCAGTTCAGAATACTAAGAATTCAACCAGAGATATCTTTAACTTGCAGAAGGTTTTAACTAGCTCCGGCTTACAGCGTGGGGTAAATCTTGCTCTTCAATCAGTAAATCCTAAGACCTTAGATAGTATTAATCGCAGTAACATCTCAAGTCAGATGTATAAAGAGTTGCAGCAGATATTTGCTAAGGAAAAAATCCCTACCTTTAGTGATATTATTACCGCCTTGCCTGATGAGAGCTACGATAGCTTTACTGACGGAGTTTCTTCGATAGTTGCCAGTGGTCAGCATAACCGGATTCAGTTTATTAACTTGAGTATTTTAGAAAATTCAGAGATGGCTGATAAGAGTTATCAAGAAAAGCATGGTTTAGTAATTAAAGATACAAAGAGTATTGCCCATCATACTAGTCTAGATAGCACTCAAGACCTCCAAGATATTCAAAGGTTGGTAGTTGCAACTAAAACCTTACCCAAAGAAGATTGGGTTAAGATACGAGTATTTTCCTGGATGATTTCATTGCTTTATTTTAATAAGCTTTTGCAAATTCCCTTTATTCTTTTAACTAAATTCGTTTCAGTGAATCTAAGAGAGTTGATTGAAGCCTTTATGAATCAAAAAGATCATTCAAGAATTACAGAAATTCTTAATTTCTTTATTGAAAAAGCAAACGAGATTCAAGCCGGTGGCAATGAATTCGTAGCATCTCGAGAATGGTTGAATATCTGGTGGCCGGCTGATGAATATATGTTTATTAAGCTTTGTCGGGAGAATTTAGATGAGTTTTATAAACAGTCTGAGCAGTTGTTGTTTGAGTTTATTAAGCAAAATAGCTTGGATTTTTCACAACAGTTTTTAACTGAAGGCATAAAGTTAAATAAGAGCCTAATCAAGCTGCCTAATTGTAATCAGGATTTAGAGATTAACTGTTCTTATAATATCTATGAGCTTTATCAGAGCGCATTAGAAGAGCAGGCGTTGTCCTTAAGAGAAGGAAGCTTTAAATATTTGGTTAATAGAAGTAAAGAAAGTTGGTGTAATTTAGAAGATTGGTTGATGGAAGTTGTTTGGTATGGTACAAAACGCGGTGCCTATCTTTATGATTGTAAGTCTGTCAGCTTAAAGAAGGCAGCAGTTTAAGAAATATGAATTTAGCTGGAAAAAATATCTTAGTAACTGGAGCTTGCGGCTTAGTCGGCACAAATGCCTTGTCAGCCTTAAAAGATATGCCGGGAGTTAAGGTTAGAGCCGTTGATTTTGGCAAAGAGCCTAGCGTGTTTTCTGACAACATCAGTCATCTTGAGGCTGATTTAACTGATTTTGATCAATGCAAGAAAGTTGTTGAAGGAGTTGACTATGTTTTGATGTTTGCTATGAAAATTGCCCGCAGAAGCAATAATTATGAGTATTTAATAAGTAATTTAAAGATGAACTCTCAGATGTTAGAGGCTTCTTACAGGGGTGGGGTTAAAAAATACCTTTGGTTAAGCAGTAGCGTAGCTTATCCCGATAAGAATTCACCTTTAACAGAAGAAGAGATGTTTTCAGCTGACCCGGCTGATTGTTATTTCGGGGTTGGTTGGACAACCAGGTATATTGAGACTCTCTGTCGGATGTATGCAACTAAGGTTAAAAATTCGATGACTACAATTGTGCTTAGACCTACAGCTATCTATGGTGAACACGGTGATTTTAACTTAGAGACTTCTCATGTTTTGCCAGCTTTAATCAGAAAGGTGGTTGAAAGGCAGAGTCCAATCGAAGTTTGGGGAAAAGGTAAGGTAGAAAGAGACTTTGTTTATGTTGGTGATGTAGTTAGAGCTTGTTTTTTAGCGGTTGAGAAGCTAGACAAGTTTACTGAACTTAATATTAGCTTGGGTAAGTCTTGTTCTACTCGAGAGTTACTTGATTCAATTTTAAAGATCGATGGATTTAGTGATGCTGAAGTAGTTTTTGATGAAGCTAAAGGCGGGAGTCTTCATTCAATCTTTGTTGATAGCACTAAAGCTAAAGAACTTTTAGGTTGGGAGCCGAAAATAGCTTTAGAAGAAGGTTTAAAGAAGACAATAGACTGGTTTAAGAAAGAATATAGCAAAGATAACTTAACTCAAGACAGTATAAAAGATGTTTAAAGTAGGAATAGTTATACCGAGTTGGCATTACTGGGTTAATCCTTGCAGGATTCAACCTCTATATGAGATGTACTTTGCTACCTTGATTGAGTCTCGGTTTGCAAAGAGTGAAGTTGAGGTTGATATTGTTGATACCCGAGGGTTACGCCGCGATCAGCAGATTTATCATATTTCCGAACGTGATCTTTACCTTTACTGGATAGCTAAGACTGGGGACTACTCAAGGATTGTTGAGTTGGCCAAAGAGATAAAAGTTAAATATCCTAACAGTAAGCACGCTGCCGGAGGAACTCATGTTGATATTTTCGGTGAGAAGTGTTCGAAGGACTTTGATGCAATAGTTGTTGGTCCGGGGGAAGAGTCATTTACTGAAATTATTAAGGATGTCAGAGGCGGAAAGCTTAATAAGGTATATAAAACAGAGTATAAAGATGTCCATTACAAGGATTACCCATATATTAAGAGGTATTTTATGCCTGAGACAGCAGCAGTTAATAATTTACTGTTTGAAAAGTACGGGCCAAATATCAGAAGCACCTGTGTTCTTTTTTCCCGTGGCTGCAGTTTTAGGTGTAAATACTGTGTTTATAATGTTCCTGCTCAAGTTCAGATGAGAACACCCGAATCAATAACTGAAGAAATAGAATATCTAAAGAAAGAGTACAGAGTTGAAGCGATTAACTTAAAAGATGAGATCTGTGTTCCGGTAAATAGAGATGTAGCTATTCCTTTTATGCAAGCTATCCAGAAAGCTAATGTTATCTGGCGCGGCCAAACTACAGTTTTAGGAGTAACTGAGGAGAAAATCGCTTTAGCTAAAGAATCAGGCTGCGTTGAGCTAGCAACCGGAGTTGAAAGCGTATCACAGCAGGTTTTAGATATTATTGATAAGAAAATTACCGTTGAAGACGTAAGAAATTTCATCAAGCTTTGTAAGAAGTATGAGATTAGAGTGAAGATGTGTTTAGTTTTTGGTTTACCCGGTGAGCCGCAGAATGTAGTTGAGATGACTAAACAGTTTATTGAGGAGAATAGACCTGATTATGTAAGCTTATCAGGCTTAGATCCTTTGCCTGGTTCAGATATTTATAATAACTGTCAGGATTACGGAATTAAGAATATAGATACTAATTGGGAAAAGCATGCTCATCTTCTGTATCGGTTCTCTAATCAGGAAGAGGTGGGACTACCCTTTGAGTACGAAGAAACTAATAAATGGGGCAAAACTTTCTCTCGTGATGAGATTATTGAGAATATCTGTAAAGCCCAAGAGTATTTCCGGGAAAGGCAAATGACGTATTAATATGATATCCGTAGATGCAAAAACGAATTTTCTTGGGAACGCAAAAATCTCCAGCGCAGATTTTTGCTGGCGTTTCGGCCAAAAAATCTCTGCCTCCGGCAGAGATACCATGCTTTTTGACCTCAAAGCCTCCCTAGAAAATTGCTTTTGCATCTTTAGCTATAAAAGAAAACAAATAAAAAGAGGTGAAATATGACTTTTCTATGGAAATGTCCATTTTGTACACATAATGCGACTATCACGGATTCAAACTTTTTTTCATATTCTGCTAGATTTTTTGAGAATAATAAATATGGCTATCAAGAACTCAGGGTCGAAGTTATTACTTGCCCTAATCCCAAATGTAAAGAATATACGCTAAAAATGCATGTACATGATTGCACATCAGATCACCTAGGGAATATAATTCCATATAAAAAACCCAAAGAAACTTGGCAACTTATTCCTGCGGCAGAAATAAAAGTTTTCCCTGATTATATTCCTGAAGCGATAATTTCAGACTATAAAGAGGCTTGTTTGATACGTGATCTTTCTCCAAAGGCATCAGCTACATTAGCTCGGAGATGTTTGCAAGGTATGATAAGAAACTTTTGGAAAATAAAAAAACCAAAACTAAAACAAGAAATCGATGAACTCCAAAATAAAATTGATCCTACAACATGGGCTGCTATTGATGCAGTACGAAAAATTGGCAATATAGGGGCACACATGGAAGAAGATATCAATTTAATTATTGAAGTCGATCCCAAAGAGGCTAAATTGCTCATTGGTTTAATCGAAACGTTAATCAAGGATTGGTATATTGCTAAATATGAGAGACAAAAAAGCATGGAGCAACTTGTTTTTTTAGCAGAAGAAAAAGAAAATCAAAAAGCATAAAAATTACCTAACAATTTAACTCAGCGGATACTAACGCGTTAGTAAGTTTGGGTTAAGAAATAGGTGTAAAAAATGAAAAGAAATAGCTATACAAAATTGGAATGGATTTTATTAATCAGCACCCTCATAGGCACAATAATTCTCTTATTGGAGTATGTTGGAATTAAACCGGATGATAAATGGCCGCTTCATATTACAAAAATATTTAAATTTTTCTTTGTAAAAATACCTTTGATATGGGGTATTGTTGTAGTTACAATTGCATCGTTACTATCACATCTCTTATCCAGAAAAAGATCTGCAATAGCTATCGTAAGACCTAACACTAAAGACAATTTCAGTATGGACAAAACTAAAAAAACATTCCCTGTCCGCCTAGAAAAGATTCGGGAAGATATCTTGCTCCATCTAAGTAGGAATGAAGGTCGTGGCATAACTTGGAGCAATATACAAAGATTTTTTTCAGATATTAATGAAACCACTTTAATATATCATATAGATGAGCTCAAAAGGGAGCATTACGTAAAATATATTGATTTTCGAGGTTTTTATACGCTTGGACATCCTGGAAGAAAGTATTTAACAAAAAATAAATTAATATAAACACCGGATAACTGAACCATGACCAAAAAACGATTATTAATTTGCGGAGCAACCGGATTCATCGGACGAAATCTCGTTGAGTACTTTACTAAGCGCGATGATTTTGAGGTGACAGGGACTTATTGTAGCTCTGAACCATTGGATATCGTCGGCGTTAAGATGGTTCGGGCAGATTTAACCAAAAAAGAAGATGTTGAAAAAGTTGTTAGTGGTGCAGATATCATAATTCAGGCTGCAGCTACTACATCTGGATCAAAGGAGATACTTTCTAAGCCCTATCATCATGTTGCTGACAATGCCGTAATGAACTCTTTGATATTTAGAAGCGCTTTTGAGCATAAAGTAAAACAGGTTTTGTTTTTTAGCTGCACAGTCATGTATCAATCCAGTGATGCTCCGGTAAAAGAGAGTGATTTAGATTTAAGCAAGCCTTTGAATGAGAGCTATTTTGGCTCTGGCTGGACTAAACTCTACATTGAGAAGTTATGTGAGTTTTATTCTAAGATTAGCGAGACTAAATATACGGTAATCAGACATTCAAATATCTATGGGCCGCATGATAAGTTTGATTTAGAGCGTTCACATGTCTTTGGCGCAACTGTAACTAAGGTTATGAAAGCCGAGAATGGAGATAAGATTTTGGTCTGGGGAACTGGCGAGACCGAAAGAGATCTTTTATATATTAGCGATTTAGTTAATTTTGTTGAAAGAGCAGTAGATAAACAGAAGGATAAGTTCTTGCTTTGTAATGTTGGTTTAGGCAAAGCAATTTCAGTAAAGGATTTAGTTAAAAAGATAATTAATCTATCCAGCAAGAATTTATCCATTGAATTTGATAGTTCAAAGCCGGCCATCAAAACCAAACTTTGTCTTAATTCATCAAAAGCAAAGTATATCTTAGGCTGGGAGCCTAAAATATCTCTGGATGAAGGAATTAATAAAACTATTAACTGGTATAAACAAAATTTAGAGCAGGTGAAAGTATGATTATCAGCAGAACTCCCTTTCGGATTTCATTTTTTGGCGGTGGAACTGATTACCCGATCTGGTATAAGGAAAATGAAGGCTCAGTGATTTCAGCTTCGATTAATAAGTATTGTTATATCACTTGCCGGTACCTACCGCCCTTTTTTGGCTATAAGTATAGGATAGTTTATTCTCAGCGCGAGCATGCCCTTGAGCTTTCAGAGGTAAAACATCCTTCAGTTAGAGAGAGTATCCGCTTTATGGGCTTGGATAAAGGTATTGAAGTTCACCATGATGGAGATTTGCCAGCTAGAACCGGTCTTGGTTCAAGCTCAAGCTTTACCGTAGGCTTACTCAATGCTTTATATGCTTTAAAGGGAAAAATGGTAAGTAAAAAACAGCTTACCTTAGATGCAATCCATGTTGAGCAGGAAAGAATCAAAGAGCATGTTGGTTCACAAGACCAAACCATAGCTGCTTTTGGTGGTTTTAACAAGATCACCTTTAATAGTCGCAATATTGAAGTGCAGCCAGTAACTGTAGACCTTGAGAAAATAGAGTATTTTCAAAGGCATCTAATGCTTTTCTTTACCGGATTTTCTAGAACGGCTTCTGAAATTGCCAAAGAACAAATCAAAGAAACTTCCAATAAAAAGAAAGAGCTTTCGGCCATGCATGAGATGGTTCAAGCAGCTATGGATATTTTAAATGCCAGTAAAGATAACTTTGATCAGTTTGGCAAGTTACTTAATGAGAGTTGGCAGATAAAAAGAAGTTTAACTTCTAAAATCTCAACTCCGGTTATTGATGAGATATATGAAAGCGCGCGAGGAGCCGGAGCAACCGGTGGAAAACTTCTCGGTGCCGGAGGCGGCGGATTTGTGTTATTGTTTGTCCGGCCCGAACTACAACCTACTGTAAGGCAAGCACTTAAGAAGTTACTCTACGTCCCGTTTCGCTTTGATACCTTAGGCAGCCAGATAATTTACTATGCCCCTGACCATCATACCTGGTGGGGTATGGATGATAAGGTAAAAGCAGCTGAAGAAATTGTTAATAAAGAATCAACAATTATGTAGGGGCGGGGCTTGCCCCGCCCGTAATATCGGTATAAGAAATATGTATAATTTAGCAAATTTAGATGTAGTTATTCTTTGCGGAGGAAAGGGTGAGAGATTACAGTCAGTTTTAAGCGATAAGCCTAAGGCCTTGGCTGATATTGCTGGCCGTCCATTTTTAGCTATTTTAATTGATAACTTGAAAAAGTTCGGTTTTGAGCGGTTTATTTTAAGTGTCGGTTATAAAAGAGAAGATGTTATCGAATATTTTAAAGATAGAGGAACAATAGTTTTTTCTCAAGAAGAGAACGCTCTTGGTACCGGCGGAGGTTTAAAAAAAGCTCAGAATCTAATTGAAAGTGACACATTCTTAGCAATGAACGGAGATTCTTTTTGTGATTTAGATTTTAATCAGTTGTTTAGTTTTCATAATGAGAAAGAAGCTCTTTTAACTATAGCTTTAACCAAGGCTCCTGAGGCTAAAGATTACGGAACAGTTAGCGTGGATGCAACAGGTAAGATAAAAAGTTTTCAAGAAAAGGTAGAAAGAAATGATGTCAGGTTGGTGAGTGCTGGTATTTATTTTATGAATAAGGAAATTTTTAATCAGATGCCTCAAGAAGAAGTTTTTTCTCTAGAATATGATTTATTTCCTAAGACTAAAGACAGTTTCGGTTATCTAACCGAGGCTAAACTATATGATATCGGGACACCAGAGCGTTATGAGCAAGCAAAACAAATGCTTAGTGAGAGATCCTAAGATGGAAAAGACAATGAGAATACCTTTTGGTACGATTTCAGTTACTGATAAAGCTAAAGAGCTGATAAATCAGGCTTTGGATTCAAACCGGCTTTCTTCGGGTAAATATGTTCGCGAATTTGAAGAAAAATTTGCTGAGTTAGTGGGAGCAAAAGAAGCAGTTGCCGTTTCAAGCGGAACTGATGCAGACGCTCTAGCTTTGGCTGTGCTTTATGATTATGGAGCTAAAAGGGGCGATGAGGTAATAGTTCCGGCTCTATCCTTTGTAGCTACCGGAAATGCTGTATTGCAAGCTGGTTTTAAGCCAGTCTTTGTTGATGTTGGTTTAAAGACTTTAAATATTGATCCGGAAAAAATAGAGGCCGTAATTTCCGATAAAACCAAGGCAATTATGCCGGTTCATCTGATGGGTAAGCCGGCCAAGATGGATGAGATAAACCGAATCGCTAAGAAACATAAGCTCTATGTGGTTGAAGATGCAGCTGAAGCTCACGGAGCTGAATATAACGGTAAGCGGGCTGGGGCCTTGGCGGATATGGGAGCTTTTAGTCTTTATGTAGCTCATATTATTACTACTGCTGAAGGAGGAATCGTAACTACTAATGACTCTAAGTTTGCTGAAATCTTAAGATCATTACGTTCACACGGCCGGGCTTGTAAATGTAAGAGCTGTGTGCTTAATACCGCATCTAGTTATTGTGACAGGAGATTTCAGTACGGAGAAAACAAGGATATTCGCTTTATCTTTGAACGAGTTGGTTTCTCCTGCAAGATGAATGAGCTAGAGGCAGCTATTGGAATTGGTAATCTAGATACCTACGAACAGATCCTTAATAAAAGAAGAGGAAATTTAAAGTATTTAATCGATAAGTTCAGTCAGTTTTTACCTTATTTAACTACCATTGAAGAGGAAAGTGCTGAAAAGATCGGCCCGCATGCTTTTCCATTGCTAATTGGCAAACAAGTAAAGTTTACTCGAGAAGAGTTAGTAACCTTTCTAGAGAAGTGCGGAGTTGATACCCGGACTTTATTTTCATCGATGCCTACTCAGTGTGCCGGATTTAAATTCTTACGACACAAGTTAGGAGATTTTCCTAACTCTGAGTATATTGGCGATAATGGTATCCACATTGGCGTGCATCAGGATTTAAATCAGGAGCACCTTGATTATTTTATTAACTTGATTTCAGAATTCCTGGAGAGAAATGTCTAAAAATAAAGAAAAACGCGCAATTATCTTAGGAGCTGGCGGCGTCGGTTTAATTTCAGCTTGGAAACTGCTTGAAGAAGGCTGGAGCGTTGATATCTATGAAACTACTGATCAGGTTGGCGGAATGTGTAAAACCTGGAAGTGGGGTGATTTTCTATTAGATACTGGTCCACATATTTACCATACCCCTGATGAAAATCTAGCTAAGTTTTGGGAAAAAGAGTTCGGCGATATATTTATTAGGCGTGAATTCTGGTGCAAAAATGTTAAAGGCGATGATTTTAAGCAGTATTGGGATTATCCTTTATCTTGGGAGAGCATTTCTCGTTATCCTAAAGAATTGAAAGACAAGGTGTTAGGTGAGTTACACAATGTAAGTCTTCAGGGAAGAGCTAAGGCCAAAAATTATACTGAATATATGGATGCCCAAGTCGGACCAACTTTGCGTGAGATGTTTTTTAAGAAGTTTCCTGAGAAGATCTGGGGTATTTCCACTAATGAGATGGCTACTGAGTGGGCACCAAAAAGAATTGAGGTGCGTCAAA
>CAZIXI010000091.1:0-4621 GCA_964543115.1 uncultured bacterium
ATTGGCCGTAAGCTGCTGGCGGTGAAAGATGTTATGCGTACAGGGGACCGTTCTGCTGTTGTTAGTGAAGACACATTAATCCGTGATGTTCTGCTGGCCATCACCAGGGCCCGGGCGGGTTCCGCTACGGTGGTGGACAGGGACGGTAAGGTTTGTGGGATTTTTACTGACGGGGACCTGCGGCGTTCACTGGAGAAGGATCCGCAGGTGACGATTAAGCCGGTTGGCAAGGTGATGACTCCTAAACCAGTCACCTTACAGTCGGATACCCTGGCGGCAGAGGCCTTGAATATCATTAAAGAGCGCCGGATGGATGAGTTGTTAGTAGTGGATAATAATGGGCGACCGATTGGTATAGTTGACGAAAAGGATCTATTGGGTCTAGGTTAAATAACTGCTATGGCGAAGAAAACATTATCTCCGGCGGCTGTAAAGAAGTTACGGATGCTAATCCTGGATGTTGACGGTGTGCTAACTGATGGAAATATTGGTTATGATACTCAGGGTAATGAGTATCGGTTTTTTAATGTGCATGATGGTTATGGTTTGCGTCTGTTGCGGGAAGCCGGTCTGATATTGGTTATTATTTCGGGCAAAATATCTTCGATAGTCAGCCGGAGAGCGAAAGAACTTGGAGTAAAAGAGGTTTATCTGGGTGTGGAAAAAAAGATAGAGGTATTGGGAGAGCTTCTAAATAAGTATAAATTAACTGTACCGCAGGTGGCTGCTATCGGGGATGATCTGCTGGATCTGGAATTGTTGTCGCAGGTGGGTGTGGCGGTAGCGGTAGCTAATGCCCGGCCGGAAGTAAAGAAAGCGGCCAAATATGTTACCCGGTTATCCGGCGGCGCCGGTGCGGTCAGAGAACTAGCGGATATTATTCTTAAAACCAAAGACTGATGAAGAACAAGAAGAAATACAGAGACATTTATCGGTATATCTTTTATTTACTTGCCTTACTTGCCAAAGGGATAGTGCAGTATATGCCGCGGGGAGCGGTCTTGAGATTAGGCAGGGGGATGGGCCGGCTGTGTTTTTGGTTGTTGCCCAGGGAACGAAACCGGGCCTTGAAACATCTGCGATTGGTCTATGGTGAGCGGAAGGATCTGACGCGGATAGTCCAGGGGGTCTTTGAAAACCTGGGGATGAATTTGCTGGAATGGTTTCAGCTGCCGCGCCTGAGTAAAAAAAGAGAAGATAAAATTTTTAAGTATACCGGGTTAGAGAAAATAGAGCGGGCATTGCGGAATGATAAGGGAATAATCATGCTTACCGGGCATCTGGGAAACTGGGAATATCTGGCTGCCGCAATGGCCCTGCGCGGGTTTAGAGGAGCGGTAGTCGGCAGGAAGATCTATTACCCTCCGTATAATAATTTATTATGTTCTTTACGGGCAGCAGCGGGAGTAGAGACGATCTGGCGTGACGATTCGGCTAGAAAGATGCTCAGGGTTCTGCGGCAGAATATGCTCTTGGGTATTCTGCCGGATCAGGATACAAAAAAGGTAGATGGTATTTTTGTTGATTTTTTTGGTTATCCTTCTTATACTCCTACTGGACCGGTTAATCTGGCCCTGGCATCCGGGGCAGCTGTTTTGCCCTGTTTTATTATCAGAGAGGGGAATTATCACCGGATTATTATTGAAGATCCCCTGCCGTTAACTGTCAGGGAAGATAAAATGGAAACTTTAAGAATCAATACCCAGCGTTGGTCTAATATTATTGAAGAATATATTCGCCGTTATCCGGGACAATGGGTTTGGATTCACCGGAAATGGCGCACCAAAGCTGACCGCGAGCTTTGTTCGCCGTCGACTACGAGCGCAGATCGCTTTGCCCGCTATCGGCCTGTACCAACTAAAAGTGAAAGTGGGAAAATGAAGGATGTTAGGGTGAAATTTAAATCGGTTTCTCTACTTAAGGCTTTTATGAAGAGGAAGAGGCTGGCTTTTGGGCTCTGGTTGGCGGCAGCCGTCTTTGGCCTTTGTTCTTGTATATCCTTTCCGCTCCTGGCGGAGGAAAATGCGCTTTCTACGCTTAGTGAAGAGGTTAAGGGGTTCATGATGACGATGGTAGATAAAAAAGGCAAATCCACAGCCACCGTCAGCGGGAGTATGGCCAATCTTCTTTCCGGCGGCTTAATCGAAATAGATGATGTCCTTGTTCGTATTTATAAGCCCAAACCGGGTGAACCGGATATTATTGTCCATACAGCCAAGGGCACTTACAACCGTGCGGCCAATGTGGTAGAAACAGATGAATTTGTCAGGATTAATCATATGGATACGGTGATTACCGGTTCCGGCCTTTGTTGGGAGCCGGATCGTTCTGTATTGAGAATCAAAAGAAATGTTAAGGTTAAATATCATACACCCAGAGAGCAGACAGCGGAAGAGAAGATATCAGGGAGTGGTAATTCGGAAGACTCTGTGACGGTAATTACCGCTGAAGGCAGCGGGAAAATGGATTATCGGAAAAATAATGCTGTTTTTCGAAAGAATGTTGTAGTTACCGATCCTCAGGTTACCCTGAAAGCAAAGAGAATGAAAATTTTCTTTGATAGTGATACCAAGGGGCGGATTGCCAAGATTGAGGCCTATGGCGGGGTAAGGTTTAAGCAGCCGGAGAGGGAATCTTCCAGCCGGAAGGCGGTCTATTATACGGGTGAGGACAAGGTGCTGCTTGTGGGCAACCCCAGGATAGTGCAGGGTCTTGATCTTTATACGGCTGATCGGATAACAATTTATGAAAAAGGCAGCCGTGTCATATTTGAACCCCGGGCTCAACTGGTGATTTATCCCCGCGCCGATCATGACCTATTATGAGTAAGAAAAAACAAGCAAAAACTAAAACACAGACGATTACTAAAGAGCAGGGAGAGCAGCAGCCGGATAAATCATTTTACCGGACTGTGAATCCCAAGGGGCAGGTAGAGCTGTTTCGCTCGGAAGATTTGGTTAAAATATATCGTAATCGTAAAGTAGTAGATAATGTAAATATCCGGGTTTACAGCGGTGAAATCGTCGGTTTACTCGGCCCTAATGGTGCCGGTAAAACAACTAGCTTTTATATGATCGTCGGCCTGGTCTCTCCGGACAGCGGCCGCGTCATTTTTAAAGGTGAAGACATTACCAATCAACCCATGTGGATCAGGGCGCGTAAGGGAGTAGGTTATTTATCACAGGATCCGGCAATTTTTCGCAAATTGACTGTAGAGCAGAACATCATGGCTATTTTAGAGACCCAAAAACTTACTTACCGGCAGCGCCGCAACAGGTTGAACGAGCTTTTATCTGAATTGGGGTTGGAACAGGTTAGGCGTAATTTATCGTATACACTTTCTGGCGGTGAACGCCGGCGGCTGGAAATTACCAGAGCGTTGGTGACCAATCCCAGTTTTATGCTTTTAGATGAGCCTTTCTCCGGAGTTGATCCCATTGCTGTATTTGAAGTGCAGAAGATTATTAATAAGTTGAAGGAGAAAGGGTTAGGTATTTTATTGACTGACCACAGTGTTAGAGAAACATTAGCCATCACCGATCGCGCGTATATTATGCATCAAAGCCATATACTTATTTCCGGTACATCCAAGGAATTAGTCTCTAATCCCAAGGCCCGGGAACTCTATCTGGGTAAGGAATTTACTATGTAGTTTAATTTGATTGCTTTTGGCCCAAGGTTTATGATAACCTTTTTGCCCCTTAAAAAGAGAGGTGTTTAATGCAAATGACAGTTACTGGCCGCCATGTGGATATTAGTGCCGCAGTAAAAGAATATGGTAGGGAGAAGCTGGAGCATATTGTGAAGAAACATCTTCCCGGGCGGATAACCAAGGTTCATGTTATTATGAGTATTCAACGGTTCCGCCATTTGGTAGAAGCAGAATTACACGGTCCGCGGGTTAATATTTATGCGACTGCTACCAGTACGGATATGTATTCTTCCGTTGATAAAGTATTGGATAAAGTTGAACGTCAATTAGTTAAGTATAAAACTAAGTTTCACAAACGCAAACATGTCAGGCCGGACAGTATTAGAAGAACAGAGATAGCTGAGATAGACGAAAGCTGAGAAGCAAGTGTGATGAGAGCGATTACTGTTAATTATTTCTATAACAGTCTTAAGGATAAACTTAAACTGCGGCAGATAGCCGGGCAGGCAGGGCTTTCCCGTAGGATTACAGTTGCCGAGATTAATAGGCCGGGGCTGGCTCTGGCGGGGTATTTCAAGTATTTCGCGCGTAAAAGGGTGCAGGTTATCGGCAAGGTGGAGATCACTTATCTTAATACCTTGACCAAAAAAAAGCGGCAACAACAATTACGGCAGCTCTTATCACATGATGTTCCTTGCTGTATAGTTGCCCGCAATTATCTGCCGCCGCCAGAATTGATAGCTGAGGCGGATAAACGTTCAGTGCCTATTTTCCGTTCACCGCTGATAACGATGGTTCTTTTAAATAAGGCAACGATTTTTTTGGAAGAGAGTTTTGCTCCCACCACTTCCCTTACCGGTGATTTTCTGGAGGTCTTTGGAGTCGGTGTTCTTTTGCGCGGGGATAGTGGAGTGGGGAAAAGTGAATGCGCTCTTAGTTTAATTAACCGGGGGCACCGGCTGATTGCCG
>CAZIXI010000091.1:4631-11924 GCA_964543115.1 uncultured bacterium
GTTAAGATAAAATTAAGGGGCGGTGATACGCCTGTCGGCACGGGCAGTACGCTGACCAGGCATCATATGGAACTACGGGGAATCGGTATTGTCAATGTACAGACCCTGTTTGGTGCTGCTTGTATCCGGGAGGACAAACGTATCGATTTGGTTGTCGATATGGAAGATTGGCAGGCCGATAAGGAATATGAACGCTTAGGTTTAGATGAGCGTACGCATAATATATTAGGGGCAAAAGTTCCTCATGTGATACTGCCGGTGCGGCCGGGCAGGGATATTGCCTTGTTGGTGGAGGTTTCCTGTCTTAATTTAAGATTGAGGTGGCTGGGATACCATTCT
Source organism: uncultured bacterium (assembly GCA_964543115.1). GTDB lineage: Bacteria > Auribacterota > CAZIXI01 > CAZIXI01 > CAZIXI01 > CAZIXI01. The sequence goes on from CAZIXI010000091.1 coordinate 4,971, forward strand.
GCCGGGGATCTTAATCAGCGGTTGATTAAGGCAATGAAGGATGAAAAAAGACATTAAAATACAATCGCCCAAAGTTGTTAAAAAAGAAGTTGAGATAATAAATGAACTGGGTTTGCATGCCCGGCCGGCGGCAATGTTTGTTAAATTGGCAAATGAATTTAGTGCCGATATTATGGTAGAGAAGGGTTCAGAGCAGGTAAATGGCAAAAGTATCATGGGTATAATGATGCTGGCTGCGGGAAAAGGTTCTAAGATAACCCTTATTGCTCAAGGGGCAGATGCTCAACAGGCAGTAGAAGAGATTGAAAAGTTGGTGAAGAGTAAGTTTGGAGAAGAGTAGTTCTGCTAATGAGATAAAGAAGAGTAACTATATTGTTTAATTATATACAGAAGTGAGGCATTTAGTGACAGAACGCAGATACAAAGGAATACCGGCATCACCGGGTGTAGTTTTTGGTAAGGTTTATCTCTTTGATAGTGGAGAAGAGCGGGTAGTGGCCCGGACTATCAAGCATGATGATATTCCGAAGGAGATAGCCAAACTGGAGACTGCCCTGATGGATACCCGGCGGGAAATTCTTGATTTACAGAAGCGGATTGCCCAGGGAATGGATCGGGAGCACGCGGAGATCTTTAATGCCCATCTGTTGGTGGTTGAAGACCGTTCTTTGATTGAAGAGGTAATAAAGAAGCTGGAAACGGACAGGAAAAATGTCGCCTATATATTTCAGGAAATAGCCAAAAAGTATGTGAAGGTTTTTTCCCGAATGGAGGACGAGTATCTGCGGGAACGGGCCAGCGATATCCGGGATGTCGCGCGGCGGGTAGTTCGTAATCTGCTGGGAAAGAAACGGAAGGATCTGGCGCATTTAAAGGAAGAAGTGGTTGTGATTGCCTATGATCTCAGTCCTTCTGATACGGCGCTCATGCATCGGGAGAAGGTGATTGGTTTTGCCACTGATATTGGCGGCCGTACCTCGCATACGGCGATTATGGCGAGGAGCCTGGAAATTCCCGCTGTTGTCGGGCTGGGTGATGTCAGTGAAAAGATTACTTCCGACAGCACGGTAATTATTGATGGAAACGCCGGGATGGTAATTGTTAATCCTACTGTTGAAACCGCGCAAAGATATCGTAAACAGATAAATAAAATTGAATTATTAGAGGAAAAACTTACCGGTCTGCGGAAGTTACCGGCTGAAACCAAGGATGGGCATCGGATTATTTTGGCTGCTAATATTGAATTGTCTGAAGACCTGCCTTCCGTGATTGAGCATGGAGCAGACGGGATCGGCCTTTACCGGACAGAATTTATCTATCTTAATAGGGCGGATTTGCCTACGGAAGACGAGAGTTTCGAGGCCTTCAAACTGGTGGCCAAAAAAGCCAGTCCTAATCCGGTAATTATCCGGACGATGGATCTGGGCGGGGACAAGTTTTTAAGCCATCTGGCCTTTCCCAGAGTGATGAATCCTTATCTCGGCTGGCGGGCGATACGGTTTTCTTTGGCCCGGCTGGATATTTTTAAGGCCCAGCTCCGGGCGATTTTACGAGCCAGTGCCTTTGGTAAATTGCGCATAATGTATCCGATGATTTCCGGCTTAAATGAGTTAAAGAAAGCCAATGAGGTGCTGGCCAAGGTAAAGGCGGAATTAACCAGAGAAGGCAAAAAGTATGACCGGGATATTGAAGTCGGAGCCATGATCGAGGTTCCTTCCGCGGCCCTGACAGCGGATCAGCTGGCGCGGGAGGTTGATTTTTTTAGTATTGGCACAAATGATCTGATTCAGTACGCATTGGCTATTGATCGAGTAAACGAAAAAGTGGCTTATTTATATGAACCGACACATCCGGCAATTGTCCGTTTACTGCGGCAGGTTATTGATGCCGGGCATCAGCATAAGATTTGGGTAGGGCTTTGCGGTGAAATGGCGGGAGATCCGGTTACGGCACTTTTGGCAGTTGGTTTAGGGATAGATGAGTTGAGTACCAGTCCGGTGATTATTCCTGAGATCAAAAAAGCGATTCGGTCGGTAACCATGAAACAGCTGCGGGAAATAGTTGACGAAATATCCACCTACCGGGACGGTAAGCAGATTTACCGGCGGATGCGCCGGTTAATTCGGAAAAGCGCTCCGGAATTGCTGTTAACGGGAGCCGGGTAAAAAATGAAGGCAATTATTTTAGCGGCCGGGTATGCGACCCGGTTATATCCATTAACCTTGAATAAGGCTAAGCCGCTTTTACCGGTAGGCGGGCGGCCGATTATTGATTACATTGCCGGCGGTCTGGCCGGGATTCCGGAAATTGACACAATTTATGTGGTTACCAATAAGAAATTCTCTCAGGATTTTCAGGCCTGGCAGAAAAAAGCTGATCTTGGAAAAAAAATAGAAATAATTAATGACCGGACAACAAGCGATGACGATAAATTAGGCGCTATTGGAGATATTAACCTTGTGCTCGTTGAGAAGCAGATTAAGGATGATCTGATTATTGTTGCCGGAGATAATTTATTTTCCTTCCCCTTAGTCGATTTTGCGGAGTTTTTTAAGGGCAAAGGGCTTTCTATTGCCGCTTATCGTTTTCCCAAGCGGGAGGAACTGCATAGTTACGGGATTGTGGAACTGGACCAGCAGCAGCGGGTTATTTCCTTTACGGAAAAACCGGCACAGCCGCGGAGTGATTTAGTCGCGGTTTGTCTGTATGGTTTCCCCCGGGAGAAGCTGGGTTTAATAAAAGAGTATGTTAGTCAGGAAGAGAATCAGGATGCCCCGGGATATTATTTACAGTGGCTGGTGCAGCGGGAAAAAGTTGGGGCATTTGTTTTTACCGCTCCCTGGCATGATATTGGTACCCCGGAGGCCTATGAACGGGCCCAGCGGGAGTTTAAGTAATTTCGGATTGCGGATTGCGGATTGCGGAATAAGGAATTCCAAATCGTAAAATCTAAAATTTGAAATCGAAAAAGGAGGAGAAGTATGGGAAGAAAGCATTTTTTTACGAGTGAATCAGTAGCAATGGGGCATCCGGACAAGGTTGCCGATCAGATTTCTGATGCCGTGCTTGATTCAATTTTACGGAACGATCCACTGGGCCGGGTAGCCTGTGAGACGATGGTCACTACCGGTCTGGTGATTGTTGCCGGTGAAATTACCACTTCCTGCTATGTGGACATTCCGGCCATTGCCCGCCAGACCATCAAGGAAATCGGGTATACCGATCCGAATATCGGATTCCATTGGGAGACTTGTGCTATTGTTACCAGTATCGATAAACAATCAGCAGATATTTCCGTTGGCGTAACGGAAGGCCAGGGCCTGCATCAAGAACCGGGTGCCGGCGATCAGGGGATAATGTTTGGTTACGCCTGTAATGAAACCCCGGAATGTATGCCGTTGCCGATTATGTTAGCCCACCAGTTATGTGAACGCTTAGCGGAAGTAAGGGAGAAGGGAATTCTGCCTTATTTACGTCCGGACGGTAAAAGTCAGGTTACCGTAGAATACGATGATGATGACAATCCTGTACGTGTTCATACGGTAGTTGTTTCTTCTCAGCATACGGCTGACGTTGAATACGCAAAATTAAAGCAGGATATAATCGAGCAAGTCGTTAAAAAAGTAATTCCCGCCGATATGTTGGATAAGGACACTATCTATCATATAAATCCTACGGGTAGGTTCGTGATTGGCGGACCGGCGTGTGATTGCGGGATGACGGGACGCAAGATTATTGTTGATACCTACGGCGGTAAAGGCAGTCATGGCGGCGGGGCTTTTTCCGGAAAAGATCCGACAAAAGTAGACCGCAGTGCCGGATATATGACCCGTCACGTAGCCAAGAATATCGTTGCTGCCGGATTAGCGGACAGGGTAGAGGTGCGGATATCCTATGCTATCGGCGTGGCGGAACCGCTGGCGGTTGATATAGATACCGAAGGCACGGCCAAGATTCCTGAAAATAAGATCGTGGAATTGGTGAAAAAACATTTCCCCTTGACACCCCGCGGGATTATTGAGTATCTTGATCTGCGGAGGCCGATCTATAAGGATTCAGCCAGACACGGGCATTTCGGCCGGAATATTTTCCCTTGGGAGAAGACAGATAAGGCAGAAATCCTGCGCAAGGAAGCGGGTCTGCCGACGAATAGCAAGGTTTCTGTTTAATAAACGCGGATCTGACACGGATCTACAACGCGGATCTGACGCGGATGTTATCGCGTGTATATTCGCGTAAAAAAGGAGGAGAAAGTTGACGATGACAATTAATTGTGACATTAAAGATGCTGGTTTAGCAGGGAAAGGGAAACTAAGAATTGAGTGGGCCGGCAATAGTATGCCGGTACTGCATTCGATCAGGGAGCGTTTCGCTAAGGAGAAGACCTTTAAGGATGTGACTATTGGGGCCTGTCTCCATGTGACCACGGAAACGGCGAATCTCATGATCGCCTTAAAGGCCGGCGGCGCGCAGGTGGCGCTTTGTGCTTCTAATCCTCTCAGTACTCAGGACGATGTTGCCGCCAGTCTGGTTAAAGATTTTGGTATTCCGGTATTTGCGATTACCGGCGAGGATAACGAAACATACTATCAGCATATCAATCAGGTGCTGGATACTAAACCGGCTATTTCCATGGATGATGGTGCCGATCTGGTGAATACGCTGCACACAAAAAGGCGGGAATTATTAGCGGGTATAATCGGCGGCACGGAAGAGACAACCACCGGCGTGATTCGCCTGCGCAGTATGGCAGCTGAAGGACAATTGGCGTATCCGGTGATCAGTGTAAATGATGCCTGTACGAAACATCTTTTTGATAACCGTTACGGAACTGGGCAGAGTACGATGGACGGCATTATCAGGGCAACTAATAAATTATTGGCCGGGGCCACGGTGGTGGTTTGTGGTTACGGCTGGTGCAGCCGGGGTATTGCAATGCGGGCCCAGGGTCAAGGCGCCAAGATCATCGTGACGGAAGTTGACCCCTTAAAGGCCCTGGAAGCGTCAATGGATGGTTATCGCGTGATGCCCTTGATTGATGCCGTTCCAGAAGGCGATCTTTTTGTTACGGCTACGGGTGATATTAATGTAATTGATAAGCACCACCTGGCCGCGATGAAAGACGGCGCTATTGTTGCTAATTCCGGACATTTTAATGTAGAAATAAATATTGCCGCCTTAGACAAACTAAGTAAAAGTAAACGTCTGGTCAGAGAATTTGTTGAAGAATATACGTTGGCAGACGGCCGGCGCATTTATCTATTGGGGGAAGGGCGCTTGATCAATCTGGCTGCTGCCGAAGGCCATCCGGCATCTGTGATGGATATGAGTTTTGCTAATCAGGCGCTTGCGGCGGAGTATTTATGCCGGGGCGGCGCTGCCTTAGAAAAGAAAGTTTATCCGGTGCCGGAAGAAATAGATACGATGGTTGCCCGCTTAAAACTGGAGAGTCTGGGGATCAAGATAGACGTTTTAACTCCGGAACAGCAAGAGTATCTGAAGAGCTGGCAAATCGGCACATAAAACAGAACACAGAACATATAACATATAAACATCCTTTTTCTTCTTAGAAGAAAAAGGATGTTTATTAATGAAGGTTTTCTGCTTGGATGAAGTCTTACCTTAAGATCATCTTAATTCTCCTTTTTTCTGTCGCGGTCACTATTTTAGTTTCACCTCTGGTAGCTGGTATTCTCCCCTTTTCTCTTTATCGCGTGATGAGCAGAATTCTGCTTGTTACCTCCTTTGTCTCGTTTTATTGTTTCCGTGGCCGCCTGGGTTTTTCCGGTTGGCGGTCAATGGGCTTGGGCGGTGACCGGCGCTGGTGGGGATGGCTGGGCGGTGGATTTTTGCTGGCCGTATCTTCCGGTGGATTAATAGCGGTGCTAATGGTGGCTAACTCGATTCGTTTTGTTGTTCCTGCGACGAGTGTTTTAGCCTGGTCATTAGATATCAGTAAGTATATATTGGCCGGGTTTATTGTAGCCGTAATTGAGGAATGTTTTTTCCGCGGTTTTATTTTTCAGAGCCTGCTGCGGGATTCATCCGTTGCTCTTTCTCTTTTACTCACAAATGTTTTTTATTCAGGAGTGCATTTCCTTAAGCCGCATAGTTTACCGGCGGTAGAGGTTTTAAATCTGGCCAGCAGCATTAAAGGCCTGCCGCTTTTTTTTCAGCCGTTATGGCAAAACTGGATGGAGCTCTGGCCGGCTTTTACCGGTCTTTTTCTCGTCGGTATGGTGTTGTCACTTGCCTATCTGCGCACGCGTTCTCTGGCCTTGTCTATTGGGCTCCATGCCGGCTGGATTGTGGCTATCAAAACTACCAGTTTGACTACTGATGTGGCCAGGCTGGGGTCATTGTGGGTCAATGGTGAAGTAATTGGTCATCCGCTTACCTGGGGCGTACTGATTTTATTTATTGTTGTCCTCGGTTGGAGAAAAAACCCGGAAGCTAAGTTAACATGAAATCCGTAGAGGTAACATTATCCCGCTTTAAGGAAGAATTATTAGATCTTCTCTATCCAAAAAGTTGTTTTAATTGTAAAAAATCCCTGCCGCCTCATTGGTCGCGGTATCTTTGTCCCGATTGTACGAGCAAAATAATATTTAATTCTGCTCCGCTTTGCCGTTTTTGCGGACTGCGTCTTGCCGGGCCGGAGACTGCTGAATGTTCTTTTTGCTCCGCGCAGGTATTTTCTTTCCAGCGGGGGTATACGGCTGTTTTGTATGAAGGGTTGATCAAAGAATGTATTCACAGCTTTAAATATAGCGAGCACACATATTTAGGCAATACATTAGCGCAATTAATGGTGGATTTTGCCCGGCAGTTCATTGATTGCAGGCAGCTTGATTTAATTGTTCCTGTGCCCCTTCACTGGCGTAAATTGCGCGATCGGGGGTTTAATCAGGCCGGTATACTGGCACGTGCCTTAGGGCGGCAGCTGCAATTGCC
>CAZIXI010000092.1:0-11812 GCA_964543115.1 uncultured bacterium
GAGGCGATTGTGGGTAACTTCATACTAAAAGTGTCCATAATAGTTTACGCTATCTATCCCAAATTTTGCATTAGAAGTGTGTTTTATGTCGGTATATGTTGTGACAAAAAGTGCCAAATATAAATTTCCCTAAGAGGGATTAACCTCAGGCGACGCAATAAATTGCGTCGCCTGCCCCTGCGGGCGGATTTTGCGTTAGCAAAATCCGGGTTTATCAAAAGGTAAAAAGTGAACTCAGCAATCGTTATTGACTGCAAAAAGCCCGCCCCGTTGGGGCTAAATCTAGCATCTAGCAGAAGTAGGGGCCAACGGGACAGTCCTGAAGGGCAGTCCCGTTGGGGCTAAATTGTTTTCTCTTAAGTTTTGCTGTAACATATTTGTGAATAATGACATATGTGTGATAGGGGATAAAGAAGGATAAGCTTATAAAGCCAATTAGCTAATATATTATAGCTATTTGACTTTTTTATTATCTGGAATAAATAGCCAATTACATTATTTTTGTTGTATAATTGGCTTTAAGAGAAAAAGGGTCACACAGTGAGATACCCCGAGTTACTTATTTATGCCCGGAAAGACCTGCCTGCGGGCAGGGAAGTAAATTTATTGTTGTTTGATCAAGAAAACAGGAGGAAGCAAATGTCCGCTAAAAAGAAGCTGCTTGTAATAGATGATGAACTAGATTTATTGGAAGTAATAAAATTTAGATTGGAGAGCGACGGATACGAAGTGTTCGCCGCCAGTGACGGGATGACAGGCATAAAAAGGGCAGAAGAAAATATGCCGGATCTAATTGTATTGGATATCATGATGCCGGGACTCAACGGATTTGAAGTGCTTAGAAAGCTGAGGGACAAAGACTCTCCGGTAAAGGATGTTCCAGTGGTTATGCTTTCATGTTCTACAGAAGAGCAACGGGCTGAAAAGATATCCCGGGATTTAGGTGCAGAAGCATACATAATTAAGCCTTACAGGCACGAAGAGATGATGTATATAATAGAGAGGTTGATTGCAGATAAAAAGAAGAAGGCATGATTTTTTTGCTCTTTAACTTGTCAATCAAGCAATCAAGCAAGGTGCCCCCATTATCTGTAATAAAGGAGATTATGTGAGCAGGATATTGTTAGTTTGTGGATTAGCAGTAATTATAAGTTTCGTGTTTGTTAGTCCGGCAAAATGCGCTGAAGATAGTTTTCAGGTTGAGAGTTATTATGGAGATTATGACGCAACGCGAAAAAAATTAGGTTTTCCTTCAGAAAGTCTCGCTGGTCCCAAGCTTGAGGAATGGTCCCCGCCGGGAAAAGCCCCAAAAAAGTATAAAATTGGTGTTCTCTTCCCACATCTAAAAGACCCTTATTGGCTTGCAGTCAATTTTGGTATTATTTCAGAGGCAAAGAAGCTGGGAGTGGGGATAAAACTTCTTTCTGCCGGTGGCTATGGAGAACTCAAGGTGCAAAAGGAGCAATTCGAGCAATTAATTGAAGAAAAAGTGGATGGTATCATTCTGGCTTCTATTGATTATACGGCAATGGATTCTTTTGTTGAAGAAGCCGTTAATAAGGGGATACCCGTAATTGAAGTAATTAATGATATTTATGCGCCTAAGATACAGGCCAAGGCCCTAGTTTCATTTTATGAAATGGGTTATCGTGCCGGGGAATTTGTTGTAGAAGCTTCTCGCGATAAAAAACGAATTACTGTGGCTTTTTTCCCCGGCCCGATCGGTTCTGGCTGGGCTCCTGATACATTAAAAGGTTTCTTTGAGGTTCAGAGAAAGAATCCTGGAAAGATTAAATTACTTCCGCCAAAATGGGGAGATACAGGGTATAAAGCTCAACGTCCGTTAGTTGAAGAAATGCTGCAAGAACATCCAGATATAGACTTTATCGTAGCTAATGCCGTTGCGGCAGAGGTGGCGGTAGATATCTTAAAAGAAATGGGTTTGAATGATAATGTTAAAATAGTTGCAACTTATATAATCCCTACGATTTATGATGAAATCAAAGGAGGGTTAATCAAGGCTGCTCCTTCAGATGTGACGGTAGCGCAAGGAGAAATGTCGGTAGATATGATGGTGCGGCTGCTTAACGGCGAGAAGGCCGGTAGAGATTTTCCGTTTCGTGCCGGACCTCTTATTCCGATTGTTACAGAAGCTAATATTGAAAAATATAGTTATGAAAGTTTTTTTGGCAAGCCGGGCTTTAAGCCGGTTTTTGATTTGGAGCCGCAAGAGTAAAAGAGTGATAAAGCTATGCATAGCCTAAAAATTATTCACAAATTATTCATTTTGGCGGGGATACTTATAGCCTTTTTATTCCTTTTGGGCACAATATCCTATTTAAACTTATCATATCAGGAAAAAAAGATAGATGAGATTGTTAATGTAGATTTTGCGGAATTGGAAGACATTAATGAGATCATCCGTAGGCTGCAAGACTTGCATGCTGAAATAGATATGGCAGTACGCTGGTCTATTTTAGGGTATATGACTGCCGCAGAAGCCAAGGAATTGGTTTCAAATCAATTAATGGTAGTTGCGCAATTAGAAGAAGATAAAATCAGGCAAGTCCTGGCGGAAAACGAAACTGGGGCAGAAGAAATTGAAAGCCTTGTAAGGCAAAAAAGGGATTGGCTGAAAGCTATAGGAGAAGTATTGCCAATAGATGCGGAATTAGCCAATATTTATATGGGTAGTGCTGATGAGACTATGATTGACTTAGTTGAAAAACTTGAGCAAATAGCAGAGAATCGTAAAAAAGAAGTAGATAATGATTTCCTTGAGGTGCAAGAGAAGTTTACTAATGTTATTATTACCTTTGTGGTAATTTATCTTTCGTCTATAGTAATTGCAATTTTTGCTGCTTTTCTTATTGGAAGAAGCATAATAATTCCTATAAGACAGCTTTCTAAAGGCGCAGAGCATATTGGTAAAGGGGACTTAGACTATAAGCTAGAAATAAAAACCAACGATGAAATTGGACAATTGGCTAATAGCTTTAGGGGAATGACCCGGGAGCTAAAGGGTTCAACTACATCAATTGATAATCTAAATAAAGAAATTGAAGAACGAAAAGCGATAGAAGAAGAAGTTAAGCAATATACGCAGGATTTAGAAGTCTTAAATAATGAGCTTGTTAAATCTATAAATACGGTACAAGAAAAAGATCAGAGGCTTTTGGACGCGAATGAGGAGCTAAATAGAGCTAATAAAGAATTGAAAAAGATTGATCAAGTTAAATCTAATTTTGTTTCTCACGTCTCCCATGAATTCAAAAACCCTCTTTTTATTGCCCAGGACTCTCTTGGTGTTATTCTTAACGAGGAAGCCGGTAATATAAACATAAAACAAAGGAAAATGTTAGATTTTACCAAGAACAGCGTAGATCGTTTGTTACGCTTAGTTGTTAATCTGTTGGATATTTCAAAAATAGAAGCAGGTAAGATGAAATTAAATGTAGAAAAAGTGGATTTAATGAAAGCGATAATTGATGTACTAAAAAACTCTCAGAAGAGTATTTCTGAAAAACAAATTATACTTAAAACAAATTTTTCAAAAAACATAGGTTTCCTTTGGGGTGATAAGGATAGGTTGACTGAAGTAGTTATTAATCTTTTAAGTAATGCCGTGAAATATACTCCTGTAAAAGGGACAATTGGTGTTAAACTTGAAGGGACGGAGGAGAAAGTGCGTTTTGAAATTGCTAATACCGGAGGAGGCATTGCCAGAGAAGATCGCGAGAAGATATTTGATAAGTTTGAACGCGTTACGGCTGAAAGTCAGGAGGGTACAGGCTTGGGGCTTCCGATAGTAAAGGATATAATAGAATTGCATAAAGGAAAAATTTGGGTGGAGAGTGAAATGGGCAGGGGGAGTACGTTCATTTTTACCATTCCTAAGGATTTAAGAAATTAACAGCCTAGTTGTTTTAACCCTTGCTCTGAGGGTTACACTATTTATAGGGGATTAGGTATTGTGTCCCCCTATTTTATTAATTCTATTAAACCATTAAAAGGGACCGGAGCAGGGAAATACGATTTCTAAAATGGATGACCGATAAATGCGATAATGTTGTATTCTTCATCTGAAACAGCAAAATCAAGCCGGCCGATGCTTTTGAACGCCATTACCCTTAAGGAAACGCCGCCGTCAAATTTCAGGTCTGAATTGAGTGTGGAAAAACTCCATTTAGGAGCAACGCGGCCGGCTTCCGCGAAAAGAGCAAATTCCCACCAGTCAATATCAAGGGGCCTTAACCAGTTTATGTCTTTTAAGGGCTGCCAGCGGGGAATTACGCGGTATTCAGCGCAGTAATAAATAGCGGCCTTATCGTGAAAACGCCTCTCATGATAACCGCGCAGACGCTGCAGGCCGCCGAGGTTAGCGCCGTAATAATCGGGGGGCGCGTCTTTGGCGATCAAAAGGCCGTCTTCTCTGTTGTATTTCATGGTGGGTGAATAGGCGGTCCAGAAATCAAGCGCGATAACCTGCTGTTTGAACCAGGAGCATTCTCCTAAGGAGAAATATTTATTAAATTCTAATTCCAGCGCGGTCCATTGATTGTTGCTGTCAAGAAAGTCTAAATCACGGCGGATTTCAAAACGTTGAGCGCTTCCTTTGGTCGGGTTTATATAAAAATCGGTATTGTCATATCTAATTCCCGCCGCCAGCCCGTTTGAATCAAATTCTTTCAGGGGATTTTTGGAATCATTAAAATTCTGCCAATGAAAGAAGGGGGTTATATCAAGAAAAGTTCTGCCGCTTTTAAAGGGGTTCCAGCTGCCTCTGCAGGTGGCCCCTTCTGTGAGGATTCCCTGGTCCAGAATATATGTGTTAATAGGATAATCGGCTCCGACTCCAATAGGCAGTACATAGGATAATGTAGGTTCTATTCGATTGTTCCAACCTTTGCCTCTTATGTAGTCATCTTTGTCCGAATCGTTTGAGCCCGCGCCGTCTTTGACAAGCAGCAAATCTCTACCGATATATTCACGGTATTTTGTATAACGTGTTATATATCCTTCAGTGTTGAGGAACAGTCTGTCGCCCAGAGGCATTTTGAGGTTCGTTTGTTTAAAGAAGAATCCAAACGATTGATTGGTGGTATACATAAGCGCGCCGAAGAGCCCCAGCTGATCTTGAAAATATCCGGTAGTTCCTCCGGCTATGCCGCCGGCCAGGCTGAGATCATCTGAGTAAAAGACATAAGGCACGACAGCGCGGTATTTAGTCTTGCCCTTTTTCAGATCTTCCGCGTCAAGAATGATGGTGTCGGCAAATAGCTCCGCAGAAAAAAGAATAACGGTTAATATAGCTGATAAAATAAAAATAATGTTAGCAGACCTGTTTCGCATTGGTCACCTCGCTTGTTGGCGTTTGCGGATCTAAAGGGTGTTTTATTTGTTTTGGTCTTTTCATATTATAAACGAAATCAAGTCTTTCTGCAATTTGTTTTATTATAAACAAACTTTGACAGTATCCAAATAAAGGTATAGCATTAAGGCAGATAGTTCAGGGCGGACTTTCTAAGGAGGCAGCTGCTCTTTAAATGTCTGTTTGCAGGAGCGGGATTATAAACCCACAGACCAGAGGAGGCGGAGATGAAAAAATGCCAAAACATACTTATCGTCGCGGCAATGTTGTTTATCGTCAATGCTCAGGGGATATCAGCAAAAAATACTGACGAAATGCTTAAAGAGATAAAGGCTGAGCAAAATAAGTTAACAACAAAAATGGAGGCATTAGACAATAAGATAAAAGCCGGCGCAAAAGTAGAACAAGACATGATAAAGGAGCTAAATAAAATAAATCAGCTGCAGGCAGAGGCGGAAGGCAAAAGTGACGCTTTATCTGCTTTAAAGTATAATAAAGAGATACTTGCGGTGGCGCAGAGAAGGGATGCTATGCTGGCGGATCTTGTGGGCATCGAAAAAGATAAACAGTTATTGTTGTATGAATATATTGAGTATATAGAAAACTTATTATATGTCTTATTGGATAAGCCTAAAGGGCTGACCAGGATAAAGATGGAGATGAAATAGCCGGCTGAATCAGGGACGCAGGGAGTGTTATGAAAAAATGTCCTTTTTGCGCGGAAGAAATTCAGGATGAAGCTATAAAATGCAGATATTGCGGCGAGTTTTTCAATAAACAGAATAAATGGTATTTCAGGACCGATATTTTAATAATTGCCTTTCTTTGTGCCGGCCCCTTTGCTTTGCCCTTAGTTTGGTTTAATCCCCGTTTCAACCGCGACAAAAAGATAATAATTACTCTAATTATCGCTATTCTCAGTCTCCTGTTGGGTGTTGCCGCAGCTAATGCTTTGAAATCAATAGTACAATATTATAAGATGTGTTTAGAAAGTTAGTTAGAATTGTTGAGCAATAAATATGATAACCATATTCTTGTTTTTTCAGGGTCTCTATATTGTAAACAGGTCTTCTGAATAATACAAGCAATTTCTGGTTCAATATTTTAAATATTAGTAGTATAATTATTAAAAACATTAGAGTTCTGCAAAATAGAGTAAAAAAGCTCAAATGTCATCCCGCGGTTTAACCGCGGGATCCAGAAGTCTTTGCAATGTAATAATATCTGGATACCGCGGTCAAGCCGCGGTATGACAAAGAACCTATTTTGCAGAAGTCTTATTAAAAACATTAAAAAGGAGGTTCGGCATGGGTGGTCCGCGTAACTTTTCTCATGGTAGAGGAGGAGTTTTTGTTTATGTGGCGGCTTTTTTCTCGGCACTGGGTGGTATGCTCTTTGGCTATGATACCGGCGTTATTTCCAGCGCGATCCTCTTTATTAAGAAGGAGTTTATGCTGGCGGACAGGATGCAGGAAATTACCGTTAGCGCTGTGCTGGTGGGCGCGGTGCTGGGTGCCATTATCGGCGGTAAATTAGCCGATAATTTAGGCCGGCGTAAAACCATTATTATCGCGGGGATTATTTTCGCCCTGGGCTCTATCGGCACCGCTTTCGCTCCTAATATCGGTGTTCTAATTGTGGGCCGGATTATCGTGGGTATCGCTATCGGGGTGGCTTCTTTCACGGCGCCGATGTATATCTCCGAGGTTTCACCGGTAAGAATCAGGGGAGAACTGGTTTCCCTGAATCAGCTGGCGGTCACAATCGGTATTGTCCTGTCTTACCTGGTTGGTTATGTCCTGGCCAAGGAAAGTAACTGGCGGATGATGTTGGGGCTGGCGTCGATCCCTTCCATTGTTCTGGCCGTGGGTATGTTTTTCATGCCGGATAGTCCGCGTTGGCTGATCAGCCATAAATTCATTGACCGGGCCCGGGCGGTGCTAAAACGTATTCGGGGTACCGATGATATCGATAATGAACTTAATGATATTCAGGAGAGCCTGGGGCAGCAGGGGGGAAGCTGGCGGGAGTTGTTAACTCCGCTGATCAGGCCGGCGTTAATTGTCGGGATCGGCCTGGCGGTGTTTCAGCAGGTTACGGGTATTAATACCGTTATTTACTACGCGCCCACCATTTTTCAATCCGCCGGTTTTAAATCCGCGTCAGCGGCGATATTGGCCACGGTGGGGATTGGCCTAGTGAATGTGTTTATGACCATTGTGGCGATGCAGTTGTTGGACCGGATCGGGCGGCGGCCGTTGTTGTTGATCGGTTTGGGCGGAATGATCGCCAGTCTTGGTTTTTTAGGTCTGGCCTTTAGCCTAAAAGATACCGCCGGGATGCTGGGTTGGGTGTCGGCCGGCAGTCTGATGTTATATGTCGGTTCCTTTGCTATCGGGATGGGACCGGTTTTCTGGCTGTTAATCGCGGAAATTTACCCGTTAAAAGTCCGGGGACTGGCCATGAGTGTAGCTGCTGTTTTTAATTGGGGCGCCAATTTGATTGTGGGGATGACATTCTTAAGCATGATAAACGCCCTGGGTCAATCGGGCACATTCTGGCTTTTTGGCGCGATGGGCATCATTACCTGGTTGTTTGTCTGGTTTATGGTTCCGGAAACCAAGGGCCGGACCCTGGAAGAAATTGAATCCCATTGGCGGGCAGGTAAACACCCGCTGGATATGGAGAAGACTTGATGGCCCGCTACAAAGATATTGAGGATTACGGGATTATCGGGAATCTGGAGACCTGCGCTCTTATGGGCAGGGACGGTTCCCTTGATTGGCTCTGCCTGCCGTATATGGAATCACCTTCGGTCTTTGCCGCTATCCTGGATACGGAGAAAGGCGGGCATTTTTGTATTCAGCCGGTTAATGAGTACGAATCAAGCCAGAGTTATCTCGGGCATACCAATGTTTTACTGACTAAATTCACCACGGCCTTAGGGGCGGCAGAGATTACGGATTTTATGGAGGTTAAGGGCCGGCACACCACCGGCCAGCGGACGCTTTTTCGTAAGGTTACCTCTACGGCAGGAGAGGTAGTTTTAAAGTTAAGTTTCCAGCCGCGGTTTAACTATGCCCGGAATATGCCGGAATTCAGCGCTGTGCCGGGAGGGGTTTCCGCCGCCAGCGGCCGGGACCGGTTGTTTTTGCAGTCGGAGATCAAGCTGGACATTAAGGATAATGAAGTCGCGGCTGAGTTTACGCTGGCGGCAGGAAAAACCGCCTGGTTTGTTTTGCGCTACGGACAGGCGGTGCGGTTACCGGTGGCTGATTGTGAGTCATTGCTGGAACAGATAAGGGATTACTGGCTGCGCTGGTCAGAGCGGTCATTGTATTCTAAGGTCGGCGTTAATGAGCCCTGGAAGGATATTATTGTACGTTCCGGTCTGGCCCTGCAGCTGCTGGCTAATCCGGAGACCGGCTCGATTGCCGCCGCCGCCACCACATCTTTACCGGAACGCCTCGGCGGTGTACGTAACTGGGACTACCGTTATGCCTGGATTCGCGACGCCTCTTTTACCGCCCAGGCCTTTTTTCACCTGGATCATTTAAAGGAAGGTAAAGATTTCCGTAATTGGATCTGGGGGATCATTAGCCGCTATAAAGATCCGTCGGCAATTAAGATCATGTACGGGTTACACAGTGAAATGGATATTGAAGAACATATCCTGGATAATCTTGCCGGTTATAAAGATTCCAGTCCGGTAAGGATCGGTAATGGTGCCGCCGGCCAGCGGCAATTGGATATTTACGGTGAACTGATTAATATGGTTTATGAAACCGATCGTTACGGCCAGGAGGTGCCGCACAAAAAATGGCCGGAGATAAGGGCGATCATAGATTATGTGTGTAAGGTGTGGAACACTACCGATTCCGGTATCTGGGAGGTACGGGGCGGTACCCGGCACTTTGTTTATTCTAAGCTTATGTGCTGGGTGGCGGTTGACCGGGGGATAAAAATAGCAACCAAAAAAGGATTCACCGCGCCGTTGGCTGATTGGGAGAAGGTAAAAGAAGAAATAAAACAGGCCGTACTGGAGCGCGGATTCAATAAAAAACTGAACAGTTTTGTGCAGTCTTTTGATTCTGAGGTCTTCGATGCCACCAACCTGCTGATTCCGGTTGTGGGGTTTTTACCGCCGACTGATCCCCGGGTATTGGGAACAATCGAGGCGACGATAAAAAATCTTTTGTTGAAAGATTGTTTGGTCTACAGATACAAGGCTGAGGACGGATTGCCGGGGACAGAAGGTAATTTTACCCTTTGTTCATTCTGGCTGGTAAAGGCGCTGGCCCTGGCCGGGAATGTAACGCAGGCGGAGGATTTATTCTTAAAGGTATTAAAGTATATCAGTCCGCTGGGGCTTTTTGCCGAAGAAATAGATTCGGCCAGCGGCAGGCAACTCGGTAATTTTCCCCAGGCCTTCAGTCATATCGGGCTTATTAACAGCGCCTTATATATAGACATGGCCAAGGGTAAAGAAGTTAAAAGCCCCGGGCTGATGGGGGGACTGCGCGAGCAAAGCTCGTAACAGCCGGCTCTGTTGGGTTAGGCTATCTGTTTCTTAAATTTTTTGATGCTGACAATTATGAATATTGCCTCAAACACCAACAGGGCGGCAAAGGAATTCCACAGATAAGTAAACCCCACGCCTTTAAGGAAAACTCCTCTGACCAGATTAATAAAATACGTTAATGGAAGCAGATTGCTGATATAATAAATCAGCTTCGGCATTGCCTCCCGCGGAAAGATAAGTCCGGAAAGGAGGATGGAGGGGATGCCGGTAAAAATAACTTTCTGAAACGCCTGCAGCTGGTTTTTTGAAACAGCGGAAAAAAGAAGCCCCATGGTGAGGCAGACCATCATAAACAGGAAGATAAAAAGAGCCAGCAAAAAAATGCTTCCCTTTAGGGGTATGTGGAAGACGGATATCCCGGCAATCGTAACGACAAATACCACGCCGATAGCAATCGTCAGATAAGGAAGAAGTTTGCCGAGTATTAGTTCCCACGGTTTAATCGGTGTGGTAATAAGCTGTTCGATGGTCCCCGTTTCTCTTTCCTTAACTATACCCACGACGGTCATTAACGGTATAAGCATCTGCAGGATCAACCCGATCAGGCCGGGGACCATGAAGTTGGCGCTTCGCAATGCCGGATTGTACCAGATTCTGGGCTGTGCTTTTATGATCTGTGCGGTTATTGGATTGGAATATTTTTTACTCAGATAGTTAACGCAGGCGTTGCCTACGTTAAGAGCGGTATTGGCGACATTCGGATCAGAACCATCAATAAGTATCTGTACCTCTGCCTGTTTTCCCGCCAGGCAGTTGGCGGAAAAGTCCTGCGGGATAATCAGGCCCACCTTTACCTTGCCCTTATCTAATAACTCCTGAATATCGTTTTCACAGAACGCTTTATGTGTGATATCAAAATATTCCGAGTTTACCAAGACAGCCGCGAGCTCTCTGCTGAGATAATTATTGTCATCGTCGAAAACGGCCGTTGAAATATGCTTTATGTCCGTAGATAAAGCAAAGCCGAACAGCATCAATAATACAACCGGCATAAGTGTAAAGAAAATAACCGAATGTGCGTCCCTTTTAAGCTGCAGAAATTCTTTTTTATATAGATAGTAAATTCTTTTCATCTTTCCAGATCACGCGTTAGATTCACAAACACATCTTCAAGCGAAGGTGAAATCTCCCTGATTGTAAATGCGTACCCCTTGGCCCTGGCGTAGTCGTTTATCTGCTTTTTAGCCGCCGCCTCATCCTTGGTGGTCAGGTGCAAAAATTCCCCCGAGGTATACACGTCAAGGATCGAACTGAGTTTTTGGAAATCTCCGATAATCTTAATCAAAGGAACTTTTGAGCTCAGCTCAAGCATTTTTTCTTTAATATATTCGGTCTTTAACTGCTGGGGGCTTCCCGTAGCCATTATCTTTCCCTTAAATATAAAGCTTAACCTGTTACAGTGTTCGGCTTCGTTCATCATATGCGTATTAACAAAAATGGTAATACCCTTCTTGGTGAATTCGTAGAGCATAAACCATACTTCCCGGGAGCTTAAGGGGTCTATGCCGGCGGTAAGTTCATCCAGAAATAATACGCGGGGATTATGGGAGATAGCGCAGACCAGGGCTAATTTCTGCTTTGTCCCGCCGGAAAGGTTTCGGGCAAGCATTTTTCAGTAATCAATAAGACCAAATATTTCCAGAGTAGCGGTGGTGTCGGCTGAAGTTAATTTGCTTTCATATATGTTGCTGAAAAATTCTATGTTTTCATCAACGCTCAGGTCTTCGTAAAGGCTGAATTTTTGCGCCGTGTAGCCGATGATTGTTTTTATCTTTTCAGATTCTTTTAATATATCATAATTTCCCACCCGGCCTTTCCCCGCGGAAGGAACAAGAATGCCGCAGAGCATCCTCATTGCC
>CAZIXI010000093.1:0-11795 GCA_964543115.1 uncultured bacterium
AGCTCGAAGTTCGTATAAATGCCGGTATCAGAATAATAAATCTGAAAAATCAGCACAGATCGAACTTTTTATCTTTCCTCTCTGATGCCAAAACAAGCTCCCCTTACCAGATCTTGCCTGGATATCAAGCATATTATAGTTGTTACGCGAAAGATACTTAATCGCTGCCTTATAAGATTCCGTAAATCTTCTAAAATATGTATATAAATGTTCATTTACATCATCATAGTTTGATACAGTATCCCAAAATTTCCCGACCTCTTCCAAGCTCCATGGTCTTTTTGTGTAGTAATAGAATTCCTCTTTAGTTCTCTTTACAATCCCCTTGAAGCCTAGATCAATACTCATTTTAACCATATATTTTAGTTTCATTTAGACTTATTTTTATTCTTTTCTTTAAACTCCTTCTAATTTTTGATAAGGCCCCTAACAAATAGAAAGGGGCATATTTTCTGGCTAATTCATTATTAAATAAACTAACTATTAATTTCATAAATCTAGAATGCCCGCATCTCTTATACTTTAAATTATGTTTGTGCATTTTCTCCAAATCTTCCTCAGTTAAATCGTGCAGCATCAATAACTTCTCTTTGTACATATTTTTAACAATCTCATCACCTAATTCTGTATTTATAACCATAACTGTGGCGTTTTCTAGGTTCTTAACCCATGCGTCACCTAATACGATATCCGCTTCACCCGATATATAAACGCGGCATTTTCTGCATTCTTTTTCTAGAAATAATAAATCTGCTAATTCATAATATTTCTTCCCAAGAGTTCTTGTACTGCCGTCTTTTTTATGTACAGTAAACCCACCTGGATATCTACCTCCCCCCCTGTACTCAATATATTTTATATCTCTTTTTTTTGTTTTTGATTTAGAGATCAAATATTCTGTTGCTTCTCTACTGATATTGTATCCACAGAATAAACTCAGCAAATATTTTACGTTTGGCGCCACTCTTCTGATATGACTCGCAAAACACGGTTGGGTGACAACCGCTATCTTTTTGCTCCTATAAGCATTAATAACATCGAGCAAAGGCTTGGACTTCATGTATACATACTTGGATCCTATCAACTCAACAACTTTCGCAGGTTGATCAATTGCTCTGTATACGGGCTTAAATCTATCTTTCTCCTCAAAACCCACAGCTACCACAATATCAACCTTATTACTTTTTAAGAGATATTGTAAAATCGCAGTACCAACACCACCTGAAGAACCATTAATGCGATAGGAAATATTATTGCTATATCCAACAAATAGGTTTATATGTGGGAGCATCATCTTACTCTCAGATTTACTCTATTAAAATTGCTATGCCAACTTAATGACCTTAACAATAACGACAAACATGCTTTACCACTTCATTCTCTTATCAATTAAGTCGGCGATTAACCCTAGAGATAAAATTGTGAATCCCGCCAAAAACAATATAATAGTCGTTGAAATTAATATTTTTGCGACGAAAATCCTTATTGCTAACAGACCTGTCCCTAACAAAAACATCAATAAACTCATCGGCATAAATATCTTCAATGGCTCAAAATACATAGTCGTCCTGGCAATCAGAAAGATAAAGTTTAGACCATCCTTAATGGGCCTTATTTTTGATTTCCCCTCCCTTTTGTAGTAATCAATTGGGACATAAACCACAGAATAATTATTAGTCAACATGGCCAATGTAATAGTTGTTGTAAACGAAAAGCCATTTGGTAAAATATGCAGATATTTCTCAACAACCTCCTTCTTCATAACTCTTAATCCAGAATTCATATCTGGAATATTTCTCCCACATAAATAGCTCGCAAATCTAGCAATAAACCATTTCCCAAACCTTCTAGCCTTAGGTATCTGAACATTTTCTTTTATCCTTGCGCCTACAACCATATCACAATTATTTTCGATAAAAACTTTTAACAACTCAGCAATAGACTCACATGGATATGTTCCATCCGCATCTATAATTAAAAATATATTATATTTTGATTGTAAAATACCCCTTTTTAAAGATCCTCCATAGCCTAATTGCACCTCATTAGTAATTATTTTTACAGGACCATGGATACCGCTTAAAAGTTCTATGCTTCTATCTGTCGAGGCGTCGTTAACAACAATAACTTCAAATTCAATATCTAAACCAGAAAGTGCGTCAACTAATTCCCGTATCGTTTTTACTATTGACTGCTCTTCATTGTAACAAGGAACAACAACGCTAATTGTTTTCATCATTAAAACTCCTTTTTTCAATCTTATATATTTTTTTCATGATAATATAGAGAATGGCTAACATACCTATAGCAAGCAAAGGGTAAAATAAAACAAGGCCTTTTTCAAATGAGTCTAGCGCAAAATACTTTTGAATTTTTGGATTTAATACCGCAATTTTTGAAAATACATCAGGAAATATCAAATAAATTACTCCAAATATATAGCCGCCCATAAAACCTCTAATAAACAACCCCAAAAGAGTTTTTACAGGTGAAATAAAATAAATTTTAATAGCGTTAATAACATAGGCATTATTAACCCAGCCATACCCGCCCATCACATTACTACCCAGCTCCAGTGTTGTTGACTTATCATACTCAAGTGGAAGGATTAGGAAAAAATTGAAAATTAGTATAATAACCATGAATATATAGAGATATTTTAGATAATTGGGAAACACTTTGCGGATTCTATTAAAAAATGCGGCTAATCCTATACAGGTAAACGGCAATAAGGACAATAAATGGCGATAACCATAATAACTTCCTTGCTGCTGCCATTTTAAAACAATAATAAATGGTAAGGAAAATAATATTGCATATATTATTCTATCTAGAATGTGATTTCGAGAAATAACCAATGGATTAAACCAAAAAAAGCTAAAAAACCCTATAACAAATGGCAGCATAGTATATAGAAGCCCCCAATCCAATCCAACAAAAATATGAAAAACATTAATTACACTTGCAAAACTATACAACACAGAGATCGGCCTCATTATATTAACTGGATCATAAGGTAATGTGAAATAACCTCCCAAACAAACCTTCCAAGCTAAGCCTTGTGTAAAGAAAAATATTAAAAAGACAACGATAGAGAAAAGCAACAAATTAGGGATTCCTCTCTTTAAAAATGCGGATAAATCATTAGTTTTCAAAAATAGAAAATATGCAGCAAACAACACAATATGAATATCGTTCCAGCGAGTAATCAATGTTCCGCCGCATACTACTCCAAGAATAATGACATGCTTGAAACATATGTCGCAATTATCTCTCCACCTGATTACAAGATACAGAAGTAAAGAAATAAAGAAGAATTGGGGAATAGGTGAAAAATGGGGCGCTTAAACATATATACAGGCAAAATTGTCCCCCAAACAGTTAATATAACTGATATAAATGAGGTCCGACTATCAAACCCCAAAAGCGAGCATACCTTAAGCAACAGACACCCTCCTAAATATGCATAGAGAAGAATTCCACTGCACATAAACATAAAGAATACTGGGTGACGTTGATTAAAAGGTGTATCTGTGGACCAACATAGCATAGAGACTATAGGTTTGGCAGCAATATAAAATGGCGTTAAAAGGACAGAAGTCCCAATAGGGTGCGCTAAAACGACTTTGCCTGTTAAACCAGAAATTCCCGAAGAACCAGTGATTTCATTATTAGAAAAGTCAAAATCAAAATCATTTACTAAAGAACTCACATACCCATAATAGCTGTTATCATCTCCTGAATATATATTACCATTCACATTAGCCCAAGGTTTAGCTTGAAAGCCAAGGTATAAAATTGTTAGCAAAAGAAATATTTTGAAAAAAGAGTTAATCTTTACCATCCCCTTTCCCCTTCGTTTATTAAACAGAATCCTGCCATATAATCTTCTCCGCCTTTTAGCAAAACCGAATTCATCATAATCACTCCTCAATACATTTTCCTTATAATTTTAGAACATTGAAACCGGAAATTTTCAACTCTGTTTTTTATTCTCTATCTTCCAGATCGCCCAGTCAGGCGTCATTGGGTGGCTCACTATATCTTTTACTTTAGTAATAATATTTCTGTCATAAAGTTTTATTTTGCCGGCGGATTTTCGATAAAGAGGGATATTAATATCACGTTCATATACACCATTTTGGCCCGGACAAATCTTACCAATATAATATTTAACATTATTAACGCAAAGATACTCATTGATGCCTAATCTAAGAAGTTTTTCATTATAAACATAACCATTAATTAAGCCGTCACCCGGCAGAATCAGCATATCCGAATACCAGGCTATTTTCCCCGCGCTATCCGCTACTAATATCTTAGTTTTTGGCGGTAGATTTTGTTTTAGCCAGAAACCCAGCGAGATATCCCACCTATATTCCCTGTCAACATTTCCATCCAAATACGGAATGATATTATTTGACCCGATTGCATCCGGATTGGCATACCTCATCCAGCCCCGGGAAAGACCAACGATCGATAAAAGCAAACAGGCAAACAACACACCCCCATTAATTATTCTCTGATTTACAATTCTCTTTGCTATAAGTTTAGCCGCAATCAATTCAAACGCTACACATAAAACAAAGGCGGCATTTATTACTCCTGCCACATAATACCAGGACCAGGATGTCCAGCGTCCCGTAGAGAACAAAAATATGCTCAGGGCATGCAGCAACACACCGATCCCCAGTATCCGTAATATAATCTTCTTTTTTGCCCCAACTCCCGGCATAAAGGAAAGAAAAAGAGACAAGGCCCCAAACAACGATACTAACTTACCTA
This sequence comes from uncultured bacterium, assembly GCA_964543115.1. Taxonomy (GTDB): domain Bacteria; phylum Auribacterota; class CAZIXI01; order CAZIXI01; family CAZIXI01; genus CAZIXI01. The sequence continues at coordinate 4,786 of CAZIXI010000093.1, forward strand.
ATTTACCCAATTTCCCTAAATTATCAATACTTAGCGATATATGCGAAAAGTCACTTTTTAGCTTGCTGCTTATTGTCACAAAATGGCCATATGATATTAAATTGAATAAAAAGTATGCAGCGAGAATAACAACAAACGGGCAAATAAAAGCTGAAACAAGTTTTATTTTCTGCAAATCAAACAAATTTTTTATATTTATGCCCTGACCGGCATAAATCCTTATAAGGCCAAACAGCAGAAATGTGCCTGCGAGAAAAATATTATCGAGTCTTGCCAGAACAAATAACGCAATAAAAATACTTGCAGACACCCATAAAACCGCTCTCTCCACCTGGTCATAAGCTAAGAGGAAATAATAAATTGCCACTATCAGCATACAACCATTCACATGTGCTTCCGACCCATAAAGACCAGTTAGGAAATAGGTTGCTAATAGCGGCAGGCCAAGTAGCCAATATTTTAATGAAATTTGCTTCGCAATCCTGAAAAAATAATAGACAATCACTAAAAACAATAATGCCGCCACAGTAAAAATAATATGCAAAGCAATTATTTTATTACTACCCGCCAAAAACATCCCTGCGACACACAACAGCATCCATAAAGGGTGATAACCGTTTGTGGTGGTAATCTCGTTAAATGTACTGCCATATCCATGCGCAATATTATAGGCTACCTGCAAATAGAAATAGGAATCATCCGCAGGAAAATTTGGGGGACATAGTTGTGCGGGCAAAACAAAAAGAACAAAAAGAACTACACCGATAAACACGATCAAAACAGTTTTCCAATTATCTGTTAACCTTTGAATAAAAGGGTGATTAGAATTCATAACTATCTCTCTCCATATCTATCTGGTATTTGTGCCCATTCTACCGCTTAACAAACAATTTAAATACGCAAAAGTCATTCCAAATAAGCTCCAGAACGGAATCGCGTTATAAGGAAATTCTAAGATAACCGCAAAATTCGCCATAACAAGCCAGTTGATAAGTACGGCACATAGCAAGACGCCGCTAATTGATCTTAAATATACCGTATTCCGTATCATCTTGAATAAGACACTAATAAGTATCAAAATAAATATGATCCCGACAATCCCTGATCTGTAGATTATATGCAAATAAGAATTATGAGCCGTAATCCATCCATCCCTTTTCCAATCAATTGCAGCCCAGTTCAAGGCTTCCAGGCTGCTAGAACGCAAAGGCCAACCAAAATTAAATCCGAAGACATGTCTTTTTTCATTCATCTGTGCTAACATATCTCTCCATATAAATATTCGGAAAAGAGCATTTATATTCTGGCCCCTTACTCGTGCTTGGCAATATTCAATATCAGAATTAGGTCCATTACCAAGTTCAGGGCCAGGTTCAGATTCATGTTCTCCAGGATTATAAAGTTTTATTTCTAACTCTTCCGATTTGAAACTCTCTCTGGCTCCTTCAATACGTATATTAAATTCATTGTAAAGACAAATTAAGTCATTATACTTCCTGAAAAATCCCCGGTTATACCTCCCAGATAGTTTATACGCCGCCAGACAAAGAAATAAAATTAACAGTGCTGCAATAATAAATTTATATCTTTTTTTTATTTTAAATATTATAAATAAATTTATAATTATAAAGATAATACTGATAATATTACCGACTAATGTCGTTTTTGAGTGTTCAAACAATACATTATAAGGAATAACTATTAACAGCAACATAAGAAGGGCATATCTCAACCACCTTGTCGGGTACAATCTAATTAAGATAATCGTTAACAGTATACAGGTCAGCAGGTAATATCTATAGAACCGCACAAAACCCAAGATGCATATCAATCCAAGAGCTAATAACACCATTAGCTCCCTATTTGCAAACAATTTTTTGTTATAAAAACTAAAACCGCAAAGGGCAAACAAGGGATAATAAAACAACGCAGAATGCCTAAAAGCAAGGGGGCCCCAGGCAAAATAACCCAAAAAAGCCTTTACCAAGACAAAACAGAAAAAACAAAACAAAAGATAGTACCAGACATTAAATTTCTGGTGATTAATTATCCACTTTGTGATTAATAGGGCCAAACAAAAAAAGAGTAAGATTTCTCCTACAAATATTGGGAAATCAATAAAAGAAAAACTTAGATGAACTTCCGCAAACTTCTCCCGAAACAAACAGTAGCCGAGAGAGAATACCCCCAGTAACACAATCCCGATCCCGTCTAGAATATAATTAATCTGTTCACGTTTTTTATTCATCTTTATCCCTATTACTATTGCTTTTTATCTTCCTGCGTTTTACTCTTGCCTTCATTTTACTCATCTTGAGAAAATAATACGCATCAAAAACCCCGGCAATAATATTCCGGACATGCGCTACTGGATAATGCGCGTGAATACAATCCCGGTGGAAATAATGATGATTCGTTTTCTCATGATTCACACCCGTTAAGGCTGAAAAGCAAAATTTGTATATTGTCGTCATCTGCCGATAAGAAAAAGCATTTATATCCCTCTCTGTTCCCCGGGGCAAGGCAAATGCTTGTATTTCTTCCCCCAAAACATCTTCGAGAATAGATTTTGGTCTCAGCAGCTCCAAAGACACCATTTCTTCATTAACGATACCCGAAATCCGGCAATGAGAATGCGTATGCGGTAATACCCAATGCCCGCTTCTTCTCAAGCTCACAACATTCTCCTTACTCATGGTAACATACTCCGCTTCCGTCAGCGGCTCTGCCTGAAACTGTCCGGAATACACATTATGATAAACAAACTTACGCATATTTTCTTTATTTCTTAATGAAAATATTTCAGTGGGAACAAAAAATATCGCTTTGATCCCGTATTTAGCCAGAACCGTTTTGGCCGCCCAATAACTTGAATAGAGGCCGTCATCAAAGGTTAACAGCAATGATTTTCCTGAAATTTTACTATCGGAACCATCTGTATAATAGCTAAAAAACTCATCCGGCGAAATAATCCTTCTAACCTTGCTTAAATAATTAATAATGGAATCGAGATTATCCAGATCACCTGGCTTAACATGATGAAGCATCGACACTCTTATATTGTCTTCCGGCATTATAATTTTCGGGAAGGCCTCCATCCCCATTGCCTTAAAAACACGCCCGAATTTAATCATCTGTTTATCATTCATATCTTGCTTATTATGTAAAAGCTATATCCCCATCACAATAATCAAGAGTGATATCATCCCTGAAAAGAGCCAGCGGGCTGTTTTTGTCTTTTGGCCGACAAAAATACACCCGCTTCTTTTTCCTTAACAATACCCTCTCCACAATATTATTGTTTATGTATCTCTCCAAGTCTTTCGGTAATTCTATGTAGTCCGCCAAATATTTTCTAGCGTATTCAAACATAATAGGCGCTATGTACTTGTAATCGTTTTTATTAAACATATTAAAGTCTAAAACCTTAGCCGTACGCTTCATCCTCTCTGCGCTAATTGACAGCGCAAAAAAACCTTTATATTCTTTTTCATTACCGGCAAAAACCTTTACAGCAACAATCTTGGCAACATCACGGATTTTGAAAAAATAATAATTTAAATCAACCTTTTCCGCTTTATCATATTCCGGCATCCAGTTATACTTGAGCATCCAATTCATCACATCAACGTTACGGTAAAATTTTGCGGAATTTATATTAGGTTGTGTTTGTTCAATAGACTTTTCCTCAAGGGCACTTACTTCTTCGTAACTAATATCCTCTCCCTTGTGTTTATGCAAAAAGGATAATACATTATAGATAACCTTTTTAACGGGAAACGAAAGAAAACGCTCCGGCAAGCAAAAGGCACTATTAGTAATTATTTGCTTAACACCTATCTTTGTCAGTATCCTTTGCAGCAAATAAAAAATATAAGACAGAAGATTTATTCTATAAATATCTATTACACAATACTCTAGCGGACGCAGCTCAGGCAGCCCCATTCCCCTTAATACTCTTATTGCCGCTCTGCTAAGCCCTGTCGTAACAATATCATATCTTAACGACAAGGCGTTTATTATCAACATACCGCCAACCGAAGTAGCTCTGAATTTGGCGGGTACATACCATGATGAAAACCAGTAAATCTTGGAAATACTGTTCCCAACCTTAAGCAACCCCGGCATTAAGCCAAGATAGCCTAAACATTTATCCCCGGCATAGGCAACCAGGAGGCCGATATCATCTGCACCCGCGCAAGGATTATTTGCCAGGGCTAAGGCCAGGGGTTTTGTAATAGGAATAATATTATCCCTTTTTACCTCATCAAGACCTTGACACGCGAATTTATATAAATCCCTGCTTTTTATTTTCTGAATTCTTATGCGCTCAATATTCATCGAAAGTTTTACAGAAAAGGCGGATTCCCTCCGGTAACCATAATTTTCTGACCGGTGGTAAATGAGGCCAGAGAAGACGATAGAAAAACTACTGCCTTTGCTACATCAACGGGAGCAGCATTTCGCCTCATGGGAGTATTTTTTCTCATCCCTTCAAGAAACATTTTGGGCACGTGTTTTGTTAAATCAGTCTCTGTAATACTTGGCACAACCATATTAACCTGGATATTTTCCGCGGCAAACTCAACAGCCAGACTCCTTGTTAAACCGACTATCCCGCTCTTGGAAATAACATATTTTGCCTGCCCAGGCGGCGGATTATCGGTAAAAACAGTTGAGACATTTATTATCTTTCCCCATTTATTTTTCAGCATCAACGGCAGTACTTCCTGGCAACAGTTAAACATTCCTTTAATCGTAACATCAATATCCTGCTGCAGCTCCTGCCACTCTAATTCCATAAAGGGAACAGAATAGGCATCACGCACAGCATTATTGACCAAAATATGGACCGTGCCATATTTTTCACAGACAGTCGCGATCATTTGCTTAACCTGCTGCCTGTCCGATACATCCGCGCCAACAGTAATAGCATCACCGCCATTATCAACAGCCTCCTTCACAATCCTCTCGGCATCTTCTTTTCCCCGAAAATAATTGACAACCACCTTGGCGCCATATGATAAAAATAATTTCGCGGTTGTTTCCCCAATCCCCCGGCTTGCCCCTGTCACTAAGACAACCTTATCTTTTAAGCGCAAATCTGATTCATTCTCTTTAAGGCTTTTCAAAGACGGCATTCTGGCGGGAGGCTCGTTCACCTTAACATTTATTTTCCCGGCAGCACAAACTTCTGTTTTATCGCGGATATCGCAAATTGAAATATCTTCTACAAGCGTGAAAGTGGATTGCGATTTAAAACTTACCTTTCCCGCCAGCAAATAATTCTTGCCCGGCTGCACAGAACGGGAAAATACCATATTAAAATCCATAAAAGTCGCGTATTTACCGGGTAAAGACATACCGACAAATGTGGAAAGCAAGCATGTTGATAACAAATTAGCAGATTCACAGCCATTAAACCGTTTCATTAAATCCGGCCTATACTTCGGCAAAAGGCCTTCTGCCAGGATTTCACAGAGTTTTTTCATATGATTATCCAAAACACGAAACTGATAGCTCCTTTCTTCGCCCTTGGCAATCTCCTGAAATTGCAATTCCTCTTCTATGGGAGGATCAATACTCATCTGGCCGTCGGCATCAAGCTGCTCACCCTGGTTTAGTCTGTTCTTAACTGTGACCGCACCACTATATTCAACAACAAAACTGCCCGTGGTGAGCGCCGTTTCTTTGCCCACCTTTTTTACGATATAATCTAAACTTACTTTATTCATTTCCTCGTCTATTTCCGTAATTTCAGCCTGAAGAATCAAATTGTCATTTAGATAAACAGGCTTAATAAACCTTGCTGATATCTCAGAAAAAGAGCACCTATATTCCCCGGCAAAGCAGACTTTTAAGGCCGAAATAAAAACAACAGGCAGCATCCCATGCACAACATTCTCCCTGTATAGCGAGCGCCTGGCAAAAACCTTATCAGCATGCAAAGAACTCCGGTCACCGGTTAATCCCATAAACCAGTCTAACATCCTTTCCGATACCCGGAATTCCACAGAATTAGTTTGCCCGACAGAAATATTTTCAGGCAACCTGCTCTTGATCTTCATACATTTCACCCTCTAGCCGAACACAATCCGGCATAAGATACTTATCGGTTAGCTTCCATCTAAAAATATTATCTCTTTCACAATAAATGAATCCCGATCTCTGCCAGAATTCTAAACAGGGTTTATTTCTCGACGTCGGAAAATATTCTGCGCGTAGCTCATTCAAACCCAATGATTCCGCATATTTAACAACTACAGAGAGCATTGCCTCTTCAATTCTTCTCCCCAGCACCCGGCAGCTCAAAATAAAGTCCACAATCCTCCCAATACCATCTTTAATCTCCAGGCTAATAATACCTGTTAAGCCCGAATCTCCGAATTTATCGGAAACGCTAAAGGCCCAAAGCTTATGATCAAGCTGCTCTGCCCAGTTTAATAATTCCAATTCTGTCATGCGCCTGGTAGCAAGATTCATTTGATTTGTTTTATTAAATAACTGTATGGTCCTTGGCAAAATAGCCTTAGCTAACTCTTCTACCTTTAGTTTCATCCCTAAACTCTTTAACCACTCATCCACCGACCCAATTTCCCTTTTAAATTCTTTCCGTTGCCTATCCGCAACATACATCTTTGTCTTTTTGGCGTCTTCCTTGCTCACTACAGGAGAATCAAAAGAGTGGAGACTAAGTAAAGTACTTTTATATAGCATCTTATCTTCAGGCCATTCCGGCACAAAGACCTCGGGCAATGCTTCCCTCACTCGCGCTCTCTCCACAGGATTATCGTCAATAAACACAACCGACTGCAGGCCAAGATTCAAATCGGCGGCCAATGCCGCTACATTCCCGGCCTTATCTTCCCAATTTATCCTCCAACCGGCAAAATCATTTAGCTTAAGCACCATTTCCGGATGTTTTTTTATCACTTCAAGGGCAAGGGCTTCTTCATTCTTACTGACAATGGCTAAGATAACACCCCGATTTGTTAAAGATTTAAGTGCAC
>CAZIXI010000094.1:0-9743 GCA_964543115.1 uncultured bacterium
TTTACGGGTATTGGACTTGAGTGAATATGATTTGGAAGAAAAATTCCTCCTTTACTCTGCGGCGCCGGCCAGCGGTAAGGGAGCGGTGATGGATCTTACCTTTAAAGGGGTTGGGGCTCCTTATAGTGATATTGTGCAGAAACTCTTATTGCATCATACGCGCAAACCGCGGGTAGAGAAAGGTGAGCGGGATGGAGAGCATTATCATTTTGGTAAACGGCATGTTGGTGATGAAGAAAAGAATAGATTATGGGTCCTCTATCAGGCGGGGAAAATATATGTTGCCTATGTGAATAAGCAAATGCAGGGGATGGCCAAGGATGATTTTATTGAAGTAGTTGGTGTGCACGAGAGTGATCCTTCGGAAGAAATTTTAGCGGATGATGAGATTGTTGATCAGGGAGAGGATGAGGATGGCAAGTATGTATTAGTAGAGCGTCCGATTAAGGGATTGCTCAAGGCCTTTGGGGACAAAAAGGTTACTATTCTGGAAGGCGGTTATGGCTGGTATCGGGCAATCAAAAGTGATAAGCAGCGGGTATTTACGATATTTATTTCTCCGTTTGAGGATGAGGAGTTAGAGTTAAGGACCATTAATAAAAAAGTGGTTGATTACACATTTGTTGATCCGGAAGAGCGGTTTAAAGCCTATTGGATCATAAATAATCTGCGGAGAGAAGTTGGCCGGGAAAAGATTAATTTAGAAGTTAATCATTTGTTAAGAAAGGAATTGATGAAGAGGATGGATCAGCCGCTGGAGGCTTTTGATTTACGTGAGGGCACGGCAAATGGCCGGCATAATGCCCGGATGATTGAGTCTCTGCAGTTTATCGCTGATTTGAATAACTTGTTGGAAAAGTATTTTCAATCCTCATTCAGGATTGATACAGCGGAGGATGTGGCCCTGGCCAAGGAACTGGCTTATGAGGTGCAGATGAAGTTGATTAAGGATCGCGGAGAGAAGATATACAGATTGGCCAGGCCCACTGCCGAGATAGAGAAGACGGCTGATTTCAGTGAAGAGGAAGATGCCTATAACCGGGTATTAGAGGGTGTGGTACAGATCATGCTGCGTAATGAATATAAGGAAAATGGTACTGGGGCAGTGGTCTACAATCAATTTGTCTGGAGTGGAATAGTCAGGGATGTTGAAGAACAGGTTGCCCGTATTTCCGAAGAATTTTGTCGGGAGTATTTTGCCTATTTATTAAAAGCGATGCGGAAAAATATCAGTGAGCGGGATCTTGCCTCCCCGATGCCGGAACCCTCTGCGGATGGTTTAACGGCGGATCAGGAGAGGGCCTTGGAGCGGATTAGTGAGTTAGAAGCTAAGCCGAATTTAGCCAAGGCGGATTTAGCGTATTTGCCGCTAGAGGGTGAGATTACCAGGGAACGCCTGTTAGCGGTTTTGGCAGACTTGCGGCAGGAAGTGGAGCGGAATCCGCGGTCTGCCGCGGCCGTGCTTATGCTTCTGGAAGACAGAGAACCTGAAATAATGGGGACAGAGCGGACGCGTCTGCCGGTAGTAGGTGCGGAGATTTTTCGCGGGTTTACAGCAGAGATGATCGGATCGCTATTGGGCGGGATAGTCGGTGAGCAGGGCCGGGTAGTCGTTGTCGGCTCTGCCGCCGATAATGAAATTGAGCGAATATTGCAAATCGTCCAGGCCCAAGGTCATATACAAATACCGCTAGAACTTAAACAAATATTGGCAGCGCACGGAATTGAGTCGGATATTATCGCGCCGCCGGAAATTGTTCTGAGAGAGGGCAGTTATGATGCTGAGGCATCGAGGCTGAGTATGTTGGTGGACATAGCCGCGTAAAGCAGAGGAATAAAATGTCACAAATTGTGGATTGAAAAATCCGCACGTTGCACGCGAAATCCGAAAAAGGGGGGCAGCATGAAGAAACATGATTCTTTGCTTAAATTAATTTCGTTAATAATAGTGTCTACTTTTCTTTGGTCAAGTTTCGCCTCCGCTGCCGGGTATCCATTGGCAGCAGAAAGAAACTGCCTGGCGGCAGCTAGCCAGGTACCGGTTATAACGCCGCAGGCCCGGGTCATGGCCGCCGGCCAGAAGGCGGTAGTGGAATTACCAATTGGTAGTCCAGCAGAATTTTATTGTCAAGCCAGGTCTGCTTTGAGGGCGGGAACCATAAGCGATTTCCTTGGCAGTAAAAGCCTGTTAATGACCGATATGGCTGATGGGAGTAAGACTGCCGCTTATACGGTAGAGCCTCATAGCGCGGGGGGCAGGGCCCTTTCCCGGATAACGAGAACCAGGGAGGTTAATGATCCGCTTATTCAATTAATTATGAGCTGCTGGCCGGGATTTAATTTTGCTGTACGGCAATTCAGTAAAGGCGGGCAAACCTATTTTCAACAGATAATAGTAATAGATAATCAACTCGCCGATAGCTTTTTCCAGTCGTTATTGAATTTATTGGCAGAGCGTTTAGGAGAAGTAAGACCTCATAGCCTAATACAGCAGGATAGTGGTTTAGCGGCAAGGGCAATGAATCGAGAAAATCAGAATCCTCAGCTGCAGCCATTCGGCCCAACTGGTTGGTATCCGGAATATTATTCATTGGCTGATTATTTTGACAGCAGTTACGAGATGAGTCTCGAGCTAACGACTAGAGAGATTAAGCACAAAAAGGAAGATCCGGATGCGGATAAAAGAAAATTTGCGAGAATGATCGTTCATTGTTTGAAGGATTTGGATACTATCACTAGCAACGGGCCATTAGAGGAATATTGGCAGACGCTAACAGGAAGAGCTGACAATCAGAATTTGGTGATTAAGGTTAATGATCGGTTGACACACAATTGTGTCAGGTATTTTAATCCCATCAGCAAACAAACGGAGTTTGTCTTTAGCAAGAATTTTGTCGATACCCTTGTTAATGATTATGAAGAATATCCTGGGGAAGTATTAGTTGTTTTACTGGAGAGATTTTTTCATGAATTAGGGCATACGGGGTTAACTTCATACTATCAGACTCTGGAGGAAGAATATCAATTGTTGAAAATGGACATTGAACTGCAGAAAAATCTTGCCGCGGCTGAGCTGCAGGAGGCGGTTAGTAATTATTTCAGTGTCCGGCAGCCGTCGTTTGTTTCAGGTTACTATTTTGGCCTGATCCAGATGCTGGTTGATCACGAATTACGGGAAGATACTGACGAATCCATCCTTGCCCTATTTGACCGATTAATTGCCACGGTGGCTGCTTTGGAGGGGGAATTAAATGAGCTATATCTTTCCGCTGATGAGTATGCCATAGATAAGGATAGCAGTGAGGCCAGGGATAAAAGGATTCAGCTGGCCTATGAAGAGACTGATCCGGAAAAGGCCGGCAGCCTGATTAACCGTCTGCGGCAGCTGCCCTGGCTGCAGGGAACTTTTTTGGCCACCTATCTGGATGTATTGAAAAACCGGTCGCTTGCCGCGCAACGGGAATTTTTTCTCTTTTTAGAGAAAAGAAAGACCGCGGTAATTCCATTAGCACAGTTGAAGACAGTGCGTGTGCCCGGGGTTCAGGTACCCCACCAGCAGGAGGGGGCCCGCTGGGCTCGTCAATATTACGGTGTGCACCGGCGCCGAAGGTTTTCTGACGGGATCGGGGTAACGGAGGCGGAAAACGGCCGCGGTATGCAGCAGCGCTGGCATAAGCATGATACGACCCAGGAGATTACTACTTCGATTTGCGATAATACTAGATTAAAAACAGGGCATGAGCTTGCTGTTGGTACGCGGGTTCAGTTAACCTTTATCATGATTGATCAGGATGAGGAAACTCAACAAAGTAAAATAGAAATACGGTATGAACAGGAAGAAATCAGCCGGCAGATTAATTCTATTAAACGTGAATATCAGATAAGTAGACTGCAGATTGAATTACTGGATGATCGTGAGCCAGTAGAGATAGAATTGGCGGAGATAGCTCCGGGTAGGTATGTGTTGATGGTTATTGATAATGAGATGGATGTGCCGTTTGGCCATGTGGTAGAGATGCCGAAAAATACTTTTCATACCTTAAGTAATAACTCGGCTACCGTGCCCAGTGTAGATTTTACGGTTAAGGATCCGTTGACACAGCTTATTAAAACCTATGAGCCCCCGGAAGAAATGGTTGTTGCTGAGGTTGCGGTTCGGGGATTGACGGAAGAAACAAAAGAGTGGGGGAATAAATATGTGCATAACTACGGTCATTATTATTCAGATTTGCTCATTGATGAGCAGACCGGAGAGATGTATCAACGGATAGAATACAGCCTGACGCCGGCTGGGGATAAGGTTGCCCGGACGATGCCGATAATGTATCGGCCGGTGGAAGTTACTCTTGAACTCTATACGGTTAAGCGCGAAGAAGAAAGTGAACGGATACCGTTTACTCCTTTCCAGGACGGTACGCAGGTAATCAGGATTTTCCCCTGGCCGCGGCAGATTCCCGAAGATGCCCAGGCGGCGCAAGATGATCATGCCTGGGTCATTGACCGCGATGCCGAAAAACTGCAGGCAGAGGTGATTATTTATCACGAAGAGGGCCACGAAGTCGAGAGACTTCCGGCACGGGGCGGTGATCTGGTTTTGCTGGATGCTTCCCTGCGGGAAAAATACGGAAATTTTACTTTCCGGGTCCGCAATCTAACAGAGACCGTACCACAGTGGCTGGATAGTGATAACACGACAATTATGTTTTTTACCATGGTCCCGCAATGGGATTTATTGGAGATATTTAAGAATTTTGTTGAATTTATGGGGATAGAAAAAAATGATGTACAGAAGGCGATAATGGCCAGGTTGTCGAACTTTCTGGGTGAGTTAGCGGAAGAGGATTTGATTGTTTGCCTGGAATGGCTATTGACGCAGGAGGAGGAGATAAGCGCGGATGTAATGGCTAATTTTATCCGCTCATTGATTGAGGCCTTTCCTCAAGGACTGGCGCATTTTGGCCGCTTACAGCAGAAGTTTATGGTTTATTCCGGGCCGCCGGCCGGCGGCAAGGGTGAGGTAATGGATGCTACTTTTGAACGGGGAATCGGCCGTTTCAGTGATATTATTGGTAAGTTGATCCTTTATCATACTAGAGAACCGCGGCTGGTAAAAGGTGAAAAAGACGGGGTGAAGTATCATTTTAGAGTAGCGAAAAGATTAACGGATTTAGAGCAGGATGGTGACATTATAACGGCCATAGTAAATTTGCAGTTGCAGGGATTAGCGAAGAAAGATTATACCGAAGAGGGAGTTGTGGTTACAGATATTAATAATGTTGTGGAATTGAAAGAAGGGGATGAGATTGTCGGAATAGAAGGGGAGAGCCTGATTGTTATTAGGGAGACGCAAGAAGTAACCTTACCTGTGTATATTTCCGGGATGACAATGGCTGTCTTTCTGCCGGGAGATATTATTACCTCTATTGATCCGGCTGGAAATCAGATAACGGTGGAGAGAAATATTAAAGGGCTTTCGTCTGTTTTCAGCGGAGAACAGCCGGTAATCCTGGAAGGAGGGTATGGCTGGTTTCTTAGTGTAAAAAAACAGTTTCCTGATGCAACCACCGCCTTTATCTGTCCGTTTACTGATGATGAAATCGAAATGCGCCTGCGCAATATGGAATGGATTACTAAAGAATATGCCGAGCCCTGGCAGATAATGATTGCCCAGCGTGAGATGATGAAACTTATCGAAGAGAACAGGGGTGAGCTCCTGATTGCAGGAAATGAGGAATTTGAAGAGAGAATAAGAGAGCAGGTGGAGATAGAAAAAATGGAACGGGATAACGCGGCGTTAATTGAATCTAAAAAAATCATCAATGATCTTGATCTTTACCTGCGGAATTATTTTGATAAACCGCCTGTTTCGCCAAGGCTGCATTCTCTTGTCCGGGCCTTGGCCTATGAAATGAATAGCAGGCTGTCTGCCCGGGATGGATACGTCAGGTTAAAGGATGAGGCCGAGGGTGTGGAAAGGTACCACAAGGTATTGGAGGCGATCATTCAGATTCTTTATCGAGGAGAATATGGAACGGTACTGGTCCTGCCTCAGGGGATTTCTGAAGCCGATATGGAAAAGATGGGGGAACAGTTTGCCAAGGAGTTCTTTCTTTGTTTGATTGAGGCTGTTTTGCGGACGCCGCAAAGCAGAAGGGATAAGATTTGCCGGGCCTTGTTAAGGGAACATGTTAGGCCGGCGGCCATGAGTGCCCGGCAATTAGCCGTCTATCTCAAGCGGATGATTAATGTGCCTGGTGGATTGCAGAAGTTTGGGGATTTAGAGCAAAAAATGTTTTTATTTTCTGGTCCTCCTGAGGGGGGGAAGAGAAAGGTGCTGGAAGCAATCATGGGAACCAGTGAGCTTGGTTTTGAAGAAATGTTGGGGAAACTGCTGATCTATCATACCCGTAAACCCGCTGATCGCAATGGCCGGCAGGAGAAAGATGGAGTGGATTATCATTTCCGGGAAGAGGCCCGCTTGCGGGAGTTAGCAGAAGACGGTCAAGTTATCACAGCTTGGATTAATCGGCAGCTGCAGGGATTGGCTAAGCGGGGATTTTTGGAAGAAGAGATAGAAATTATTAATGTAGAAGGAACTGATCGGTTACAAGAAGGAGATATTGTATTTGCTGTTACCCCTGATGGCATGTTGGATGTGTCCAGAGCGGGGGAAAGAGAATTGTTAGCTGTTTCTCTAACTGATCAAAAGCGAGGGATGTTCGTTCCCGGGGATTTGATTTCTTCTATTGATGAGGAGGGTGGACGGGTTACTGTTAGCAGGAAAATAAAAGGATTAGATTCGGTGTTTTCCGGAGGGAAACCAGTGTTGATGGAAGGGGGATATGGCTGGTTCTTGCGTGTTATGGAGAAATATCCGGAGATTCCCACCGTTTTTATTTCACCGTTTAGTGATGAAGATATCGCCCTGCGGCAACGCAACATGGAGTGGATGCGGCGGGAATTTACCCAGCCTTGGGAGAAAATGATGGCCCAGAGAGAGATGTTTGCTATTATTGCAGAAGTTGGCGAGGAGATAGATATCGAAGAAAATGATGAATATAAGCAGAGGATAAAGCACAGGGTAATGATCGAGCAGATTGAAGAGGATAATGCCAGAATGATTGAGGAAGATCTTATTCTAGATTTTAATCATTATATCCACAAGAATTTTGGTAAACCGGTTATTAGGGCCGAACAGCATCTGTTGGTACAGGCCCTGGGCTACGAGGTGAGCCGGCGTCTTTTCAGCCGGGATGGGTATTTAAGATTCAATGAGGGGAGCAAAGGAAAAGATCGTTATAACCGGGTGATGGAGGGAGTGATTCAGATTCTTTACCGAGAGGAATATGGTAAGGTGTTTGCCAATCCTTGGCAGTACACAAAAGAAGAATTTATTGCTACGATCAGCGACCTGCGGGAAAGATTTGCCAAGTATTTCCTTTGTAATATCCTGCGAGGGGTCAGAGATAATTTGGCTGCTGAGGCAGGTGGAGTACAGTCACCTATTTCCCGTAAGGGTAAGGGCACGGAAGAAAAACCGGCAGGAGAAATTAAAATCACTCCGGAAGGATCAATTACCGAAAGTGCGGATGTTGCGGAGGAAGGATTACGGTTGGTAGATAAAATCCTCAGGGATATAAGGGCAAAATGGGGTGTTGGTGTCTTTGGCGTGGCCAGAAAAATCAGGTTTGTCGATAACCTTGGCGGGTTAAGATCAGATGAGGAAGGAACTGCCTCTGAGTACCGACACGCAGTCAGAGAAATTTTAGTAGATATCGATGCCTTGAAAGATGAAAGGATACTATTTAATTGTTTAGAACACGAATTAGTTCACAGTATCGGCGCACTGGTGCAGAAAGATGAAAGCAGGCGGAGCGCGGCAGTGATGGAAGCAGCGGCTGAATATATCAGTCTATTGAGCCTGCTGGATCTAGAAGAGAGTAGTTTAGAGGAAGTTATTGCCAACCTCAGTGACGCGGGGAATGGCCTAGATAGTCAGGGCTTTGCTCAATTGCTGCGATTTATTGTCGATAAGGGTATTACTGATGAAGATCAGCGGATCGCCTTAGTGATTAGTTATATATTAACTACAACCCGCTACGCGGAAGAAGCGGCGGGATTTCAGGAAATTCTCGGCGCGGAAGTTGAAGATGCGGGAGAACGAATTAGACTGGCGATGGCTGTTTATGGAGATTTGATTAAAGCCACAGAGGCTTTGGCACCGGTGGTTAAACAGGTGAAAGAGGCAACAGCGAGTATTAAGGCAGTTAGCAAGGTTAAGATGATTATGAGCGGTATCGAGTTAATTGAAATGGATTTAATGGATAGCCTATTGGTTAACGGTAAGTTTGTCCGGATTGATATTGATGAGCTGGCAAAGCCGGGAAATAAATATATCTTGGAATGGCTGCAGAAAATCTCTGCCGCAAAAGAAGAAAGTCCGTTTATCTTTTATTCTACTTCCGGCACTGGTGTGTCCGAATTTGTAGACAGTAACAGTTTAGTTCAGGCTCAGCTGCCGGCAGATATTAAGGCTGTTGATGTTATTGATCTCATTGAACCCGTACAGGTAAATGATCAATTAACCGCGGATCGACTTTATTTGCCGTTACCATATTCAGTGAGTGGTATTTATCTGGCTGCCCAGGTAGTGCTGGCAGAAGGGGATGTGAAGCAAATCCAGGATAAATTGGCCTTTAATACTTTACGGGCATTATTTATGTCGTTAGGGGTTGAGGAAGCTAAACTTAACGCGCTTTTTCGCACCCCTTGGCTGGTATTGCCGCCGGTAACCAAGATTACAGAATCCCTTAACGCCTTACGCCAGGCCATTATCCAGGTAGAAAAAGCCGCCTAATTCCGTGCGTATTACTCAAGAGTCAGCAGAAAACTCCAATGAGGTTTTTTGTTGACATATATTCAGTATTGCGCGGTTATTTATTTTGGCTATTGACAGGGGCTGATTTTCATGGCATGTTCTAGTAGAATATAAATATATACACCGGATAAAGGGCAAATTTGCCGTAAGGCGAAGACGCAAAGTTCCGGTCCCTGAGGGGGGAGGCCGAACTGCCGAAGTGACCCTATTTTAAAATGGGTGATTTCAGCAATTCGGTTTTTTTTTGTCGCGTATTGGGGAAAAAGCTATGAATAGTTGTTACTTAAATAAAGAGATTTATATGAATTACAAATTCAATAAACAATTGCTTATCATTTTTGTAATAGTTTTACTGTTGGGCAATAGTGTGGCCTGGGCAGGTGGCGGACTGTTGTCGGGGAAACTGGCGGCGGGGAGTGCTTTTGCTGATCTGGGTCGGGTTGCGGGAGGGCCTTTTGCCGCAAGAAGTCGGAGACGGATTGTTAATCAGCCCGAAGTAGAGCAGGTGGTGTATATTTCACCTGAGATAACACCGTTTTCCAAGACCGGGGGCTTGGCGGATGTGTCCAATGAACTGCCCAAGGCGGTTGCCGCCGGCGGGATGAATGTAAGCGTAATAACGCTGAAATATAAGAATACGCCGGCTGCTGGTTTAGTGGATACTGGCTTGAGTGTGAATGTAAGAATGGGAATGGAGGTTATCAGGACCAAGATCTGGGAAAAGAAATCTGGGAATATGACTGTCTATCTTCTGGAGAATGGGAAAATGACCACTGAGATTTATTCCGGTGATTCCCTCAAACAGGCTTTGTTTCTTTCGGAGGCCACATTTGCCGCAGTGGAATTGTTGGTTAGAGTAAAGAAA
>CAZIXI010000094.1:9753-11768 GCA_964543115.1 uncultured bacterium
CCCAAATAATGCATGCTAATGATTGGCAGACGGCGCTTATTCCGGTATTTCTTAAGGCCAAATATAACCATCATCCGATATTCTCTGAAGTTGCTTCAGTGTTTTCTATTCACAATCTTGCCTATCAGGGAGGAAAGTATAATCGGTTCCCGCGAGAACGATTCCCGGAGTTGGAGATAGGTGGGGAACATTGGTATGGCCTGGAGAGGCCTGACGATTCGGAAGGATTTAATCTGATGCGCGGGGCAATATATCATGCGGATAAGATTGTGGCTGTATCACCAAATTATAGCCGGGAAATACAGACCGCTGCCTATGGTGAAGGGCTGGATCCTGATTTAAGAGAGAGGACAGATGATATAGAGGGTATTATTAACGGTGTTAGTAAAGAAGAATGGGAACCGGTTGAGATTCAGGATAAACCAAAGGCAAAGAAGGAATTGCAGAAAATGCTGGGTTTAGAGGTAAATGCAAAGATTCCCTTGATTGGTATGGCTACCCGCCTTACCGACCAGAAGAATGTTGACCATGTTTTAAAAGTTATTGAGCGGACATTGATTGAAACCGGAGGAGCGATACAATTTGTCTTTATGGGTAAAGGACATCCTGATGATCCCTATTACCATCGGATGAGTGAAGAGATGGATAGGTTGAGTGCTGATCCCAGATGGCGAGGAAAGTTGAAATTTGTGGTTAAGTTATCTCATGAAGAATCAAAAAAGGTATTTCGCGGTATTGATCTTTATCTTATGCCCTCAAAGTTTGAGCCGTGCGGAACAAAACAGCAGGTGGCGCTTATTAATGGAGCGCCAGTGGTGGCGCGCCGGACCGGGGGGTTGGTTAATACTGTCTGGGAATATGATCCGCAGACCGGGCAGGGCAATGGGTTTATGTTTAATAATGTAGACGAAGAGGAGTTTTACCAGGCGTTGAAGCGGGCCTTGTATTATTATACCTTGCCGGAAGAGTGGCAGAAGATAATCCATAACGCGCAAGCGACTGACCGAAGTTGGAATCTGCCGGCCCAGGAATATCAAGAAGTGTACCGCGGTGCTTTGGTCAGGAAACATTCATATAAGAATGAAGATTTAGCGAGGGCTAACGGAATTTCCCTGGTTGGATTGCCTGGGGAGCGGCAAGTTGAGCAAGTCTTACCTGAATCTATCTAGGTAATTGGGGAAGAGGAAAAATACGCTCTGTTGACAGATAACTATGTTCTATAATTGTAATATAGTCAGTCTATTGACAAAAGTCCATTTTTAGTGTATATTATACTAGTGATGTAAATATTTAATAAATTATAATAAACGCTTCGAAAATGGTTAATTCCAAGTAATTGGAAGGCGCAAAACCGCGGGTCCTTGTTAAGAAAAGAACAGGAAAGCCGGGTTGCCGAAAAGTGTTTTTGGCGATCCGGCTTTTTCTGTGTGTATGATAATTATGAAGATAACTTTTATGAAGAAGTTCTTGTCTACGATTATAATTATTATTTTAATCTGGAATAGTGTTACTTGGGCAAATACCAGTTTAGTTGGTGCCGATAAATTGGCAGCTGCTAGTGCTTTTTCGGGACTTGAGGAAGAGGAACAACAGATTCGTCTAGAAGGAGCAGTTGGTCAGCCAAAAACTTTTGGCCCGGAAGGATTGTCCCAGCCTTTAAGTAGAAAAGAGATTACCATTGAGTCTGCTTTTGCTGGTATTAGTCTTGACTTGGATAATGCCGGGCAACCGTGTTCTTATGATGAATATCTTGATGTTTATACTGAACAGGGAGAGTTTACTGGGGAAAGCCGGCCGCGTTCTGAGGTTCATCGTCAGGGGTATTGGCACAGAACCGCTAATGTTCTTATGTTTAACAGTAAGGGGCAGCTGCTTCTCCAGCAGCGGGCGCCGGATAAGGATACTGATCCCAATAAATTATCGGCATCTGCCGGCGGGCACCTGGGTGCGGGTGAAAGTTATCTAGATGGAGCAATGTATGAAGTCATAGAAGAGGTGGGTCTCCATCCGGATTC
>CAZIXI010000095.1:0-11666 GCA_964543115.1 uncultured bacterium
CTATTAAACCAACAATAAAAAACAGCCAGGAAACATAACTATCCTTACACCTTTTGTACTCAACACAATTAAGACACCTGTTTTTCATCTCTCTAATATCCGGCAAATTTCTCTAATTTAATCTTCTCGTCAGCCAATTTAAGCTCATTCTTTAAAATGTCCAGCATACTTTTCACCATCAGCGGCGGCCCGCAAATATAAAAAATCCGCTCAAGATAATCCGGGATCTCCTCTCTGATCATCCGGCCGTCAATACAGCCCGTGCGGCCGGACCACTTTTCCCTTGCCGGATCACAGGCCAGGAGACTATAAACAACCCGAATATTATCAGCATTCGCCTGTAACTCGTCAAAATCATTACGAAA
The DNA here is from genome assembly GCA_964543115.1 of uncultured bacterium. Lineage (GTDB taxonomy): Bacteria > Auribacterota > CAZIXI01 > CAZIXI01 > CAZIXI01 > CAZIXI01. The sequence goes on from CAZIXI010000095.1 coordinate 366, forward strand.
GACAATATTTCTCTGGTTATTATTCCCGTAGAGTAAAACTACATCAGTCCCCAGCTTTTTATCCGCAATATACTTACAGATACTGCGCACCGGTGTGATCCCGATCCCCCCGGAAAGAAAGGCAATTTTTGGATATTCTCCGCCGAAGGTAAACACTCCGCCGGGCAGCTTGAGCCGCGCCCAGTCACCTACTTTTATTTCTGCCAGGGCCCGCGAAAAATCACTTCCCGTTAATCTCTTGGTAAATTCCACGTATCCTTGTTCGGTAGGTGAATTAGAAAAGGAAAATGGTTTTGTCTGTTCTTTCTCCCCCACCTTTATTGTCAGCAGAAAATACTGGCCCGGCCTAAAGCTAACCTCGTCTTTAAGTTGAAAACGGAAACTTCTAACATCTGAGGTCCGGGAGATTATCTCGGTTACTTTTGTCTCAAACTCTATCATCACTACTCCTGTTCGGTTAAAACAATATGATCGGATTCAATTTCCATTAAGGCCTTAAAAAACTCCTTTATCTCCGCCTCCGGCACCTCCGCCCGGGCCTCGCCATAAAACTTCACTGCCCTTCTCTCCCGCCGGTTGGCCTCAGCGATATTCTCTTTATCATCAGCCACTGCCTTATCCTTCCCCGCATCTGACTCCGGTTTCTGAATCTGCAGATGTTTGCAGATAGCCGAGGCATGTTCCCGCTCGATTTTAGAAAGCCCCTTGAACATACTCTGCACCTTAACATCCCCGGAAAGCTCAGTTATTGCCCGGTAAAAATTAGTATTATCAATCTCCAGCTCCAGGGCCTTCTGCAGATTCCCTTTGGCCTGGTCGGAAAGAGCGGCCGCCCGTAGTAATTTCCACTCCTTGACCGGGACAAAATAGTGCTCATGCGCCCCGCAAAAAGGACAGCTCTTGGGCTTTTCCGGCCCTAAATAAACCTCACCACAAATACAACAGCGATAAACATTCATAAACAATTCCTCCTGTTAATGAATAAATTTAACCAGGGCCATAAAAAGAAGCCCAACAACAAAAGATACAAAGGCCATATTAGCCCGTTTATCATTTTTTTGCCGATGCAGTTCCGGAATTAAATCAGAAGCGGCGATATAGATAAATCCACCCGCGGTAAATGAAATTAAAAAAACCGATATATTCTCGGTAATATTAGACAAGAGATACCCCAACAGGGCTCCCAGAATAGCGGCCAGGCCGCAGACAAAATTACAGAACAGGGCCTTCATCTTACTGAACCCGCCGTAAACCAGGATGCCGAAATCTCCCATCTCCTGCGGAACCTCATGAAAGATCACCGCCAATGTGGTCACCACCCCCAATTTGATATCGGTCATGAAGCTAGCGGCAATAATCATCCCGTCAGTAAAGTTATGCACCCCGTCACCGATCAGATTAAGATACGTGAAGCTATGAACGTCACAGACACCGTTATGGCAGTGCCGCCAATAGAGATAACGCTCCATAAGGAAAAAAAGAGCGAACCCAATCAGGGCATAAATAAACACCAAATCACCGCCGCACTTCTCCACCGCCTCCGGCAGAAGATGAAGAAAGGCGCCGCCGATTAATCCCCCGGCCGCAAAACCCACCAACAGGATTAAGATCCTGTCCAACAGAGTGGTTTTGATCCCAAAGGTAAAAATCCCGATAAGCGAAATAACACTAACCAGCACCGTGGCCAACAAAATCCAAACAAGAATCATCTTTAGACTCCCCGCATTATAGAAATTATTAACTTGATATATTATCATATTTGGAGAGCAAACCGAAGTGTTTTATCATGAATGAAACAGGGGGCTATTACATACTGCTGTCAGTTTCTCTGTCTGCAGCAGCATCTTCAGACAGGGAATGAAAATTATTTTTTAGATTAGTCAAATCACTGCTAAGATCATCGTAGCGGCGATTAACACTAATTAACTCTCTGAACCAATTAAGCATAGCAGGATTACCCCTCACCAATTCAAATAAGCGGACAATGTTTATTTCACGGCCAATCAATAGATCCAGCATATTTTCAATCAACCCGCCGCTATCGTCATAATACAAATGTCCAAGATAAATTCCCTTCAGGAGAGCCCGGAATTTAGCCAAACCATCCTCGCCCGCTTCACAGGCCAGTGTCAGTAGATCAACGTCGGGGGCGGAATGTTCTTCAAATTCCACCCTCATTTTCCCAGCTTACGCTTGGCGGTAGATTTCCTTTGTTTTGGGCGGAACCTCATAATTTTTCTTAATCCCCGGCCTTTTGGTTTTCGTTAAGAGAGTATTCACGGCTTGATAATAGGCCTCTGTTTCTGCCTGTAAGGCAGCAGCCGTGTTGGTAATATCATTTCTAGCCTTTACACAGTGCATATAATTAGCCATTAAAACATAAGTAATCCCGGCAAGAGTAAAACTTTCACCCTGATAAGTTTTTAACATTCTTATTACTTCATGTATTGGCGTACCGCGCCTCAACGTGACAATGGATCCAGCTATAGTTAAATCCAAATCATTGGCGGCAATAAGCGGGACAATCATCCGCTCCACCCAGTCCCAGTACCTTTCTTCCCATTCTTCTAGGCATTGTCCGCTTGTTCTGTTATATATTATTCTGGGCAGCAAAATATCCACACTGTTGTCACTACCCACGGAATTACCGCCTAAACGCGAAGCGGCAATCTTACAGCCGGCCTCGTTTGCTTCATGAATGGCCAAACTGGCCGCCTCAGCATGTGTCGGATAAATAAGCACATCACTCACCAGCTGCACGGGAAAATCCTGCAGACAATAAACTCCTACCCCCGCACCAAATCTCCCTCGCATATCCTGCCGATAGAACCTCGTCAATACATCCTTCCCGCTGCCGGCAGCGGCAAAATCCAGCAATTCTTCAATCACAAAACAGTATTTCCGCAAATCCACAACTATTTTCAATTGCCCGTCACGCAGCAATTCTCGTATTATTTCTCTTTCGTCAACTGTCAGCCTACCGGCTTTTAAGAGCTTAACAAAATCTTTCGCCATATCCCCCTGTCCCGTGGTCGCGATCACCAAAACCCAATCCTTATGCTGCGGCAGTTTTTCTAAAATAAATTTCCTTAACACCCCGTATCCTTTGGCCCTGGCTATCCGGCCGGAATAACACATCACTTTTTTGCCTTTCACTATCCCCAAACTATCCCTAAACCTCTGCTTGGTTAATTGCCTGTCTTCAGCCCTCAGTTGTTTTCCCCTCGCATCTTCCAGCCTGAACAATTCGTGCCAGGCCTCATTATCCACCACCCGGCTGTCCCCCGGCGGAAAACTGATAGATTCCATCCACATATTTCGCGTTTGTTCACTACAAAAAATAAACTTGTCAAATGCTGCCAGTAATTCATTAAATTCCGTATGCAGCATAATAACCAAAGGAACATAGCCCTTAATCTTCTCCAGAATGGGGGTTAGATCAGTCGGGCTGCTTGCTGAATTAAATAATCTATTAAGATCATCTGCATTGAGCCGGTCTTGCGGCTTAACCTTTCTATCGTCCAGGGCCACTATTTTCCTGAGTACTTCCTGACCTTGTGAAGACAATCGCTGCTGCAGATCCACTAGAGACAGGCTATTGGCAGAATAATCATTAATCACTGTCAATATTGTTCTCATTGCATCAACCTCATCATCGTTAAACTTATAAACGGTACCGGGATTCAGATGAAAATGAAGCACAAAGCGGATATCTTTTATTTCATCAAAATATTCACGATAATTTCTGATCATATCGCTGCGTTTCTGGCTGCTGCTGATCCCCTGCGTTTCCAGTTCACCTTCGGGCACAACCGCGACCGTACCTTCTTCCGCGCTTACTCCTTCAACAAGATAACGCTTTCTTACTCCATCTTCTTCCTCCACCCAGTAACTGACACCACCCTCACTTTCCAGCCAGCCATTGGCAAAATCTTTTATCAATATATTATCCGACCCGGCTAACGGCCTTATCTCGGTTACTCCCAGATTACTATCATAGCGGACAATCTCAAATACTTTTTCATCACTTAATCTATACAAGAGGCGTCCCTCAAAAATAAGCCTGATAACCTTCATAAAATAATATGCCTCCCGCACATCATGCAAGCTGAATGTTCTCTTGCCCCTTAAAGCACCACGATCCCCAAGTTCCCGCAGCAACTGCGCCACCGCCAGCATGCTGGTGGCTCCTTCTACGGGGGTACCCTTTAGTTTTGTTGTTACCAGATGATAATACTCATAATACTCCCCCCGAAGAACCCGGAGCAATAACTTAGGGGGGAAATTACTTTTGAGATTAAACAACGATCTACTAACCCCCAATAAATTGCCAAACCTTCTACCCAGGGCACTTCGCCCCAGCCCATTAATATTCGTATCCGAACTGCATAATCTCACCCATTCACTCTTAGCCGTTTCCAATTTGTTTTGCAGATAAGGATAATCAGACTTCAGTCCATCAAGAAAAGCCTTCATCTCAGCATGCCTAAGAGTTCCCCCGCGGGCCAGCACTTGTTTCTCCAACAAAAAACTGGTAATCCTGATCAGGGTCGAGGTATTGATCCCTCTTAAATTGCGGTTTTTAAGCATCAACTCCGCCAGCACGAAACTCTGGCCATTCATCGTCTCGGCAACCGGAATACCAAACTGTGTAACAATTACACCAGCGGGAAAGATCCTTTCCACTATCTCTTTGGCAATTCCTCGCTTACGATCGATAAGATCTTTCCTCTGGCTAAACCATAGATCATGAGGATCAATAAGAAGATCTTCCAGGACAGATAGACTAGTATTACTGATTCCACTAGTCAATTCACTTTCCAGGGCAGCACTACTCGCTCCCAGGGCATTGTTCCAGTGATAATGCAAAAGAACTTCCCTCAATCCATTATAAGAACTCTCACCTAATCCATATTTCCATTGCTGTGGCAATTGAGAAACAATGAATAACCGGCTGGCTTCCTTTTTCACTTCCTCCTTATTTTCTTCTGTGGGACTATCCAGGTATTCCTCTAACAAAACAAATAGATCAGCCAGAAGATTGTCTTTCTCTACCTCATATTCCATAGTCAACATTTCTTCTAACTCACCTGTTAAAGAAGAGAACTCTCTTATCCTTAACGTAAAATAATAGTACACCAAATCTCTGATCCTTTCTATGTCCGGCAAACTCAAAAGATTACTCTCAGTTAAACACTTGAGCAAATACTCCAGTTTCTGCTGCTGCTGAACGGCCCGGTCAAACGATTCTTTTTCCTCAGCACCAAACACCTGTTCGGTAAACTGATCAACTTGATCATGGGTGTACCCGGCAGCTTCACAAGATTCATGAAATACCGCCCTGGCCAAATGGCGGATCAAATCAGGACTGAGGAAAAATTCCTTCGTCAACGAAATCTCAATATCCGTCTTTTCTTGCAGACGTCGCCAAAAAGCCAGCATGAAGTCATCATCACCATTGTAGATACCGGGAAAAGAACTATAATAAACTTTATTTAAAAGCGGTTCTATTTCTTCCCATACCTCTGCCGGAATCTTACCATCAGCCTGTAACTGAAATATATCACCAATGGCCTTCCACAATAAATCTCCCTCCGCCTCATTAAGCGGCTCAGTTTCTACTACCGGCACCCTGGCCAGGGCCGCAGGCGTATGTAAAAAACCCCAATATTGTTTGCCCAATATCCATACATTGCTTAAAAATTGATCTGAACATTTCAAGAGATCAATATCATCTTCTTCAAGCCCCAGCACTGTCAAGGCACTGGCAGGCAACAAAGAAAGATCCCGATCGGCAAAGACCACCTGGCGCGCCAGTCCATTAAAACTGATATTAATAAATTTCAGGCTGGTTCCGGAAACTTTATCAGAAGTAAATCTACGCTGAAGGACCCGGCAATTAACGGTTTTTAGACTATCATTGATTGCTTCAATTTCCCGGCGCATGGCGGCAGCAGCTCTGTCAGTCATAGATAAGGATTTAAGTCTGCGCAAGGCCTTGGCAATTAACAGCCCGGCCTGAAAGGTGCCGGTAAAAGGCTGCTCATACTCTTCCGTGGCCTGAGATTCTAGAAACAGCTGGAATCTACTGGCAGGACCTAATTTATCCCCCGGATCAGAATATAGTGAAGCGGCAAATGAGAGGCTATTAAAAGGAAAGATTACAATATTAATATATAGAAATATTTTAAAAAACCCATTTATTTTCATACTTACCCCAACGAAATCGAGCCGTGCGCGTCCTGCCCTGTAATAATATACACTATAAATAGGTATTTGTCAACAGCATGAAGCTTAATGTGTTTATTACTAGGAACTTACAGTGCATTGCTTAAAATAGTAAGGCAAAAAAAGAAAAGAAACAAGGGGGGAACCGCAGTGTTTTATTCTATCGAAGGGGCAACAACATCGTAGCTGATACCGTTCCATTGCAGCTTCACGGTCACATTACTAAAGCCATTATCAGCAAGCTCAATCGTCTCTCCGTTCAGCAATGTCCATTCACTCCAGCCGTCTTTATCCCAGAGGTCGCCGGCTGAGCGATAGAGATAGAGATTAAGGGAACTTATCGTTCCGGCAGGTAAACCAGAAAAGCGGCCCAGGGCCGCGGCTGACAGGGTTGCGGAATCATCCTGCAGGGTAATCGTTATTCCGGAAAGATTACGTTCTATTTCAGTACCTTCTTCATAAACAAACTTAACCCTTTGTACCTCATATTGATAATCAGTACAAAACCCCGGAAACGCAATGAGTAGAGGGATTATCAAACCTAAAATAACAGCAACAGCAGTTTTCATAGATCACCCCTTCCCGCGTAATTTTTTAGATTAACTAACTGTAGAACATCCGCGTTATCAGCTGCTAAACTTTGTTGTTCAGTCTGAGAGCCTGATTGGGCCACCTGCTGGAAAGATAAATCAATCGAGGCGGCTTGGATAGGGCCAGTCAGCTCCAATAGCTCTTTACCGGCAAACACTCTTATTTCAGGTTTTAGATACATAATTACTCCAATTTGGAGTTATTATATAACCATTGCACAAAAAAGTCAAGCACAAATCATGCTATATGCTCTTCTATCTAATAATGATAAATAAAAAGGGAAGGAAAAACAATATTCTATTCTTGCACCCTTATACCTTTAGTGCAGCTGCCCCCGGCCCAGTGTAATGCACCGGAATCCCAGTAAATGGCCCGTTCGGCAACAATACCCACACTATTGGTACTCTCTACCTTGAAGCCAAAGGCGGCGGCGGGAAGAATACTGTTTAGGTATATAGTAGTTCTACTTTGTGGAGCGACGGTAACCTCGTGTGTGGATACCGTATCGTCATCCTGCATCAAGGTAATTGTCACATCCGCTGTACTGGCTGTACCAGGATTATAAAGAAATAACCAATCAGTAAAACTCTCTGAGGTATATCCTTCGGCAAAATACCAGATTGTCCCCGTAGCAGGGGCACCAAGACTACAACTGCTGCCGGCCCAATTAATAACTCCCGCGTTCCAATACAGGGACCGTTCGGCAACTATCCCCACTCCATTAGTACTGGTCACGGTAGCGGCAACCCCACGATCGTTTATCAAATCGTTCACCCTAATTGTCCTCCGGCTTTGCGCCGGAATAGTAACACTTTCTACTTCTGTTGTCCCATCACTTTTCACATATGTTACCTGGACATCGGCGCTATCACTACTATGGGGGTTTAACAACATCAGATACTCATAAAACCCATTGACCGTCCGTCCTTCAGCAAAATACCAGCTAGTGCTTGTAGCGGTTGCCCCTAAACTACACTGTCCGGCCATCAGGGCATTACCGTTGGAATAATGATACAGCGCCCGCTCCACTACAATCCCCACATCACCAGAACTCTCCAATTTAATGCCTACTTCACTGTTGCTAATATAATCATTTACATGTACACTCACCCGGCTGGTCGCCGGAACAGATATAGTTTGCGTACCAGCCAGACCATCTGCCGTCATTAAGCTCATGGTTACTTCAGTCGCCGCATCATTCGGATTAAGGATTAATACCCATTCATTAAAACCTGTACCAGTACAGCCTTCAGCCAGGTACCAGGTAGTGGCTGTTCCCTGATAACCAATGCCACCATGACCCCCGCCACTAGGATTATTTACTATATCCCAATACATAGCGCGTTCGGGATAGATATTTTCATTTCCGCTTACGGTTAATTTAGCGCCGATGGCACTATTGGTAACGAAATCATTCACCCGCAGGGTATACCTGCTTTGTGCGGGGATGCTTATTGGATCTACGGTTTCTGTGGTTCCATCTCCAAACATAAACGTCGGAGTTACTTCTACCGCGTTTTCATTGGGATTAAGCATTATGAAGAACTGAGTAAAAGGTGCTGCAGTTGTCCCTTCAGCAAAATACCAGAAACTGGTATCAGTATCTTCTTCAGTATCTTCTTCCGTGGCAAAAGTTTCATTATCTCCATAAACTGTCCCTTCACTATTAGTGGCATAGGCCCTAACATAATAGGTGGTTCCGGGGCTTAAGCCGGTTAGACTACTGGTAAACGATCCCGTACCGGTACCATCTGAAGTCCTGCTGTCAGCTATTGTCGGATTTTGCGATGTACTCCAGCAGACACCCCGGGCGGTTACACTGGCGCCACCATCTGCCGTTACAGTACCGCCGGAACTCGCTGTGGTGGCTGTAACTGAAGAGACAATCGTTGTCGTTACTGTCGGCGTAGTAATTACTGTTGTAAAAGTCGTACTTGATGCAGAAATAGCATTATCCCATACATCTTCTACTGTTGCGCCTATAGCCGCGTAGACAACTTGTCCGTTTGAAAAGTCGCTTGTTGGATTTATGGTAATCAAAGTTTTGCCGGCGTTAATTGTAGTATCAAATGCAATATCATCTCCGCTTGCATTATTTTCTTTAAGAGTAATCAGAGAATCCACATTGGAATCAGTCAATGCTGAATCATCCAGATTTCTTACTGCTTCATTAAAGGTTATGGTTGGATTAGTAGCTAGGGCAACATCCGTGGCGGCATCAAGCGGACTAAAAGTTACCGTAGGGGATATCAAATCAGCCTCACTCCCCCAGGTAAGCTCATTATCTGCTTGTCCGCCCATATTGGCATATTCGAATTTAATCCAATCACCACTTCTGTCGGTGCTTGAGACACGAACCTCATCTATTATTCCCCCAAAAAATCTGTCGGCCATAAAACCGCCGGCGCTGTTTTCTTCCGCTCCTAATATTAATGGGCGCGAATTTGTTTGGGGCGTTAAGGAAGGCGAACTGGTAGTATCCTGTGAACCATTATGATATGTTATTCGGGCTGTTCCATTGTATGAAAAGACCACATGATACCAGTTGTCTTCTGAAATCTTACCTGCGCTGCCGTCTAGGCCTGACCGAGTACCATTTGTCCATTTTATTGGCTGGTGCATATAATCGGCATTAATAACTTGTGATTCATAATTTTCTGCTGCATCATATCCTTTTGCTATAACCACATCTAATGATACAGCATTTACATTAATCCACGCTTCTATAGTAAGTGATGTAAGGTCCAGGGAATTGTGGTCATCAATGCTTATGTAATCCGCATCCCCATTAAAGTCCATGGCCTTTCCTATCTTTCCATCTTCCTGGACTGTATCACCATCTGCATCTGTCAGCTGGCCATCATTATCATTAGCGGTAGAATCCTGATAAAAATCCGCGTCAGTACTGTTTCCATCACCTAAATGCCATACTCCTTTATAGTTGCTATCCCACACACCAGTCGCGTTGCTGCCATCTGAATCACCTGCTTTGCCATAATAGCAATAGATTGTAGCGCCACTAGCGCTAGTGAGGTCAACCTGCACCCAGTAGTTCCCTGTGGCGGATCCTCCGGATATAGTCATTCTCTCTTCTTCATAAGGCAGGACATTGTCACTTGTATCTGTAAAACGAATATCATTGTAATTGGTTGTATCTTGCATATTACCACCAATATCCGTGTCAGAATTTATGTAAATGTAGACTGGGAAATCGGTAAGATCTGAATCAATATAATCAGCCTGAACAGTAATTTGTTTTCTGTTGCTATAGCCACTGAGCCAGGCATAAGCTGAATCAGCTAAACACAACAAACATAAAATTATCAATACTATTTTTATCATCTTCCACTTATAAATAATATTCTTAAAAATTAAGGGAACCATATAGACCATCCATGCGTTTATGAATATCATTGTACTTATTTTAAATTATATTAAAAAAATATTTAATATTTTATAATATTATTACGAATAGATTAATACCTAAATTAAATACTAATAAACGAGGGGCGAAATAGGAGACTTTTTTCAGTTAAATTACTGTGCAGATGCTCCTTTACTCACATGCCCACCTTTCCAATTCTCCCTACCCTCATCCCAGTACATGGCACGCTCGGCAATCACCCCTATTCCGTTGGTGCTCTCTACCTTTGTGGAAACACTCTCATCGGGCATATAATCGTTAACATAATAACTGCGCCGGCTGTTTGCCGGAACAGTATCGGTTTCCTGCACCGTATTGGCATTGGCGTCCATAAAGGTAACGGTAACCTCCGCCGTGCTTGTTTCGTGTGGATTCTGCACCAGCACCCATTCATCATACCCATCCGTACATCCTTCTGTCAGGTACCAGCTAGTTGCCGGAGTGGTTACTCCCGCTGAACAATGCCCGCCGGCATTGTCGATAATACCCGCGCCCCAGTACATCCCGAAATACATGGCCCGCTCCACAATCACGCCCAAATCATTGGTGCTCTCCACCTTGGTGGATACACTGCTGTCCGGCAGATAATCACCCACGTTATACGTGCGCCGGCTGGAAGCCGGAATTATCTCTTCCAGGGCAACAGTAGTGGCATCCTGATCCATAAAGGTAATGGTCACTGCCGCCGCGGAATCGGCATTGGGGTTTTGGATCAGCACATACTCACTAAAACCATCGGTGGAACCCTCCGCCAGATACCAGGTAGTGGCGGGCTGCGTTACCCCGATGGAACAATGGCCGCCGAAATTCTGCAGCCCCCCGGCGGACCAGTACATCGCCCGTTCGGCAATAATACCAACATCATTTGTACTCACAATTTTTGTGGACACCTCTTTATCAGGCATATAATTATTCACATAAAAACTGCGCCGGCTAGTAGCAGCAACGGTTTCGGTAAATACTTCCGTATAGCCATACTGGTCCATAAAGGTAACGGTCACCTCAGCATCAGTATCACCGGGATTCTGGATCAGCACCCATTCGTCAAACCCGCTTGT
>CAZIXI010000096.1:0-11575 GCA_964543115.1 uncultured bacterium
GATTTATTTGCTTAAGAATCATTTTAGCGATTAATGTATGCTCATCCCGCTCACCAAATCCCAAGCCGGGAAAAAATCTCAACTTCGGAAACAACCTGATAATCTCACCCAGCGCGCCGGCAACATGTTCTCCGTTAATATGTTTTTGCTGCTGCTCCAGCCCGAAAAGTTCTTGCCAAATAGTGATAGTTTTTTGCGCCTGCATTTCATGAAGATTCAGCTCTTCCACCAGGTATAATCTATAGGCCGGTAACAAGGCCAAATACCTGCTTTTTGTCCCGGGTTTTGTTTTTTGCAATTGTGTCAGTAACGGTTTAAACTGAGAATCTTTTGCCGCCATTTTTTTTAGCCAAATATAGATCCAAGACCGCTCGATGTCTTTAAACTGCCAATGCTTCAAACTCTCCCCGCGATAACGCTCCCGCAGGAAATTCTCTCTCTTATGAGGCTTCAACGTTATAGAAACAAGCTGTTTAATCGCCATTAGCTGCTTATGCAATTCCTGCCGCCGCTTAAGTTTGTGTTGCGCGTCTTCCTTCTCGTCTCTACTCATCGTAAAAAACGCGGCAAATTTCTCATCAAGCTGCGCTAATAAGTCCACACTGGACATATCCATTCTTCTTCCGGTTTCCCGTCCCCATTTATCCATTGCCAGCAAAAGAGAAACCAGCGCCCCGGGCTCCAGCTGGAACTGTTTTCCCCAGAGCTCATCAATCAATTTCAGATAAGCGAGCCTTTCTTCACCGCTTACCTCCGTCAGTCCCTTGCTGCCCAAGAGCCAGGTACGCAGGATCATCGCCAGTTTCATCCCCTCTTCCGCGCTCAAGGAGTGATGGCGGGTTAAGAGATAAATCTCCTCTCCGATCCTGGTGGCCACTGCGGCTGGATCACCAGCTGTAATCTTCTTTAGTCGTCGCACCGAGCGCCACAATTTTGGATAACGTTTAACATATTCTCCCAGACCAATCTTAATCATCTCCTGCTTAATTTCCAGCCGCTCGTTATATTCCTTAATCAGGATATCCACATCATGCTCGTAGAACTTGACATTAGTCTGTAACCATGCCGCTAAACGCCGGTCTTCATTTAATACCGCTAACTCCTTTTCCAGGCGGTCACGCAGGATTTTCTGTTCCGCTTCAGGCCGCCCTTTCAGCTGCTGGGCGTATTGTTGTTTCGTCTTCTCAATTTCCGCGTCATATTGCGCCGGGGTCTTCACTGTATTCATAAACCGCAAATTCGTAATCCCGGCAAAATTCTTTTCCCACTGCGCCTTACGCGCGCTGCGCTGCCTGTCCAGTTCCGCTAATCTTTGTTTCATCCTTGCCGGCGCCACCCACATCGCCGGATTAAGCATAATTTGAAAAACACCTTTCTGGTATTCCAGTTCGATCTGGGCCAGTAGTTTTTGTTTCTTCAGCAGAGCTAATTCAATCAGATCACGCATATCCAGCGGCTCACGTGCTTCCTGATAAAGCCGGTAAAGGGCCATTCCTTCATACATCTCTTGATAAAGCTGCAGATCATCAGCCACCATCTTTTGCGCCTCTGCCTTAACCGCGTCGCCTAAACTACGAACCTGCGCCTGCAAACCGGTCTTATCCTGAGCGTATTGGGCCCGCAGTAGTTCCCGGAAAAGTGTCATTTCTTGACTGGAATAGCGCATATTCTTACTGCGGAAGAGTTTTTCAAAATACAAATTTGCCTGCCGGCGGTATTCCTTGAGATCACTGTCTTCATATTCCAGCGGCACGATCAATAACTGATAAAGCTTGGCTTCCGGTTTCGCCCGGAGGATATCCAGCAACATAACCTTATCTTCATAAGTAAGCTGACGGATATCCAGCAATTTCGTCCGGCAGAGTTTGAGTAACGAAGCCTGATCTTCACCATTTAACCGGTTCTGTTTCAATCGCCGCCAGACACCGCTGTATCTCCGGTAAAATCCACTTATTCTTCCCCGCAGCTCACGTTCTTTCACTTTTGCCGCCCTGATCAATTTCTTTCTTTGTTTCCTGTCAGCCAGGCTGTGTTTAAGATTCTGTATTGTTTTAGTAGCCGCGGCCGCCAGTTCACCTTTCAACATCCTGGTATCCTGAGCCGTTTTATCTCCTTTCCTGCTAGTCTGTAAATACGCTAAAACACTATTAACCTGCTGCTGCGTCAACTGTCCTTTACCGTCTTTTTGAATCTCTTTGATACGGGCAATTATTTCTTCAAACCCTTTACCCCGCAAACGAAGAATCAGGCCGAAAACCGCGTCACTGTTGGCCTGACTGAAATTGTTGCGCCTCACCACGGCCACCACTGCCTGATAGGCCCTGGCATCATCCGCTTGCGTCTGCTGAATTATTCTCCGCCGCGCTGCCCGCCATCTCTCTTTTAGGTAACCAAGAACCTTACCCAGTTGACGAGCACTTAATTTTGCCCGGTTCTTGATCCGGGACAGAGCACTACGCAGATCTTTCCTCCCTCTCAATACCCTCTCTAAACGGGCAAGATTTTCCTTTGTCACCTTAGCAAACTTATTATTGGCTACTACATCCATCAATGCGGCGCTTTCACTAACCATCATCTCCCGCAGCCGCAGATAAGCGATCAGCGCCCGCTGTTGTTTCTGAGTTAAATTCTTACCGGTAGTAATCGCTTCCACTAGCGGCTGAAAACGTTTTTCTGTTTTCAACAGGACCAGTAAACGGGCAATATCCGCTGCCGGCGCGGTTGCCAGTTTGTTTTCCCGGATCAGCCGCGCTAAGCGCGCGTTTTCTTTTGCCGTGCCCCAACGCTGCTTGAGATAATCGGTTACCATCCTGATCTCAGCCTGACTCAAAGATTTTCCGCTGCGTATACTGCTGACTATTTTCCGGAATTTCGGCTGCGCCTTGAGAATAGCGATTAATTTAGCTTTTTCTTCCGGTTTAGCGGAAGTAAAATCATTTCCCGCCACAAAGAGGATAAGCATCCGGCCCTCACTATCCGCCTGCTTGAGATCATCTGCGGTTTGCGTTCCCTCTAAATAATACCTGGCAACGAGTTTGGCGGTCTCCGCTTCCTGTTCAATGATGAAGCGCAATGTTTGACTACGGGCATTAACCAGCGGCGCGATAAACAGTTCCCGAATCGTTGCCGGGTCCGGCATCACCTGTTTTTGCTGCCGCGGCTCTACCCGGTCGCCTCTGGCCGGCACTTGAGAACGGGAAATTCTTTCTAAACCCTGTTCAATCTGTTCCGGCGTTAAATCACGCTGGAACCAGGCAGCTACCCTCTCCACGCTCACTTTTCCTAAGGCATCTATTTCCGGAAACACCTCCGCCAGGAGCTGCATATAGGCGGGCACCATATCTTTATTAAGATCCAAAAGGTGCGGCCGTTCATTGATCACCTGCCGGCTGAGATTGAGCAGCTGATGGAAATAAACAACTGATTTGGTCTTAAAATATTTACGGACCTGATCCGGCGGCAGGCCCTTGTTCCAGGCCATCATGATAACGCCCACTTTGGCCTTCTGCATCCACAATAATTCCCGGCCGTATTTCTCCGCCCGCTCGACACCGGAAACAAAGTTTTCGTAATCCTTCTCAAACTGGGTCAGGGTTCTCTGCCGGGCGCGTTTACCATAATCCGTATCCATCCGTGATCCCAGCAAAGTATCTCTAACATGTTTAGTTACCGCTTTCACATTGGTAAGCATAAATTTCCGGTACTGCGCCTGAGGAACACGATGCTGTTGAAGATATTTATAGATCAGGCTGCCCACCTCATTGCCGAAACTGGCGCGTAATTCCCGTTGGCCGAATTTATCCGCCCGCATACTATAGGTAAAATCCAAAAAGTTTCTCCTGATCGCCTGTTTGAGATTATCTTCACCCATTAACTGCTTAAATTTATCATACTCATCCGGGTACTGTTCCTTGTACCACTCAATCGGTTTAGCGGCCTTCAACCGTTTCTCCAGCCGTTGTTTCTGCAAGCCCTTACGCGCCTGCCGCAGCGCCGTCATCTTCCGGCCCAGTTCATCCTGCTGAACCATCACCCGGGCGATCGCTGAAGCCATATCATCGCCGCTTAAGATCCGCTCCTGCCGCGCCTTTAATTCTTGTCTGGATAATCCTTTGTTTAGCCCCAGTTCATCCGCCAGGCGCGTAAACTCCCGCTGCAGGGAAATACGCTGTAACTGCAAAGCGGTGATCTCTTTACGCAATTTATCCTGTTCAGCAAAATCTTTAGTCCGGCGCAATTCCGCTTCCCGCCAGGAGATCTGTCCTTCCAGTCTGGTTATCTGTTTTCTAATAGCGATCAACCGGTCGATCTTCTTGTTCCAGGCTGTCCGCGCCGCTGCTTCATCTTCCTGTTTAGCCTGACGCCGTTTTGCCCGCCAGTCATCCAGCAGGGCCCCGGCATCCGGCGGGCCGGCCCGTACCGCCTTGATCTTGCTTTTAATAAACAGGCCGATCTTTCCCGGCTGCTTCTGCTTCGTTGGCTGTTTCAACTTCAATTTTTCAATATCCTCTACCGGCATAATAGTTGCCGGCAGTAGTTTTTGCTGTTTCAGTGCCTCTGCCGCCTGCCGGAATTTTGTTTCCAGTAACTGATACTGGTGTACTAATCCCTGTAACTGTTTAGCAAGCCTCCTCTGTTCATATTTATCCGTTGCCTGTTCTTTTTCCCGGCGCACCTCAACAATCTTTTCTCCCAATTCCGCCAGCTGCTTTTTCATATCCAGATAGGCTTTGATCTCAGCCACTTTTTGTTGTTTTTCTTTTGCCAGCCGTTTTGCGGTTGGTGAGGCCTTTCCGCTTTTCGCGTCAGTATAACCGGTAAGAATATATTGCAGCCGTTTCTGTTCCAGATCATACAACCGCTGACTCAACTCCACCTGATCAGCCGGGTCAGCCAGCAACAGCATTTTTTGCACCCGGGCGATCTCTTCTTCCAAATGACGGTACAAACCGCTATCCCGCGCCCCTTCTCTTTTATCCGCCTGCATTCTGGCCTGCATCTTATCTCCGGCCGTGGCTAAATTAACATAATAATCCTTGGTCTTACCCCAAACCTCACTTAAGGGAATCTCCGCCGCGGTATAAGGCACCCCGGCATACTGGCTGCGGGCAAAAGCGATGGTGGGTGCCGCACCCAGCACCGAAACACCCATAAACGGCATAAACAATTTATTGAGGAATTTGATTACCTTTTCCGGTTTACTCCAGCTATCCAGCCTTCTTTCCCAACCCACCCGGGCCAGGGATAGTTCAACCAGCGCGCAGGTAATCGCTTCGCCGAATACCCGGGCAAACATACTTCCCGCGCCTAGATCAGAACAAACACCGGCCACCATCTCGTCTATTTCAGCTTGAGAAAAATAACGGCCGTCTTTTGGTTTACGCTTTTCTAATATTTTAAATAAGTCTTTTAGGCGTTCGTGTGTTTCCGGATGATCAACAAAACTTTTTTTCATCATTTCATAGGCCAGCGCCTGCGGGTTAGGAAAATGCCGCTCATCCGCTTTACGCTTACCGTCTTCTTTCAGTTCCGCCTTGAACTCCGCTACCGCCTCACTAATGCGCATTGCCACTTTTTTATTATGCATTTCTATCTCAGCTACGGCCTTATTATATTTCTTCTGGCGGAGAAACCTCTTTTTCGCCAGGTATTCATAATTCCGGGGTAACAGTTTATTCCGCCAGCGCCAGTAGAGCAGAAAAATAGGCAGGCCAACCAATACCAACGCACCAAACACACCAACAACTATCTTCCAGGCAACAGTGGTTACGCCAAATAAAACAAATAACCAGCCGCCTACCAGCCCGGCAAAGGCCACAATTGAACAGCCGATAATAAATAACATCCGGGCATTAAGGATCGCCGCCCGAAACATCGGCAGCAAGCGGTGATATCCTTTCCCGGTTGTTGTTCCCGCCAACGCGTCCTGCCGCACAATCCGGCCGGCATTCTGCCACATGGTTAAGGTCATTAACACACCCTGCACAACAAAAAGCAGCATTATCGGCACCCCGATTGCCGTGATTAGATTAAACCCGCTGGCAATACCAGCGGCACCGAAAAGAGCGACCAGGGATTTGGCAATATAAAGACTAAAGTAAGAAGTTAATAGGGTGAGCAATCCACCACCGATAATACCGCTCAGGCCGCCTAATATTCCGGCTCGTTTACTGGCTGAATCGCGGAAATCCGCGATAAAGGCAGTACGCGCGGCAAAGAAGGCACTGACCAGAAGCACAATAACCGGCAAACCCAGCGTTCCCCAGTCAAGAATCGCCGGCAAACCAACCAGGAATAAATAGGGATTAAACCCGGCGCTGATCGCAATAGCTAATAAACTTACGGTAAATAAGGCCCCGCCCAGGAACCCTTTTAAATAGCGTTTCCCTTTACTGGTCTTGGCCGGAGTAGCCAGCGCTTTACGAAAATCCTTGCGCGCCTCGCGCCCCAGCATAAACAATAGTCCCTGAGAAACAAAACCGATAGTACCCAACACCGCGGCGGCAAAGAGAAAAATATAACTAATATAACTAATTAACGGTGAAAACAGCGGATTAATGCCCACAAACGAAAGTAAACTCATTGCCGCCAGAAAGGGCATCAGGCTGCCCACCAGGGTAAGGGTCTTCCGCCAGGTAGAAACCGCGGTTCCGGTCCAGAACTTTTTCGTCCAGAACCGGGCCCGCATATTTACCAGCTCCGCCGCTTCATAAGAGGAACCCTCTACTCCCTGAAACCGTTTAACCAGCGGAATAAGCGCCACGCCGAAAAACACAGTGAAAATTGCCAGCATCGTTAAACCGGGAATCGATAAACTTGTAAACGCCGCCACTATTGTTCCAATAACCGGTACCTGCGCCATCTGCGTGAAACCGGCAATACTCAAGAAACGCAGTCCCCAGGTAAATAAAACCGCCAATGACCCAATCGTACCGATAGCAAAGGCCCGGGAAAAATAACGCGGCGCCAGAATAGCAATTGCCGCTAGTACTATAGCTATACCTATTATTATTAAGGCAACATAGTGCAGGCTCAGCCAATAGGCCAGTGCACCGCCGATGGTTACCGCCAATAGTAACTTCAGTAATTTCCCTCTTCTTAAACTCCGTTCCGCACGCACAAGCGCCTGTTCCTGTTCCCCAAAATTAGGTGCTGACTCAGCCCACTGGTCGGCAGTGGCCAGTACCTGGGCCAATTGCCCTATCCGGCGTTGTTCCATCTCTTCATACATATTAGTGGTTATTCTTTCTATTTCAGCAAAGGTCACCTTGGGATCGGTAAACTGCCGGCCAATCCCCGGCTGGTTCATCTGTTTCTGCAGGCGATGCTTGGTGAGCCCGGCATCACTGATAAACCGCGCCCAGTTATTATCCACCATCTCCAGCGCCTGCATTTTCAGGAAATCAAACGCCCAGTCAAAAATACATTCCGCCAGAACGTCCCTGCCCTGCGCCATTGCTTCGCGGAACCGCCGCAGTGTTGCCCGGTCCGCTTCATTATCTT
Organism: uncultured bacterium; assembly: GCA_964543115.1. Taxonomy (GTDB): domain Bacteria; phylum Auribacterota; class CAZIXI01; order CAZIXI01; family CAZIXI01; genus CAZIXI01. Next base: position 7,504 of record CAZIXI010000096.1, read on the forward strand.
CGTCAAACTGCAGTCTGAACATACCTTCCAGAAACGGCTGGATATGATCATAATGGCCCATCCGGCTCACCCCGGTATCAATTCGCCGGGCCAGGCCATGCAGAATATGCTGCCTTTGCGGCACACGGAAATAATCGCCGGAAACAATATCCGCCCGAAAATCTGCCTGCTGATCATTAAAGTTCAGCATAAACCTGCCAAACCGCATTTCCTGTTCAATAGTCTGCAGAGTCTGTTGCTTAACGGTCTGCTGCATCTGTTTCATTACTCTATCCCCGCGGCCCTCCGGCACAAATTCATAGAAATTACCCGCTGCTGCTCCGATCTCATCCCGGAAATAGCTCATATCCTCACCAATCTGTTTCTTATATTTAACAAACACACTATCTTCCAGCGACCAAAACCCGTACCAACGGCCAATCTTACCGTCCCGGGCCACCCGGCCGCGGAACTGCGTATCCGTTGCTTCTAGTTCATCACAATAAGTAGAAACCGCGGTCATATTATTACCCTTAAAATCCACTCCCCGGCCGCTAAGATTAGTAGAAACAATAATTACCCGTTTATCACGGGAAAGATCTTCCACCGCGTCTTTCAAATTAAAATAATCGGCAGAGGTAAATTTAACAATAATTGTTTCCGTTTCTGTCATTTCACTGCCGTTAATTAATATCCGGCCGTCCCTCACCTCAATTTTATCTTCCACTTTTACCTGATACTGGTTGCGATAACCCAGGGCACCGCTTATCCGTTCCACATATTGTTGGGCCGCCTCATCTGATTCTACGCGTACCAGCATAGAGCCCTGCCTTACCCGGCCCACACCCTCATCATCACGCATCTGAATACCATGCTCATGCACATCAGCAATCCAGGCCACCGCCGCTTCCCGACTGTTTTCCTGCCGCTCATAGATCCGCATTTGATCGGTTCTGGTTACGGCTGGTTGAACCTCGCTCTCAGCCAATGGATCCTCAACATTTTTATTCCAGATCCGCCGCATTGTCTCTTTATCCAGCGTAGCACTGGCGCCGGTAAATCCGCTCACCAAACCGAATTCCGGATCTAATACTTCAGAGAGATGCATGGAAGCCAGGCTCAGGGCCTCCGGCTTAAGATCAGTGGTCAGGCCGTGTTTAATCCTCACCGCCACATCCAGTCCATAACTCCATTTACGCCCTTCCATTTTCATGCCGGTAGTATCATGATCAATAATCTCAATCTCGCCTTTTTCGTAATTAATGCCATAGTGCGTTCCTTCCTGATAAAAAATATAGGCAGTCAGGGCCTGTTCCACAAATTCCTGCCAGAGATAAAATTCATCCGTATCAAATGAAGGCCGATCCACATCCAGAAACTGTTCGGCATACTTGCCGCGCAGCCAGCGTACACCGTCTTCGGTAAGACTAACTGATTTTCTTTCTTGATCAGCCCGGCACAACTCGGCATTCAGTATTCGCCAATCATTTCCCCAGGCAGAAAGCAGTTCATTCTTCACCATCCGGTCAGCCAACCGCTGTACATATAATCTTTCCTCTGCCCGCTGTTTCACCTCCGCGTCGCCAAAATCCTCACCGCCGGAAATCACACAGGGCGTATGAATATGATAGACCAGCGGCACATCCGCTTCGTCAAAGGCAATAAAATAGGTCTGATCCTGATCTTGCTCGCGCCAACGCAAGGCGCGGTCACGCGCGCTGCGGGAGGTAAAGGTATCGTCTTCAAACCGGTGAACGAAATTATAGATATTCAGATATATCACATCCGCTTGTTCATAAAGCTCTTGCTCACTCACTTCCCGCTGCCGGCCTTCTCCATCAACAATATAGGCCTGCCGTCCGCCGCCGGGTTTAGTAGCCACATAACCGGCGGTTATCCCCAAGAGCGAATAAACCTTGCCGGCATTCTTGCCGTCGCGGGCCACCAGGTGTTCTTCGGTGGCAATAATAACCTTTTCCCGTTTACCCCGAGCTCTGCTCGTTCTATTTTCTAATGTTTTCAGAAAACCAAAGGCATTAAACATAAATGTTTTGCCCGCGCTGGTGGGCATGCGCACCATATTATCCGGATCAGCGATCATTGTCCGGGCACCCTGTTTCTGCACCTCCCATTTATCCTTAATCAGCGGATTATCTTCCAGCACGCCACTGACCATAATCGCCTGTTCCACCAGGTCCAATGCCTCATTAACACTCTTCGCGCTATCACTGGTAAATCTTCCTTCCGCCAATTCCCGCGACCGTCTGAGAACATCTGCCGGGGTGATTTTCTGGTAATAGAGCGTTTCATCAGCCTTTGTCTGCCGAAATGGATAAGCAATCTCATAATCAGCTATTTGTTGATCTTCATACTCCTGTAACTGCACACTAACTCCCTCCCGCATTAACTGGAAACCCTGCAATAAGTTTCTGCGCACTTCTGGATATCTTTTGAACAGTGCTACCATCTCCCTTCTAATCCGGGCGGCATCCTCTAGATCAAGTAAATTACCCACAAACAGATCCGCCAGTTCCTTTTCCCGGCCGTCCGCACACAACTCTGTTAATTGCTCCACCTGCCCCACAGTCACCGCAAACATCCGTCCCTGCTGAACTGCCTGCGCCAGCGCCTGATGGGTATCTGCTTCACTCACTGTTCCAATACTAAGATTTTTCCCGGCGACCGGAGCACCAAACAGAGCCTGGGGAAATTCCTTTTCGATCATTGCCCCCATTACCTTTGGCAAATCAAATTTTTTCGCCAGAATTGGGGCATGGAATAAGGGAACATCAGCTTCAAAAACTGCATCTAAATCCAGCTGTTCTCCTGCCAATTCCGCTTGTTCTAACCTGTCTAAAAACGCCCAAAGCTGCGGTTCAAAACCAGGATCAAGCTGTTTTGCCTGTTTAAAATAATGATTGGCCTTTCTGTGTTTACCCAGTGCCTGGTAAATCCAACCCAGATGGTAGTAAGCCTCCACACAAAGATCATCTATTTCCTTGGCCTTCTCCAGCATCTCTATACTCTGCTTATACTGTTCCCGCATACCGTAGATCCGGCCCAATCCTATATAAGCCAGAAGACATTTTTCATCAATCACCAGCGCCCGCTTGTAGGCGGCAATAGCTTTATCCACCTTACGAAAATGCAAATGCTGCTGTGCCTCTCTTAGTGTTCTGGCCAAACGCATCTCCGGATTCCCTTGCGTTACCCGCTGCTGTAATTCCCTGGCTGCCGCGCTGGCATCATCCTCATGGTCATCGCGTTTCATATCCCGCACCTCATGCTCCACCTGCTGGCGAAAACCAACTTCATCGCCATTTCTTTGTGCCGCAGTTACACCCCGGTAACCAGTATAAATTGATTGAAAGGGGAATTCTACGCCGTCGGTCCGAGCAGCCTTACGGCCGCGGCCGGCATGGCCAACCAGATTATTATTTTCATCCACAAACACAATTGCCGGTTGCCCTGGTTCCTCCATTACAATACACAAGCGCAAATGCTCACTATCCGTACCTAGATGAGCTTCCACTAATTGATCAATATATGGTTTTTCCTCTTCCTCGGGAACAAACTCAACTGCTTGTGGAGGTTGAGCTACCTGCGGTTCAGGCTCCACTACCGACTCCTGTACAGGCTGCGGTTCAACTACCGGCAAAGGTTCCGGCTCTGGCTCCGGTTCTGGTTCCGGTTGAGGTTGTGGTGCCAGCTCTGGCTCTGGTTCCTGTTCTGGTTGCGGTACTATTAGTAGCTCCGGCTCTGGTTTTGCTTCTATCTCTACCACTATCTCTTCCAATGATTCTGCTTCTACCTCTGAGTCCGGCACTATTTGCAGTTCTGGCTTTACCTCTGGTTGTGGCTCTGGTTCTGGTTGCGGTTCTGGTTCTGGTTGCGGCTCTAGTTCTGGTTGCGGCTCAGTTAATCCTTCAATCTTTTTCGCTAATTCATCAACCCGGACATTTAATTCTGTATGAACCGCTAATACAAGCGGAGTTAATCTGCGCTCACCAATCCCCAGCCAGGACCAGATCATCGACAGCCTGCCGGCCAGATATTCTTTATCTGCTAAAACAGCCTCTGCTGTCTTCGCTTC
>CAZIXI010000097.1:0-11541 GCA_964543115.1 uncultured bacterium
AAATTTAAATTGGACCAATAAAGCAAATATTTCTTTAGATACCAATTCATTTCTTAGCGCAAATAGCAAAGGATATAAAGGTGGCGTGCATGGTCATTTTGATGGTTATACTTATTCAGGAGCAGTTGCTGCCGGCGGAGCATCTAATGATTTTAGTGATGGTGGTGGCGGTGGTGGCGGCGGTCTTGGCGGTGTGGGTGGAGATGGTGATCCGAACTGGACCGGGGATAATACAGGTGGAGGAACATTTGGTAGTGCAACAGATCCCGCCACTTGCGGCGGTGGTGGTGGATCTGGATATGCCTGGCACTTAAATGGGCACAGATACATAAGCGGTCCCTATGGCGGTGGTAGAATTCTAATAAGCGCTTCCGGCTCAATCACAATGACGGGAAGTGCTTATATATCAGCTAATGGCGGTAATGGCTCCTATTATAGTACGATGTCCGGTGCGGGCGGCGGTGCCGGCGGGAGTATTAATATATCAGCTAACGCTATAAACGGCGGATCAATAAGCGCCAAAGGTGGAAAAGGAGATACTATTTCGCTAAGTGACCCTGGTGGTGGTGGCGGCGGCGGCAGAGTCGCGCTTTCATATGTATCTTCCAACATTGCCGCCGCGATGACGGCTGGCAATACCTGTACCGGGGGCTCAGGTCACGAGAGTGGCGCTAACGGCAGCCTGGCAAAAACAGCAATTACCAAGCTAGCGAAACCGTCAATAACTTCTCCTGCTAATGGTGTGTATCAAATTAATCCGGCAAGTACACTTGCGGTAACGGCGTCCGCCGCCAGCGGTAATGGTGCGCACAGTAAAACTGACTGGCAGTTTGATAATAATATTGGCTTTGGCTCTCCTGTTAATGAATCTTTAAATGACGCGAGTAATTTGACTTCTTATACGGTTCCTTCCAGTACTTTTTCAAATAATACAAAATACTATGCCCGGGTACGCTATTACAATGAGGCCGGCTGGTCCAGCTACTCTACCATAATTAATTTTACTACAGCCAATTCCTTTTCCGCTTCAACGCAAACCTGGCATTTTACGGATTCTTCTGAGTACACTTTTACTTCTACAAGTGTTGAAGTTGCTGCCGATAGCGGAGGAACCCTGGCAAGATTAAAAGATCAAGGCAGCGGTGCGTATAATGTTGCTTCTGCCGGGCTGCTTAGCGGCTGGTCGCGAAGAAAACCAATAACAATTACTGAAGGATCAGGGAGTACATTGTCAGATTATCAGGTTAGAGTACCGGTAGATTATGACTCTGATATGCAGACAGATTTTGATGATATTAGATTTACATCGAGTGATGGATCAACTGAAATAGACTATTGGCTTGAGTCAAAAACAGATAGTACCTCAGCTGTGTTTTGGGTAGAAGTGCCCAGTCTTACTGCTTCAACTGATACGATTATATATATGTATTATGATAATGGTAATTGTAGCACTACTAGTAATGGTGATAATACATTTTTATTTTTTGATGCTTTTTCGGGCAGTTCAATTGATACAGATAAATGGACTGTTGTAAATGCTACTGGATGGAGTGTTACAGGTGGTAATTTAGTAGGGACGAACACTACGGGGCGGATTAGTACAGTGAGTACATTTTCCGCTCCTCAAGTTCTAGAGACAAGGACAATAAACAATACCGTTGCCAACAATGGGCAAATGACATTAGGTTTTTGGTCTTCTACTTCTAATGGTGTTGGTCTTATAGAGCACGCAGGTGGTAGCCCGATTCAATATTGGTATCGGTCAGACAGCAGTTGGGTCGGACCGACCAATTTCGATACATTTTACAATTGGCATTTAGTAAGGATTTCTGTTAATTCATCTAATAGTGTTACACTTTATATCGAAGATTTATCTGATAATAATACAAGTACAAAAAGTTTCTCTAATGCCATATCCAGTGAACCAATAACATTGGGAAAAAGATACGATAATTCTTTTGCGGGACAGGCATATGATCAATACTGGGATTGGATCCGTGTTAGAAAATACGCGTCCACGGAACCATCTGTGGTTACTGGGAGCGAGCAGATACCTTTAGCTTATGACGCTGTAAAGGTCATCCCGGCCTCAGGCGGTGACCATCCGACATATTCAGTGCAGCTGCTTACATTTGCGCATTCATTAGGTGCCGGAAACCAGGGAACTGTTTATTATCAACTATCACACAATGGTACAAACTGGTATTACAATAATGGCGGTAGCTGGACAGTGGTAACCGTTGATTCCAGTCACAAGAATACTGCTTCAGAAGTAAATAACTGGATTCCGGTATTTCATTCTGATGTTGGTACGGGTGATCTTTATTTCAAGGCATTTCTAGTTTCCAACGGCACTCAGAAGGTGGAGTTGGACAGTATTACCGTAACCTATGATCCCCAGCCCGGCCAGCCTAACGGAGCCGTGGAAGCAGACACGCGCATGCCGGATTTTAGTACTGGTGCCTATTCCGGACCGGGGTCGCACCTGAATACCACCTGGAACTTGACTTCTAACAATGTAAATCCGGCTGCGCAGGGTGCAGTGATTGTCTGGTCATCCAACACAGACGCCAACAATCTAACCTCCATCGAGATGGTTGATGGTACCCTTGCGGGTTCTTTAAGCGGCCTGAGTCAACTGCATGCCGCTACCACTTATTATCTCTGGGTAAGGTACCAGAGTAATAATAACCAGTTTGGCCCGTGGTCGGCAGCCGATTCATTTGCCACCCCGGCCAATAATGTACCGTTAACGCCGGCACCTATTTATCCTCCGGCCGGCGGTACAGAAATACCCAAGACACCGCAGATACAGTCATCTTCCTTCTCTGATACAGATGGAGATCCGCACGTTAGTACTGATTATTATTTTTATGAATCGCAAGATGCCGGCGGTGATGTTATCTGGTCGTCAGTAGCTGATATAACCAATAAAACAACTATTGATTTAAGTACCGGCGGTACCTGGGCCGGTGAGCACGCCAGCCACAACGAATTGAAAGCGCATACTACTTATTCTTACCGGGTTAGATACAGGGATAATCAATCAATTGCTGATTCCAGTTTATCTGGAGTTAAATATTTTACTACCGCTAACACCACCCCGGTAAAAACAACTGATCTGCCCTCGCAGGAATTTACAGCTCCCGGTTCTAGTCCCGTAACTTTGAATGACTTTTTTCAGGACGCGGATTGGAACGATAATGATGTGTTTACCTATAGTGTGGTTGATGATTGGCTCTATGGGGATGTGACTATAAACAATGATACCGGAGTGGCGACCTTTACCTATACCGGTATCACCAGCAAGGCGCAGACTGCCCGGCGGGAGCAGAGTGGCTTAAGGGCGATGAGTACAACCGAGGTTACGGATACAGTAACTATCCGCTGTACAGACGGCGGCGGCGCCTATGTGGACAGTGTGCTGACGATTGTGCATCATGAGCCGGATGACGACACTGGCGGAACGGATTCCGACAGTGACAATATGCCGGACAGCTGGGAAGAGCAGTATGGGCTGGATCCCAATGACAGTACGGGCGTTAATGGTGCAGACGGCGATCTGGATGGAGATGGCCAGACAAACTATTATGAATACACGGCCGGGACTGTGCCCAATAACAGTGAAAGTGTTTTCCGGGCAACAGCAGCTGAGGTGACTAGTGATGGTAGTTCTGTAAACATCCAGTTTCCTACCGCCAGCAACCGTTATTATACGATTTATTATGGTGAGGACTTAAGCACCTGGACCGCGGCGCAAACGATTAGCGGAACGGGAGAGAGCACTACCTTTACTGATGACGGTACCTATACAGGCACCACGCCGTCAACTGATTCCGTTAGCAAACGATTTTATAAAATCACTCCCAGTCTGACAGATCCCAGTCTGGCTGCGGGCACTGTAGTGGAGTCCCCGGTAAAGAGTAATTGGTACGCGGCCGAAGGTTGTACTGCCGGAAACTTTGACGAATGGGTGCTGATCATGAATCCGGGAGAGATGGATGCCCAGGTTGCTTTAACCTGTATGCTGGAAGATGGCACCACTAAAGAAGCAACAGTAATGGTGCCCGCTACCAGCCGTTATTCGGTGGATGTGGGCAGTCTTGTCCCGGATGCGGCAGTATCGGTGCAGGCAACTGCAGCTGATAGCAAGGGGATTATTGTTGAACGCAGTATGTACTGGCAGAGTGGGTTAGGGGGGCATAACAGTACCGCGGTGGCTGATCCGGCGCTTACCTGGTATCTGGCGGAAGGGTGTACGGCGGGGGATTTTGAGGAATGGGTTTTATTGATGAATCCCAATGATGTAACCGCAGATGTATTAGTGACGTTTATGAAAAATACGGGAGAAATAGTAAATAAACAAATAAATGTCGGTGGCCATAGCCGTTACACAATACATGTGGATGAACTGATACCGGCAAGTGAGGTATCCGTTAAAATACGCTCACTCAATGAAGTTACGATCATTGCCGAACGGGCGATGTATTGGGGCAGTGGATCAGTGGAGCAGGTGGGCGGTCATTGTAACCGCGGAGTAATGGCACCGGCCAACACCTGGTATCTGGCGGAAGGCTGCACAGCTGGAAGTTTCAGCACCTGGATCGCGATAATGAATCCCTGGCCGTATGCGGCCAAGGTTAAGGTAACCTTTATGCAGGAAAACGGTACGAATAAGGAAAAACAACTAACCATTCCGGCCACCAGCCGGCAGACAATAAATGTTAACGAAGAGGTTCCGGAGGCGGCTGTGTCCACCAAGGTTGAGTCCACTAATGGTATATCAGTAGTGGTAGAGAGGACCATGTATTGGGATGCCGGCGGCATAAGCTGGGCGGGCGGCCATTGTAATAGCGGGGTTACCGCGCCGGCTACTACCTGGTATCTGGCGGAGGGCTGTACCTCTGGTGGATATGAATTATGGATACTGTTAATGAATCCGCGAAACACCAGAGCGGAAACCAGGGTTACCTTTATGAAGGATGACGGCACAACAATAGAGAATAATGTGGTTATCGGTCCCACTAGCCGGTATTCGATTAATGTAAATGAAATAGTACCAGATGCCTCCGTATCTACCAAGGTAGAGGCAACCGGCGGAGTAGATATAATTGCCGAACGGGCAATGTACTGGAACGCCGATAGTGCTGTTTTGAATGCTGCTACCGGCCGCAGCTTCCAGACAGGTTCCAATGGCCAGGTCAACTGGATCGGCGGTCATTGTAGTTCAGGAGGAAATTAAGCGTTATAGCTTTTTAGCTTTTTTATCATTTGCTGATATACAGCCATTCTTTCACGTTTTCCCACGGCAAATATAGTGACTGTATTTTTGCTTTCATCAATGTTGTAAACAATGCGGTACTTTTTCCTGAAGAAGTACATCTTCATATATCCGCTAAGATCCATGCCTGCCTTGTTTCCTAGAGGCAGACCCAACTGGGGAGATTTTATTAATTTATTGAATTGGGGGAGGGCCAGTTTCTGGATAGATTTATCAAGTTTGTCAAATTCCTGTTCGGCTTCTGGCTTCCAATGTAGATTATAGGTCATATTTTTCCCGCAACTTCTTGATAGAGAGGTCTTTCTCCGGACTATCTTTCCTTTGCTCAATAATTTTATAAATAGCAGAATGTTCCAGTAACTCCTCTAATTTCTCGAGCTGCTCTATTAACTGCTCATAGCGGTCAAATGAGATTAAGACTGCTTCTGGCATGTTGCGCTTAAATATGAATATATCGTGATCATTAAGGTCTTCTGCGATATATTTAGCGAAAGAACGAACAAGCTCTGTGCTGCTGACAATCTGGTCTTTGTCAAATGAAATAGACATTTTTACCTCCATGTATGTATGCAAATACGTAAATAATCTGTATTTATATACATATAATAACATGTAACAACAAGCGCGTCAAGTTATTATTTTGTTAAGGTAGTGTCAAGCAATGGACAATTTCTCTAATAAATTTGGAGTTTATTCCTAAAATTCGGGAATTTACCCAATAATTGGCCTGTCGCAAGATTCATTAGCTATTGCCAGCAAAAGACTTATCTTGATTCGTGTATTTCTCCTACAATTGGCATAACCTATGCTTATTTAAAGTCAGCAAACGTAGTTCCGGCAGGAGGAAATATGAAGGAAAAGAAAAGGGAAAAGGGATTTTCGTTACTAGAGGTCATTGTATCTATGTTGATCCTATCAATAGTGGTGCCCGGCACCTTCTGTTTGATTGTTACCTCTAATAGTTCCCTGGAAGAATCAAAACAACGCCTGCAGGCGGTTAATCAGGCGCAGGCGGTAATCGAAAGGCTGAGATATTATGTGAGTTCTGATCCTGCTGATCCAGTATTTGCCGGGCGGGCCCTGGCTGACGGTACGGATTATTCACCAGTAATAGTGGGATTGCGGGCCACTCCCAGTGTGGAAAGCGATTCTATGGCCACGTGGAATTATGATGTAACGAGCATGACCGATACTAATTGTAAGCGGGTTGATGTAGCGGTTAATTGGTAAAAAATATGAAAACTAAAAATAAAAGTGGATTTACATTAATGGAGTTCCTGGTGAGTACCACCATTACGATCCTGATCATGGGATTGGCCTGCTCTTTTTTTATCAGCGGTACCAGCCTTTCCGATGATATGCTCTGTTCCGTTCAGGCCCAGCGCAATGCCCAGATCGCGGTGATGCATCTGGATAAATATGCCCGTAATGCCGCCAGTGAATTTACGGTGGCCAGCGGGACCAGTGTTGTTGACCCGACACGCACCGTTAGTTATCTGGAATATAATGTTTATGATTCACCGCCGGATATAATTAACGGCCCGGCGATTACCAGCCGGTATGAATATTATGATAATAATTTAATATATATTCCGGATACCGCGGGCGCGGAAGTGGTTCTGGTTTCTAAGTATATAAATGATTGTGAATTTACTTTTACTGCCAGAACGGCGGACAATATTGTGCTGGAAGTGGAAATTGAGGCACTTGATAACAATTATGATCCGGAGTCTGTCTGTGCTGTCAGCACAATGGTGTCCGCGGCAGCTACTGTTTCCTAGGGGGATGATTATGAAATTTACGGATAATAAAGGCGGAATGTTGTTGTTCACGGTTGTGGCCACACTGGTAATGTCTTTTACCTGTGCCACGCTGGCCACGCTGATGCTGAATGAAAGGCTGTTGATTGACCAGGAAATCAAAAGAAAAGAGGCAATGAATATCGCGCGGGCCGGGATGGAATACGCCTATGATTTAATGAATGAGGAATTAACCGTTCCCAGCAGTATGGAAATAACCAGTGCTGCCGGTACTGTTTATACGGTCAATCTAGCCGTTGTTGCCCCCAGTCTGGGTGATGATGATTATGGTGTTAGTGATTATCGGATTGACGCAACTGTGGAATATGACGTTTAAAACTGTAGGGGAGGGCCTTGTGCCCTCCCGAAATTGGGAGGGAAAATGAAAAAAATCATTCTGATATTTATCCTAATGTTCTTTTTTGTCGGTCGGGCAGGAGGTGAGGAGATATCAATAAGCACCTATCATCCATCACCGATCGGAACTTACAGCCGGTTGAAATTGGGTGAACAGGATTCTTCCGGATACAGGCGATTCTTAAACGCGGTTTTTGATGAAACCACAGAGGCCCATCTTTTTTATGTCTCTAATGATGTCACTGCTTCACGCGGGTTTACTGACAAGATTATCTTTTCACATACTGCTAGTTCGATAAGTAATGACTGGGTAATGGATGAAGACGGCCAGATCGGTATCGGTACGGACAGTCCGGCAGGCATCTTTAATGTAGTTGGCGGGGACGATACGGAAGATATTGTGGCCTTTATGCCCGGAACTGATAGTGGAAGCGGATCAACGGATATGAAGGTGGGTATTGGGACAGATTCCCCCAGCACGTCTCTGGAAGTCTCCGGTGAAGACGAAACTTCCGTGGCCATAACAAATTACAGTGACACTGACAGTAACTGCCCGTCTGTCAGCCTAAAAAGAGCGCGTTATGCCGGTTCAAGCCCCGCGGCAACAACCATGGACCAGTTGCTGGGTAAGGTCACCTTTCAGGGTTATGACGGCTCCGCCTGGCAGGATGCTGCCTGTATTTATGCTGAAGCCAAAGACCAATTCGCTTCCAGCGTTGAAGCTGACTTGTATTTTCAAAACAGTGACGGCAGCGGTCTGGAGACCAGAATGTTTATTGATCAAGCTGGTGATATCGGTTTCGGGACAACAAGCCCGGGAAGTGATTTACACATCTATGATGACGTTGATAATTTTATGGGTATTTTTATAGAGAACAATTCCGATAGCTCAAACTCTTCTGAAGGCCTTTATTTTATCAACGAAAATGGGCAGCAAAGCGGTATTCGCACCTATGATGATGATCACGCAAGTTACGCGAATCAGTTAAGAATATTCAATAACCGTTTGGACAGCGCCGGGCAGAGTAACGGGGGCATAGAGCTGTTAGCCGGTAGTGCTGGTACTCTAAGATTAGGGGTTTCAGGAGCGACAAATGCCTTTGTAATTGATTCTACTCATAATGTTGGGATCGGCAGAACACCTGATGCCAGTTATAAATTAGATGTTAGTGGAACGATTCGTGCTTCTGGTGGTTTTACTGAATCTGACGCAAGATTAAAGAAAAATGTAAAAACTATCGAGGATCCTTTAGTCAAGATACAAAATCTCCGGGGAGTGGAGTTTGAATGGAAGACAGATGAATATCCAGACAGGGGATATCAGGAAGGGATACAGATCGGTTTGATTGCCCAGGAAACAGAGGAGGTTTTGCCGGAACTTGTCTTGGAAGATGACGAAGGATACAAGGCCGTTGCTTATGCAAATATTGTAGCTCTTCTGATTGAAGGGATGAAGGAACAGGAAGACAGGATCAGGGCGCTGGAAGCGAAGATCGAGCAAATGGAAGGGAAAATTAACCAAAAAAACTAGGAGTTTATTCCGGGAAATAGCTGGGAAGAGCTGTCCGGCAAAGTGAAAGCATCTTCTATTGGTTTGCGTTGCAATTACATATAAAATATTAGAAATTGTCCCTATGTTGGCATATTTTGTGCGTTATAAGAGTGTAAGAGTAGAACAGAACAATAGAACAACGAGATGTTTGCTTCTGGCAGAAAATATTGACCCCTAGTCGCCCTGCGGGCGCCTCGGGGCGGTAACGGAATTTTTCAAATTCCATTACCGTAAAATGTCCATCCCGGTAAAAGAGTGATTAAATCCCCCCAGCTCTTTACTGGGATGGATTGTGAAAGGCGGGAGCAAAGAAAGAGAATAAATTTTTCAAATTTCATTATCGTAGAGTCCATCTCGGGAAGATATTCTTGCCCCCCAAGTCTCTTTTCTGGGATGGGCTTTTTTCGGCCTGTGGCCGTGTCAGTAGCTGCTTAAAAGTAAAAATAAATAAACCACGAAGAACACGAAGTACACGAAGAATTAAATTTAAAAATATTTAAATAATGCTTCGTGCTCTTCGTGTATTTCTTCGTGGTCTTCGTGGTAAAGCATAAATGTTTTTAATTCAATAGGGCAAATGAGGTAGCAGTGTGTAAGTTTCCCGGTACATTGTCTAAAAAGGTATTTTCACTCCTAGTATTGGTGTCTTTCCTCTCTCAAAATTGTCTTTTTCCTCTTCCAGTAAGTGCCATTTCAGGCGATAAACTCAGTGCGCAAAGTTTTTTCCAGACGGAACAAGTAAAAAACATTATTAGCAGGATAAAGGAGCAGGGTCTGGACAAAGAGCTAAAATCCGTTCTGACCATATTGACCCCGCGCCTGACAAAGGCGCTGGAATTATATTTAAAAACGATAATCTTGCGTAGAAAACGCCAGCAAGAACTTTTGTTAGAGAGAGAATTGCTTCACGAGATGGAGATTCTCGGGCAGTTGGATGAGTTAAGGAAGCAGGGGATTCTCGTGAAGCATATTGCGCAGATGGATAATGTTGAATTGCGGGCGCTGATTAAGCAATTGCCGGACGGAAAGTGGTTTCGGCAGGAGCTGGAGAGGCGGCATAACGGTATTGATGCGGCATATTTTTCCGAAAATGCCGAAGATAGTTATGCCTTATTGCAGGAATTGGCAGATGATGGTTTTATTGCCGCTGACTCTCCTTTCAGGCAGGCAGCGGCGGTAATTGCTTATGCGAAGACAGCGGGAAAGTATGTTAACAGCTTGACCGGTGTTGATTTCACTCTCGGGCAGCTGGATGAGGTTAGCGGAAATCAGGCTGAGGCAAACTACCTGAGGAAAATATTCAATTTTTACACTCAGGAAATCAAAAAAGAGCACAAAAAAGATCTCTATTTTAAGCGGGGTGCCGTGCCCTGTATGCTCTACGAGCTGGGAATAACGGCGTTTCCCCGGATGTCCAGTTGGCGGATGCATGTTCCGGGCGATCCGCAAAAAGGCTTAGATCCGGCTGAGCAGAAAAGGGCGGAGGAATGTATACTGCGGTTGATAGATTTTCTTAGCGATCATGAAATAACAAAGGAAGGAAAAGTGATTAACAGGATTTGTAAAAAATCCTACGCGGAAACGGCAAATGCCCTGGTGTATAATGATTATACAAAAGGAAGTGTCAGTGCCGCATTGGAACAACGGCTGGGTTTTAAGGCCGGCGGCATTGTTAATCCGTTTGATCCCGCGCCCGGTGATGCCTTTAATTTTAATGCCCTGGTGATTAATGCCTGCAAAAGGCGGATGCAGGCCGGCGACGCGCGTTTTGCCGGGGTGTCGGAAGAGGCAATGTTCCGCTCTTACGTAGGGAAAGTAACCTTGCCAAGAATCAGGGCGATGTGCATGTTTGGCTGGAGTATTTTCGGCTATAATCTATTACGGACGAGGAATCTTCTGCAGCTTAAGGATATTATTGACCGTTACTTTAATTATGTGGGTGGTAATGAGCTGATGCTGACCAAAGATGAATGTGATCTGGTAGACGAGTTATATCAAAAACTCAATGAAAAGTTGTTGGCGCAATTTGAGCTGGGAGAGGGAGAAGCGCTGGGTGAAGATCTGCCGCAGGCCCTGATTGATTTATTGATTGTATTGTCTAATCTGCCGTACAACCGGAATGAACAAGGGAGCTATGCGGCAGAAAAGTATCCTGATCGTTATCCGCAGGAATTACGTGAGGAGATGCAGTTATTAAGATCGTTAGCGGCAAAGTTTGTTCCCCGGCAAGCAAAAATAGGAAATCTTGCCTATCGGCAATATAAGGCATTACCTGATAGTTTTAAACAGGGAGCGGTAAGAATAATCACTTCGCAGGATTTGGACTCAGCTGAGACTAAGGCGCAGATGCAACGGTTAGCAGTTATTTACAATGAACTTATTGTCTCCTCTAAACAGCTACTGGCTGCCATGGTGTACCGCTATAATTCGCGGCGGCCGCTCTGGGGGCCGTTGAGGGATTCTTTGGTGCAGACACCGGCCTGGGCCTCCGGTATCTGGGCGAAGTGGTTATGTCACCCGTGAAGAGGAACCGGTAGTTGTCCCGTTCGATG
>CAZIXI010000098.1:0-11465 GCA_964543115.1 uncultured bacterium
GAGGATATCAAAGACGCGGATATCGGGCTTCATCCCCAGTTTTTTCAGGATTAGAAATTTACAGATATCGTCAAAGGCGCTTTCCCTGCCGAATTGGCTTTCTCCGGCAATCTTTTTTTCCAGTTCATTTGCTTCCGGATGGAATGTGCGGGGATCATAGCCGGGAGGATTGTGCACCCATTTATTGACCTCGTAACCTTCATGGGCCAGTCCGCCCATAAAACATTGCCGGAGCCAGGTTGTTAATACCGGACCGCTGCGGCCGCCAATCAATTTATTAAATAGAGCCTCGCCCAAATATTCTGCCAATTCGTCCTTTAACCGGGCGGGATCAGAAAATAAATCTATTAATGCCCGGGGCAGATAAATTATTCCGTCCACACTGGCCAATAGTGAATATCTCATTCTTCGCTGACAGACCAGATAAACAAAAAGATCATTAGTATCCACTAACTTTATCCGGTCCGTACTCCCCAGGGTACTGCTTAACGGCGTAGTTGATTCCGGCACCACATCCTGCTCAGTTCCCTGTAAGTGGGCCACGGCCAGATCAATTAACTCTTGGGCTCCCGCCTCGTCCGCGAGCACCTTTATCTTATCCCCCCGGTAAAATTCATCGATCCGGGGCCTTAAATATTCCTTGCTTACATGTTCGCCTTTGGTTGCCGTCAAGGCGCCTTGACCCGGATCGCTTGGCGGCTCAGGCTGCCTGATTATTTCCGGAGAAATCCTGACGCCATACAAGCTATCCAGACAAAAATTAATTCCCGGCAGCATTTCTTCAGTTAAGCGATACATCTCTAAATTAAGCCCGTTTACCCCTTCAATAATCTTAAGCCGAGTGGATTTATCTAACAGTCCTGTCAGAAACAAATCCACAGCCCCGTTATCCTCATCGGCGACCCGGAAGAAAGTACTTTCCTCAAGATTAAATAAATAGGTAACCCTGCTTTTCCCTTTGTCAGTGGAACCGAATACAGGATAACTATTTAATATCTGTTTCTCGAAGCGGTTAACTTTATCAGCGGGAATTCCCTCAAGCTGCGCCTTCTGTCTGTATTTTCTGATAACATCATACTTAATCCTCTTTTCCTGGAGAACAAGCTCTGCCTGGTCGCCGATATTGAAATTAACAATCCGGTCAGAGAATTCCAGTGGTCGGTTTAATTGTCTGGCGACGATAGAAGTGCTGAAGATCTGTGTCTTCGCCGATAGCTTATCACTCAACTGGCCTGAAGATGTGAGTGGGGGTATTCCAGAGGCATAAACAAGGTTGGAGTAGAAAAAGGTAAGTACAATTAACACACGGATAGATTTAGGAATAATCCTTTGTCGATTCATGCTGCCCCCCATTATGGTTAAATTAATGATTAGAAGATTAAGGAAAAGGCCGGATTCCTAAAATAATATTAGCGTTTAATTGCTTCAGCAATTTGGCCGATTACCTTCCATTATAATATACATAGCATGGGAAATGGCCCTTGTCAATATAGGTAGGGAAATTTTCTCGTGTAATATAACCACATGGAGGTAAAATGCTTAAGCCATTTTTACTTGTGCCGAGTGTTAGCGAAGTACATTTCAGGTGAGTAAAGTGAGCAGTAGGGCCTTTTGCAGGTGGAGACGGTTTTCCGCCTGGTCGAAGATAACTGATTGGGGGCTGTAGAGCACTTCTTTAGTTATTTCTTTCCCGGGATGAGCCGGCAGGCAGTGCATAACCAGGGCATCGGGTTTTGCCTGCTCGAGCAGTTTCTGGTTAATCTGGTAGGGTTTAAAGTGGATTAATTTTTCCTCCCGTTGCTTATCTTGTCCCATACTTATCCAGACATCCGTATAGAGGATATCAGCGTTTCTGGCCGCGGCCTGCGGATCGGCGGTAATCTCAATAGTGCCGTTTTTCTGGTTACGGATTTCCGCCTGGGCCTGTTCCAGGATTTCTGCTTTTGGCTGGTAAGGTAGAGGGGTGGCGATTTTCAGATTTATGCCGGTTTTGGCAGCGGCCAGCAGCCAGGAATTAGCGATATTGTTGGCCCCGTCACCGATATAGGCGAGATTGATGTCCTGCAGCCGGTTCTTTTTTTCTTTGATTGTAAGAATATCGGCAAGGATCTGGCAGGGGTGGAGCAGATCAGTGAGGCCGTTAATTACCGGAATAGAGGCATTCTCGGCGAATTCCTTAATTGTGTTGTGGGCAAAGGTTCTGATGACAATTGCCTGGATATAGCGGCTGAGCACCTTGGCTGTATCCGCGATGCTTTCTCCGCGGCCGATCTGCATTTCCCGCTCGGTCATAAAGATCGTATTGCCGCCAAGTTGCTGCATGCCGGCTTCAAAGGATACCCGGGTGCGGGTAGAAGGTTTGTTAAAAAGCAGGGCCAGGGTCTTGCCGGTGAGCGCGGAGATATATTTTTGCGGTTTTATCTTTATTCGATTGGCTAAATAAAGGAGATCGGCAAGTTCTTTTTTACTGATTTCCTGGATTGAGATTAAGTCTTTATTCTTCATTTTCCTTTTTTTACCAGGTCCATTAATACTTCCCGCAGTACCTTTACGCCGGCCTTTAATTGTTTCTTGGTAACGGTTAGTGCCGGCAGAAATCTGATTACGGTATTTTGGGTGCAGTTGATTAACAGCCCTCTCTGCAGGCATTGCGCGACAATTTCCGTTCCCGGACGCTGCAGCTCTATGCCCCACATCAGTCCCCGGCCGCGGATCTCTTTAATAATTGTAGGAAAGTCCCGGGACAGCTTTGATAGCTGCCGGTTAAAATATTGTCCGAGTTTAGCGGCCTGAGTAAGTAGATTCTTTTTTTCAATGGTTTCGATAGCGGCGATGGCTGCCGCGCAGGCCAGGGGATTACCGCCAAATGTTGAGGCATGGGTGCCGGGTACGAGTACGTCGGCGTATTTTTCAGCAACGATCATTGCCCCGATTGGGAAACCGCCGCCCAGGGCCTTGGCCAGGGTAATAATGTCCGGTTGCACACCGTGTACCTGGTAGCCGAACATTTTTCCGGTGCGGCCGATACCGGTTTGTACTTCATCCATAATTAAAACCAGTGAATGTTCGTCACAAAGTCTGCGTACGGCCTGTAGGTATTCCGGCGAAGCGATATTTATGCCGCCTTCCCCCTGGATAGGTTCGATCATAATGGCGATTGTTTTAGGAGTGATGGCTGCCTGCAAAGCGTTGATGTCGGCAAACGGCACATGCTTAAACCCGGGTACCAATGGTTCAAATCCTTTTTGATATTTCTTCTGACCGGTGGCGCTGATTGTTGTTAAGGTGCGGCCGTGAAAGGATTGCAGGGCGGTAATAATCTCATATCTGCCGCTGGCACTGCCGAATCTGCGGGCCACCTTGATTGCCCCTTCGTTTGCTTCCGCGCCGCTGTTAGAAAAAAAGCATTTACCGGGAAAAGAATGTTTGATCAGCAGTTCCGCCAGCCGGCCCTGTTGGGGAATATAAAAGTTATTGGGCACATGGATCAATCTGCCGGCCTGTTTCCGGATGGCCCTGACCACTGCCGGATGACAATGGCCGAGACCGTTTACGCCCCAGCCGGGAAAAAGATTGAGATACTTCTTTCCGCTGCTATCCCAGATATAGGAGCCTTTACCTTTAGTGATAACCAGCGGGGTCTTGGTGTAACAGCCGATTACGTAACTATCATAGAGTTGTTTTGTGTTGTCCATTATATTCTCCCTTACTTCACAATTTCAGTGCCGATTCCTTTGTCAGTAAAAATTTCCAGCAGTAATGAATGAGCAATCCGCCCGTCAATGATATGAGTTTTATGTACGCCGCCTGCCAGCGCGCGCAGGCAAGAGCTGACCTTGGGGATCATGCCGCCTTGAATTATCTTATTATCAATAAACTGTTTTACCTGTTTAGTCTTTAGGGTAGAGATAAGTGATGTTTTGTCTTCGGGGTTTTTCATTATTCCTTCCACATCGGTAAGGAAAACCAGTTTTTCCGCCTGTAAGGTAGCGGCAATCACGCCGGCGGCAATATCGGCATTAATATTATAGGTATTATTCTGGCCGTCGTAGGCCAGCGGAGCGATAACAGGTACTTCTTCCCGCTTAATAATTTCACACAGGGGGCCGGCAGATATCCCGGTAATATCGCCGACAAAACCGATGTCAACGGTTTCGTTTTGTTCGGTTTCTTCATTGAAAACCGTTACCAGATGTTTTTTTGCTTTAATGATCCCTTTTTTGCCGGAAATCCCTACCGGCTTTCCGCCAAAGGATTTTATGGTTTTAACAATGCCGGCATTAACACGGTTAAGCAGGATATCTTCAACAATGCTGATGGTTTTCTTATCTGTTACGCGCAGGCCGTTTACGAATCTCGGTTGTTTGCCCAGCTTTTTCATTGCCGAGCTGATCGCGTGCCCGCCGCCGTGAATCAGTACAGGATTAATACCGATACATTCCATAAATACAACATCCTGGAGCACGGTTTCAGAAAAATCCTTTTTACCGATAACACTGCCGCCGTACTTAATTACTACGGTCTTCCCGCGGAAGCGTTGGATGTAGGGAAGGGCTTCGATCAGTACGTTGGCTTTTTTGATAATCCGCTGCATAGGTATTATTCCATGTTGATTTTTACGTATTTTGGTGTCAGGTCGCAGGTCCAAACAATTGCCCGGTCAGCTCCCTGATGAAGATTTACAGATAGAGAAAACTTTTTTTGTTTTAAGATGCTGCTTATTTCAGCGGCGGGGTATCTGACCGGTTGACTGTTGGTTACAACCTGTATTTCCCCAATGGCAATATCAATATTTTGCGGGTTAATCGGTACTCCGCTGGTACCCACTGCCGCCAGGATGCGGCCGAAGTTCAGGGTCTCACCAAAAAAACTGCATTTTAGCAAAGTAGAATTAGCAATGCTCAGGGCGACCTGGCGGGCATTTTCCCGGGAATGGGCGCCGTTAACCTGGATCTGCACCAGTTTAGTTGCCCCTTCACCGTCCCGGACGATCTTTTTGGCCAGGGCCAGGGTGATTTCGTTAAATTCTTTTTGCAGCAGGTCGAATTCCTTACCGGTATTTTCCAGCGGGGGATTGTCTGCCAGGCCGTTAGCCATGCCCAGCACCATGTCATTTGTGCTCATACAGCCGTCAACGGTAATACAATTAAAGGATTGATTAACGCTTTCTTTAATTAATTGCTGGAATAACGGCCGGCTGATCTGCAGGTCAGTCATAATAAAACAGAGCATAGTGGCCATATTGGGCTGGATCATACCCGCGCCCTTGGCAATAGCCGAAATAGTAATTTTATGTTTGCCCAGGGTAATCTCTCTGGAGATTGCCTTGGCAGCGGTATCGGTAGTCATAATCGCCTGGGCGGCGCTGGCGAGACCTTGTGGATTAATTTTCTTTACCAAATTTTCAATTCCTTCAATGACTATTCTTATTGGTAGTGGTTTGCCGATAGAACCGGTGGAGGCCACAGCCACTTTGGCGATATCAATTTCCAGCTCCTGCGCCGTAACCCTGGCCATTTCCATGGCATCACGTTCGGATTGCGGGCCGCTGGCACAGTTGGCATTACCGCTATTGGCAATAATTGCCTGGATCGTGCCGTTACAAACTACTTCTCTGGTTAGTTTAACCGGTGCCGCCTGAACCTGGTTGGTGGTAAAAACCCCGGCGGCAACAGCGGGTACTTTTGAATAGAGCAGGGCGAGATCCTTATTGCGTTTTTTGATGCCGCAATGCAGGCCTTCGGCGCGGAAACCGCTGGGTAAGATAACATTCAAGGGACTCATAGTAGGCCCATCTCCTCCGGCAGGCGGAACATCAGGTTCATGTTCTGCACAGCCTGGCCGGCAGCGCCTTTAAGCAGATTATCAATAGCGGTAATCACAACCAGTTCCTTATTTTGGGCCTTGATGCCGATATGGCAGAAATTAGAATTGGTAATATTTTTCAATTGGGGGAAATTGCCTTTGGGCAAAACCACAGTAAACGGTGCTTTTTTATAAAATTGCTGATAGAGCTCAATTACCTTTTCTGTTTTTAGCGGTTTGTTTAAGCGCATAAAGATTGTGCTCAAGATCCCGCGGTCCAGCGGCGCCAGATTGGGCACAAAGGAAATCTGCACATCTTTACCGGCCACCTTGCTCAGTTCCTGCTCTATTTCCGGCTGGTGCTGATGGTTCAATACCTTGTAAGGCTTAATGTTGCCGGCGCATTCAGAAAAGATCAGGGCCAGGGCGGCCTTGCGGCCGGCGCCGCTAGTGCCGGTAGTGGCGTTTATGTGAATCGGGGAAGGAGTAACCAGATTGTTTTTCAGGGCCGGGGCTATGCCGAGGATTGAGCCGGTGGGGTAACAGCCAGGATTGGCCAGCAGAGAGGTTTTTTTTATCTTAGCGGCGTTCAATTCCGGTAATCCGTAAACAGCCTTTTTAAGCAGACCGCTATCGGTGTGTGCTGTTTTGTACCATTTTTGATAGATAAAAGGGTCGTTAAGCCGGAAATCCGCGCTCAGGTCAATTACCTTTATTTTTTGTGCGAGAAAATGGGGAGCCAGTTTGACGGCCACTGTATGTGGCACAGCCAGAAAAACAACATCAATATCTTTGGGGATTTTAGCAAGTGAAAAATCATAGCAGATCAGGTGGGCTTTTCCTTTCAGGCTGGGGAATTCCTCATCGATAAACATTTTTGGTTTATCTATCTTAGCGGTAAGGGATTGGATCTTTACCTGGGGATGGTTTAAGAGAATTTTTATTAGTTCCAGCCCGGTATATCCGGTTGCTCCGACAATAGCGGCTTTAATCATAAATTTCTCCTTTGATTGAAAGAAGTATTATAAGAGAAATATAACGGAAAAGTCAAGAATTGTCTGCAGTAGGGGCCGGGCTTGCCCCAGCAAAGCTGGGACTGCCATTACAGGAATGAATATAGACTGCCCGGCCCGCTGTAAGGAAATAAACGACCGCTACCAAATTTCACACTTACGAAGTGTGAAATTGGTAGCGGCATTTAGAATGCTAATTGCCGCCAATGCTATAATGTCCATCCCCACTATCCTGATACATAGCCCGGCCCACCACAATGCCCACGTTATCAGCAGAGGAGACCTGGGTGGAAAAGCCGGTAACATCATCCATATCAGAGACATCGTTGACCTTAAGTGTTGCCCGGCTGTTGGCGGGGATGGTCTGTGTGGCCTGTACAGTGGTGCCGTCTTCATTCATCAAGGTGTAGGTAGCGGTAGTGGAAGTGCTGTTGGGATTGAGGATTGGCACATAAGTGTCAAAGCCGTTGGTGCAGCCTTCGGCCAGGTACCAGGTGGTGCCTGTGCTGGGAGAGGCGATGCCGCAGGTGGCAATAGTATCGTTATATAGTGCTTGTTCCACAACTATACTAGCGGTGGCTGTGATTTTGGCGCCTACGCCATTGAGATCGGCCAAGCCGGAAATATCATTGATCGCTGTTGTGTATCTGCTATAGGCGCCGATACTGGCGGTGCTTTCCACGGTTGTGCCGTCTTCTTTATAAAAGGTGCAGGTAGCGGTAGTGGCAGAGCTATTGGGATTGGTAATCAGGACATATTGCCTGAACCCATTAGTTGCCCCTTCCGGCAAATACCAGGTAGTGTTTAAGGCAGGGGTTCCGATACTACAAGTCCCTCGGTCATCCATGTACATTGACCGTTCAACAACAATTCCACCGGTATTAGTGGTTGTGATTTTCGCGCCGATGCCATTAAGATTGCCCAGATCAGTTAAATTGTCTACCTGCACGGTATATCTGCTGGTTGCCGGCACGCTAATATCATCTGGTGTTACTGTTGTGCCGTCTTCAGTGTAAAACTCCATACTAACAGTGACGGCGGTATCATTGGGGTTAAGCATAAGCAGCCATTCGTCGAAGGGAGCGGCAGTGGCGCCTTCGGCAAAGTACCAGGTAGTAGCGGTATTGCTTGTGCCCTGACTGGTATGGCAGGCACCATTAGTGAGGTACATTGAGCGGTTGGCTTTAATGCTAACGTCGTTGATTGCTTCTATTTTGGCAGAAACATCATTATTGTTGAAACCGTCCACGGAGGAGAGAGAGGAATTTAGATTGATACTGTATCTGCTGGTTGGCATTATATTAATGCCGGTTAGTGTAGTAGTGGTGCCGGATTCATTATAGAAAGTAGCGGTTACCTCCGCTGTAGAGGCAGTGGGGTTTTGCACTAAAATCCAGGTATCGAATCCCTCCCGGGTACAGCCTTCGGCAAAATACCAGGTACTGGAGAGATATTCATAACAGCCGATGTCATAACTGGGTCCTTGCGGCCGGGTATTTCCGTCCCGGTCTGTTGTTGGCGCGCCGCTGCTGGTACCTCCATTAATGCAGGGTGATGGAGACAGGAGATGGTAGTTGCTCTCAGCGGGTAGAAATCTCGGGTTTGTGCCGATATTACCAGTAGAGGCTGGAATGGTAATCGCATTTATTTCAGCTATGCTATAGGTAGTAAATGTTGATCCCTGATCCGCTGTAGTGGCGTAGGGGGCAGTGGTGTTGTTGTAAAAAAGGTTATATTGCATTGCTGTTATCGGGGTTTCGTTTGCATCCACAATGCCGTACGTAGGAGCATCGGCAATAATGCAATTTGTAAAAGTGGCAGAGGAACCGGAAGCAACGAATATTGTTCCGCCGGATTGTTCGGTGTTATTTGCAATCGTACAATTTGTCAAAGTTAGATCATCACATTGGATCCAGAGACCAGAGCCAGTACCCGCTATTTCATTATTTGTTATTAGGCAATTTGTTACTGTTACGGGAGACGCTGTTGGGTTAACGATTCTTAAGCCGCCGCCACCGCCGCCCGTTGCCGAATTACTGGATATGGTACAGCCGGTTATTGTTGTCTCACAGCCTGCGCCAGTAGTAATACCGCCTCCTCCGGGGCCGCCTGTGGTATTACTAGCGACAGTACAGCCGGTTATTGTGGCTGTAGCTCCATCAGAAATAGAAATACCACCGCCATTGCTTTCAGAGGTATTACTGGAAATGGTGGAGTTTGTAATGGTGGCTGTTACTCCACCGCCATCTATACGTATTCCTCCGCCTTCATTTTGTGTAGCGGTGTTATTGGAAATTGTTGAATCAATGATGGTAAGTGTGCCTCCGGCATCAACACTAATCCCGGCGCTGCTTTCCGCGCTGTTATTGGCAACCGTGCAGCTGTCTAATGTGCAGGTAGCGCCGTCGGTTATATCAATGCCGCCGGCAGATTGATTAGTAGTAGTATTATTACTGATTGTGCAGTCAGAAATAGTGACGGTAGCCCCATCTGTTATATAAATTCCGGATCCTGTCTCGCCATCAATCGCGCCATTGGTTAATGTCAGGCCGGAAATATTTACTGTTGCGCCGGTAATTTCCATTACCCGGTTATTACCGCCGGCATTAACTATAGTTGTATCCTGGTCCGCTCCGGTAATGGTCAGAGGAGATAGAGGACCATCTATGTAAATATTTGAATCACTATACGTGCCTGCCGCTATAATAATAGTATCGCCTGCGCTGGAGGCGACAACGGCAGCGTTTAGCGTGGGATAATCTGCCGGTACGTTAATGGTAGCCGCAAATGCGCTGCCGGCGAGGAAGACTAGAACAAATAGAACAGTAACCAGAAAAAAAAGAAAAGAACAACTCTTCATGCATTCCCCCTTTCAATAGAGTAGAGACGTTTCACGGAGACGTTTCACGGAGACGTTTCACGGAGAGAAACCATAGAATACTCAATAATTTTTTGTTGGCAAAGTTTTAGCGGGATTCAGAACCATACATCCCGGGTCCGCTGCTACTACTACTGCGGCTTTCAGTGCCGTAAATGCCGGGTCCGGCGCCGCTTGAGCTGCGGCTTTCAGTGCCATAAATTCCTGGACCGGCACCGCTGCTGGTTCTACGTTCAGTACCATATATTCCGGGACCGCTGCTGGTACTTTTCGTTTCAGCGCCGTAAATGGTTGATCCGCTGCCGGTGCTTGTCGGTGGTCTGTAATCAGCGCTGGCGTCTTTTATTTCCGTACTATATATACGTTTACCCGTATCGGAAGTAGTAGTTGTTTCACTTCCCGGAGGCGCGTATTTATCACTGGCATCTTCAATCTTTTTAGTGGAAGCGGTAGTTGACTCTTCTTCTTCCGGGGTGGCTTCTTCCTCTTCTCCGCCGCTGAATACCAGGTCCACACTTTCAATTACTGATTCAGTGTCCGCGTAAGGATCATAATTGAATTTATAATTTTTTAAGGGCATTTTCCTGAAGACGGATTCCAGGCCTTTCTTTAAAGTAGATTTACTGACTTTTACGGAAATCTCTTCCTCCGGGATGTCCCCGGTGACATTGAATATAAGCCCTGTTTCTGTTTCCAGGTCTGAAATAACCCCCAGGATTGATTCATTTTTAATGTTTACCGTCAGGGAACCATCTTCATAAGTTACCGGAGTATCGCTGGGGTAATTATATGAATCAGCAGAATCACTTTTAGCGGAAGGGGCAGTGTCGCTGGCACTCTCACAATATATCTCTATTGATTCAACATCTCCCGCGGTTTCACCTTCAGAGATAAGATAATTATCCAGCGCGTAGATACTTAAAATTTCTAGTAATCCGTTTTCTAAATCCATTTCACCGAAGTATACTGTTTCTTTTGCCGTCGGTGGTGTGCCGTTAAAGCGGTAATCAACTTTTGTTTTTCCCTTGACCGCGGCCATAACTTCTCTGACGGTGGCCTCTTCGGCAGAAACAGAAATCAAGCCGTCCTCGAAGGTTACTTCGATGGTGCCGGCCTTTGCCTCAGAAGAGAAAAACAAAACTGAGATTAGCAACCCTGACAACAAAACACTAAATAACTTTTTATTCTGTACTGACATAGACCCTCCTTTCATATATACATATATTTTAACAAAAAACTGGCCTTAAAGCAAATTCTTTTGAATCGTGGAAAAACAGGCAAAATAAGGTTAATGCACCAACTTAATGGTAAAAATAAGGCTGGATACGTAGCCCACGCGGTTAACGACCTGCAAGTCAGCTACTTAAGCGAAATAGGCTTTTGTCCGGGTCCTCAGAATCAACTTGAAAAACAGCTGCGCTTCTGGTAATATGCTAATAGCGAAAAAAATATTGTTTTTTTCTCTTGACACCACTGGCAGATTATAATAAATTACGCGCACTAAAGCAATTTACTAAAAGTTGCTTATAGGGTTTTTTGTTTGTTTTTACTATTGTTCTTTGAGATTTTTATTGTGCGATGTACCCACAATTCCACGTGCTATTCTTCGGTAGCGGAATTTTTAAATTCCGTTACCGCCCCGAGAAGCCCGAAGGGCGACGAGGGGTTTCATTTTTGTCCGCCGAAGGCGGGCATTTTGTTTATTTAGAATACACTTTATGGAGAGTTTGATCCTGGCTCAGAACGAACGCTGGCGGCGTGGATTAGGC